>JALOLF010000060.1 GCA_025456085.1 Acidimicrobiales bacterium
GCATGTCCGGTCTCCTTCTCCCTGCCTGGGCAGGGAACGACCCACCGAGCTGTCGCGTCCGCTGGAGACCCCCCACGACGCCCGGTGAGGTGTGGCCTTTACCACACGTGTAATTACAATGGTGTGATAATGGACCGCCCATCGGGCGAGCGCAAGATGGCCATGGTTATTTTCCGCCCTTTTTCGGCCTTTTCTCGCCGTTGGAGGCCCGAGAACCCGCTCGCGGAGCCGATCCGGGGCGCGACACCCCCTCTGGGAGGCCGTTCTCGGGGCCTCAACGGGGACGCAGGCCGACCTCGAGCGTCTGGTCCCGCCCGTCGGACGACCGCCAGGTGAACACGTCGTCGACGACGGCGCCGACGCCGGACCCGCTCGGATCGGTCAGCCGCCAGGTCGCTGGCGCACGGACCCGGACGGTGACGTCGTCGGCGCCGGCAACCGGCTGGGGCGCCAGGTCGAGCCGGTAGACGCCATCGAGGCGGACCGATCCCTCGAGGTGCACCCGCACGATCCGGGTACCACCCGGTGGCACGTCCACGAAGGCGCTGTAGCGGCGCACACCGAGCTCCGCGACGTCCTCCAGCGGGATCGACACCCCGTCGAGCTCGGCGCGCACCAGTTCGTGGGGGCTGTAGATCGACAGCAGCATCCGATTGGTGCCGGGCGGCTGCGCCGGGTCGGCCGCCCCGATCACGTAGTCGGGCAGCCCACCGGCCGGCGCGTCGTTGCGCAGGTGCGCCGTCACGACGGCGTCGACGGCGCCGGTGCGGGGGTCCACCTCGACGTCGTAGGTGACCTCGCGGCGCAGATAGGCGTCGATCTTGCTCGGGTTGGCGTTGACGTGGACCACCGACAGCAGATCGCCCGGCGGTGTCGTCGGGAAGGCGCCCCCCATGCCGATGCGGTCGAACAGCTCCTGTTCGTCGGGCCGCGCGAGGTGGACGAGCAGGCGTCCCCTCGCCGCAGCGGGTCCCAACGCATCCACGACGCGACGGGGACCGGGGACCGGCAGGCCGGTCAGCCGCCGGAAGACCTGCTCCCCTGCCTGCTCGAGCACCTCGACGCGCTCGGCCTTGTCCGCCAGCAGCACGTACTGCTCGCGCAGCAACACGTCGACGGCGTTGTCCGCCGACAGCGGCTCGTCGAGACCGGGCACCCGGACGGGGCCGGTGAGGGCGAGGAACCCTGCGAGCCCCTCGGGGTCCACGTAGACCACGCCGTCGACGGACGTACCGGTGGACTGCTCGTAGAGGTCGGTGGCAGCGACCGCCACCGTCGGGAAGTCCGGTGACCCCGTCACGTTCTGCCAGTACCGCTCCGGGTGCAGCGCGAGGTAGCGGGTCGGATAGCGGTCCGGCTCCCGCAGGGCCCGCTCGCCGGACTCGTCGTTGAGGTCGCTGGCGCGGCCGCTGCGCACGACGCTGAGCACCCCACCGTCGGCCCGGAGCTCCAGGTAGTTGGCCACGAAGCCGCCGAGCTCCCGGGTCTCGGCCGGGCTCGCCACGAGCACCAGGTAGTGGCGAGCCTCGTCCGCGCCGAGCAGCTCCGGGGCCGACGAGACGGCCTGTGCAGCCAGGTCGGCATCGGCGCCGGCAGCCGCGAGTTCGACGCGCAGGTCGTCGAGTCGGGAAGCCAGCCAGGGAACGAGCCACTCCGAGTGGTCGGCGAGGCGCACGCTGGCCGCCGCCAGCTCCGCCGCCGCGGCCGACAGCGGCTCCTCGTAGCTGCGCAGCGCCTCCAGGTCGACCGCGCCCGGCCCTGCCTGCAGCTCGGCGAAGGACGCCAGCCCCGCCGACGAGCCGATCTCGCCCGCCAACTGCTCCCCCACGTCGCTGCCCTCGGCCAACGCGTCGAGGTGGCGTCCCACCAACGGCACCAGCCGGGCGGGCTGCACCCACGGCGACGTGAAGACCCGTTCCGCCGTGTGGAACGACCGGGCTGCACCGTCGAACGCCTGCCTCGCGGCCTCCGGATCGCCGTTGCGGGCGGAAGCGGTGGCCTCACGCACCTGATCGAGGCCGCGCTCGAGGCTCGCGGATCCCGCCACGAGTGCCACGAAGAAGCACCCCAGTGGCACGGAGACGACCAGCGCGCACCAGCGCACGACCGAGCCGACGAGCTCGCGCTCGTGCGGTCGGGCCCGTCGATGCGCCGACACCGCCAGCGGCGTGACCGCCACGACGACGGCGAGCGCCGTCAGGCCGAACCGACCTGCGCCACCCAGTCTCGCCAGCGCCACGGCCAGGACCAGTCCCACGACCGCGCCGGACAGACGCGTGCTGCCCGAGCCGGACGGCACGGCCTCCGTACGCCCGTCGGCCGCACCCCGGACGGCACTCACGACCGCGACGAAGACCACCGTGGCTCCCGCCACCGCCACCGGCTCGGGACCGGCCGACACCACGACCACCACACCCGCGAACCCCCAGGCGGCCGG
The DNA here is from genome assembly GCA_025456085.1 of Acidimicrobiales bacterium. Classification (GTDB taxonomy): domain Bacteria; phylum Actinomycetota; class Acidimicrobiia; order Acidimicrobiales; family Acidimicrobilacustridaceae; genus JALOLF01. The sequence continues at coordinate 2,438 of JALOLF010000060.1, forward strand.
TCCGGCTCGGGTGCTCAGGAGCACCACGGCGGCTGCGCACGCGGCACGCAGCAGCGCGTCGAACACGACGAGACCGGTCGGCGCCCCCGCCGCGAGGACACCCGCGAGCAGGCCGGCACCGAGGAGCACCACCAGCGCGGCTCGGACCTCGACGACACGAGCCGGCGTGCGCGCACCCACGTCTGCGGTCAACGCCCGCCCCGGGTCGGTCCGTGCCTGCCAGCGCAGGCCGGCGTCACAGGGCCACCCCGGCCAGGATCTCGACCGTCGCGATCGCCGTCGCCACCAGCCCGGCGAGCACCAGGCGGCGACCTCCCCGCCAAGGCGTGTCGACGGCGCGCCGCCACCCCAGATGGCACGACGCCAGCGCCGCGGCCACGACGACCAGGCTGCCCGCCGGCGTCAGCACGCCCCGCGGCACCGAGAGCACGACGGCGCACAGGCCGAGGACCGCCGCCAGGAAGGCCCAACCGTTCAACAGAGCGTGCGGGCGGAACGCCCAGGAGGGCGCGGACGAGCCGTAGGTCGCCCGCTGCTGGTCGGCGCTCGCGGTCACGGGTGCAGCGTAGGTAGCGGGAACCTCACGGCCGTGAACGCCCGGAACGTAGCGATGAACGTTGGGCGAACGGCCCCGGAAATCGGAGCCGATCGGCTGTGCCCGCAGCAGCCCCGACCCTAGGTTCAGCCCCGACGACACGACGTCGGATCCGACGGCTCCGAGGACGGACGAGGGACATCACCGATGACGACGACGGGGTTGCTGCTCGCAGTGGACCGGCCCGCCATCTCCGACCGCGCCACCCGGATCCGCCGAGCCTCGAAACGGCTGCTCGATCTGACGATCGCCAGCCTGGCGCTCGTCGTGCTGGCACCGCTGCTGGCCGTGGCGGCCGGGGCGGTGCTCGTGCTGGAGGGCAGGCCCGTGTTCTTCCGCCAGGTGCGGGTGGGTCGCCACGAACGGCCCTTCACCATGCTCAAGTTCCGCACGATGGTCCCCGACGCCGAGCGCCGGCTGGGTGAGCTACGGGACCGCAACGAGCGCTCGGGCCCGTTGTTCAAGGTCCACGACGACCCCCGCGTGACCCCGATCGGCCGTCTGCTCCGGCTGACCAGCATCGACGAGCTCCCCCAGCTCCTCCACGTCGTGTCCGGCAGGATGAGCCTCGTGGGTCCCCGCCCGGCACTGCCGGAGGAGGTCGCGCAGTTCGACGCGGCGCATCGCGCCCGGCACGAGCTGCGCCCGGGGATCACGGGCTGCTGGCAGGCCGCCGCCAACGAGCACGCCAGCTTCGAGCGCTACCGGGCCCTCGACCTGTACTACCTCGACCACTGGGGTCCGGCCCTCGACCTGCGGCTGCTGGCGGCCACGGCGGTGCAGCTGCTGCGACGGCTGCTGCACGTCACGCACGCACGACTGACGGCCGGCCTCCCTGCCCCCCCGGTCGACGACCCGGGTCGTCCACCCGCCGAGGACCACCACGACGCGACGGCGGCGGTCACGACCGCACCGGTCGACGCGACCCATCCGCACGAGACCGGGTCACGCCCTGGCCCGGCGGGTGCGCGCACGACCTCGGTCCTGGTCGACCTCACCGGGGCCCACACACCGGACGACGACCCCGCCGACGAGCTCGGCCTGCCATGCGCATCGTGATGCTCGGCCTCCGTGGCATCCCGGCGAGCTACGGCGGCGTGGAGCGCCACGTGGAGGAGATCGGTGCCCGGCTCGTCGAGCGTGGGCACGAGGTCGTGGTCATGAGCCGCCGTGACACCAGCGCCGCACGCCGGCGCCACCGGGGCATGAGGATCGTCGAGCTGCCCACGATCCGCACCAAGCACCTCGACGCCACGACCCACGCCGCCGTCGCGACCGCCGTCGCTGCGCTGCGGGGCGCCGACGTGGTGCACGTGCACGCCATCGGGCCGGGCCTGTTCAGCCCCCTGCTCCGCCTGCGATCGGGCTGCACGGTCGTGCAGACCGTGCACGGCTTCGACGCGCAGCGCGCCAAGTGGGGTGCCGGCGCCCGGGCCACGCTCGGCGCCGCGACCTGGCTGTCCGCACGGGTGCCCGACGCGGTCATCGGCGTGTCGGCCGAGATCACCCGCGCCTACGCCTCGACCGGCCGGGTGCGCGCCGCCCACATCCCCAACGGGGTGTTCGAGCCGGGTGCCGTCCCGACCGAGGCGCTCACGGCACTGGGCCTCGAGCCACGTCGGTTCGTGGCCTTCGTCGGTCGCCTGGTCCCCGAGAAGCGGCCCGACCTCCTCGTCGAGGCCTACCGCAAGGTGCCCGGTTCGCTGCCCCTCGTGATCGCCGGGCGCGCCAGCTACCTCGACGACTACGAGCGCAGGCTGCACGCGGCGGCGGCGCGTGACCCGCGGGTGCGGCTTCTCGGCTGGGTGGAGAGGCCGACGCTCGACGCCCTCTACGCCCACGCCGCAGCCGTCGTGGCACCCTCGCGCCTCGAGGGCCTCCCGCTCTCGGTGCTGGAGGCCGCGGCCCACAGCGCACCGCTCGTGCTCAGCGACATCGGCCCCCACCGCGAGATCGTCGGAGCCGACGGCCCCGGCCACCGACTCGTCGGCCTCGACGACCCCGGCGTCCGTCCAGCCGACCGGCTGGCACGAGCGCTCGCCGAGACGTTCGCCGCCCCCGATCAGAACCGGGCGGGAGCGGCACGGCTGCGTGAGCAGGTGCTGCGCCGCTTCTCCTGGGACGCCGCGGCGACCGCCACCGAGGAGCTCTACCTGGCGCTCCGGGCCGGCGGGCGCGGACGCGCCACCGGTACGCCGGCCGGCCCCGCGCGCCGGGCGCCCGCAGCCGCATAGGCCAGCTCGACGGCATCGAGGTGCCGGTCGGGGTCGTGGTGCTCGATCGCCCACCGGCGCGCCCGAGCCCCCATGGCAGCCGCCCACGCAGGTTCGGACGTGAGGGAGCACAGCGCGGCGGCCAGAGCGACGGGATCGTCGTGGGGCACCAGCACACCCGTGCGGCCGTCCTGGACGAGCTCGGGCAGACCGCCCAGCCGGGTGGCGACCACGGGCACCCCGCAGGAGAACGCCTCGAGCACCGCGAGGGGCTGGTTCTCGTGCCAGCGCGAGGGCACGACGGCCACGGTCGCCCGACCCAGCAGCTGCTGCACCCCGGTGCGGCTCACCCGGCCGTGGAAACGCACCCGATCGGCCAACAGCCAGCGGGCGGCCCGCTCGAGGCGGTCACGATCCGGGCCGTCACCCGCGATCTCGAGCTGCACGTCGGGTACCTCCCGCACGGCCCGCACGAGGACGTCCACGCCCTTCTCCGGCGCCAGCCGGCCCGCGTAGGCCACCACGGGCGTCGCCCCCGGACCCTGTACCGAGCGGGGGCCCACGGCGACGGCCGGATCCACGAAGTGCGGGATGTGGCGCAGACGAGTGCCGCCCACCCCCGCCGCCTCGAGACGGCCGGCCAGGAAACGACTCGGGGCGATCAGCACGCCCACCGACCCGTAGGCGTCGGTGCGGCGGTGCAGCGACGTCTCGAGCGCGAGCAACGAGCTGGCGGTCAGCGACCCGTCCTTGCAGCGACGGCGCACCGCGTTGGCCAGGCTCCCACCGATGCAGGCCTCGCACACCTCGCCGCCGGCCAACAGCTGGTAGGAGGGGCACACCAGCTTGTAGTCGTGCAGGGTCATCACCGAAGCCACCCCCGCCCGCGCCACCGGTGCCAGCACCGACGGTGAGAGCTGGTGGTAGACGTTGTGGAGGTGCACCACGTCGGGCCGGAAGCGCTCGAGGACCGCCTGCATCCCCCGGGCAGCGGTGGAGGACCACACCATGCGACCGGCCGCGGCCGCCTTGGCGAGGAACCCCGCCGGGGCGGGATCGAGCTCGAGGTGATCGGGGAACCAGTCCTCGAACGACGAGGGCTCGTTGTCGGGATGGTGCATGGCGAAGTACGCCACGTCGTGGCCCCGGGCCCGCTGACGCGCCGAGAGGTCGAACAGGTACCCCTCCGCGCCGCCCCGCCGGTACAGGAACTTGTTGACGTGCAGGATCCGCATGTCAGGCCTCCAGGGGCTCGCCGGTCTGCACGGGCGGCGCGGCACGACGGGAAGCGACGCCGCGCCGCGTCGGACCGAGCCGGCCCGCGGCGACGGCCATCGCCGCGAACGCGAACACGTACTGCACCACCACGACCTGGGAGATCAGGTTGGCGGTGACGGCCAGCACCAGCACGGCCGCCAGCACCCCGGCGAAGCCCTCGGCGACGCCGCGGGGCAGGCCGGGCGGCGCGCGGCGCAGCGCCGTGCGGGCCGTGACCACCAGGGCGAGGAGCAACCCGACGAAGGCGATCAGACCGACGACCCCGGTCTCGACGAAGATCCGTACGTAGTCGTTGTGGGGCGGCACGCCCTCGTCGAGCTCCTGGCTCACCATGCCGAGGCCGATGCCGGTCACCGGGTTGCGCTCGGCGAGCGGCATGGCGTCGCGCCAGTAGGAGAGGCGCCACGACAGGGAGTTGGCGGGGTCGCCGGAGCCCCGCTCGGCGGTGTCGAGGTCGGCGAAGCGCTGGACGGCCGAGGGGACGGCGACGACGACCGCAGCGAGACCGACGACCAGGACGAGTGCCAGCAGCCGGCTTCGCTTGACCACGGCGACCGTCGCCACCCCGACGACGGCGGCGATCCAGGCGCCACGCGCATAGGTGCCGACGAGCGCCAGACCCAGCGCGCCGATGCCGACGAGCAGGACGGGTCGGCGGCGCATCGACACCACGCCGACGAGCGCGACGGCCATCACGAGCAGGATGCACGCGTACATGGCGAACGGGTTGGGATGCAGGAACGTGCCCCGGACCCGTTCGAACCCGCCGATCTCCCGGGCACCGCCGACACCGAGCGCCTGGGCCGCCGCGACGGCGAGGGGCACCAGGGCGGACAGGGCCACGGCCACCAGCGCCCGCCGCAGGGCCGCGGCGTCGACGAGCAGCCGATCGAGGGCTGCGAGCAGTGCCACGACGACGGCGACCCGCGCCACCTCGGTGAGGCTCGCGCCCCGGTCGCCCGCCAGCACCGCGCTGAGGGCCACCGCGCCGAGGAACGCGAACGCCACCCTGGTGAGCAGTGACGGTCCCGTCCAACCGTCGACGTGGCGCGGTCGGACGAGCCACACCACCGTCGTCACGACCAGCAGCAGCCCGATGGCGGTTGCCACCTCGATGCGTCCCGACGACGGCCCCAGCTTGGCGACGTCCAGGCTCGCCCGCACGGCCAGCACGGTCAGGACGAACCACTCGAATCGCCAACAGGCCAGCACCACGCCGGCGACCGCGGCGGTGAGACCCAACGGCGCCACCCACAGGATCCGGGGCAGGCCGTCGGCGAGCGCGATGCCCACCCACGCGGCGAGGGTGCCGAGCGGTACGACGAGCAGCGCCCACAGGAGTGCGGGCAGCCGATCCGGGCGGGGAGTCGAGCGCAACGCGGAGGTCATGGAACCGGCCTGACGGAGCCGCAGCGATGGTAGGGACGGCTCGGGCCCGACCCCAGCGACGTCGCCGAAGGTTCACGGCCCGTTCATCGCGCCGCTCCCCGCCGGCAAGCCGTTCGCCGACTCACCTCCCTACCGTGCGCACGGTGGCCGTGCTGCCGACCCTGGAACGACTCCGCCACGAAGAGGACGAGCTCTCGGTCCTCGCCGGCGCGGTGCGCCTCGCCGCTGATGCACGGGGCGTCACCGTCGGTCGTCCGCTCCGGATCCTCGAGGCGGGCTGTGGCCGGCGCTGGCAGCTCGACCTCGGCGGGATCCCGATCCACCTGACCGGGATCGACCTCGATGGCGACGCCGTGCGTCTCCGGGTCGAACGCCACGACGACCTCGACGTGGCCGTCGTGGCCGATCTGCGCACCGTCGACCTCCCGGACGCCTCGTTCGACGTCGTGTTCAGCTCGTTCGTGCTCGAGCACGTGGCGGGAGCGGCCGAGCTGCTCGACCGCTTCGTGTCCTGGCTGCGCCCCGGCGGGCTCCTGTTGTTGCGGCTCCCGGACCGTGACTCGGTGTACGGGTTCGTGGCCCGCCACACGCCGCACCGCCTCCACGTCGCCTTCCGCCGCCACGTGATCGGCATGCCCGCCGCCGGCACCGCGGGGCACGGGCCCTATCCGGTCGTCTACGACCGGGTCGTGTCGCGGCGCGGGATGCACGCCTACGCCCGCCGCAACGACCTGCGCATCCTGCACGAGCACGGATCGGCCGTGTACCTCGAGCGGTCGGGTCGGTACCGTCCGTTCGTCGCGGCGACGACGAGGCTGGTCGGGGCGGTGTCGGCCGGGCGGCTGGCGTCCGACCACAACAACCTGCTCTACGTGCTGGCGAAGCCCGGCGGCTGAGCCGGGAGGCGGGCCGCGGCCAGGGCCAGGCGCTCCGTGAGGTCGTCGCAGCGCGTCCGCAGCCACGCCGGCAGCGCCACCCGGAGGTCGGTGGGGGTCCTGGGCTCCACGCCGGCGACCATGGCGTCGCGGTAGGGAAGACCGATGTACCGGCACACCCGACGCAGACCGCCGGGGGGATCCGCCGTGACGGCGTCGTAGTCGACCAGGGCGACGTCGTCGCGCCGGTGGAGCCCCAGGTCGAAGAAGAGCCGGTTCCGCACGATCCACAGCAGCGCCTGGGCGGACGTGTCGTCCAGCTCTGCCAGGTCGATGCTGCGCAGGTCGGCGAGGGCCGCCTCACCGAGCCCCTGACCCTGCCAGATGGTGCGATCACCAGCCGCCACCGCGAGCAGCGCCTCCCGGGCGTGGGACCCGAAGCGGGCCGAGGCCGAGCGCGACCTGCCGTCGACGCCACGGAAGACCCACAACGCCCGGGCGCCGCGGGGCCCCCGGACGCGCTCGAGCAGCTCGACGACCCGGTGGCTGTCGCAGAGCGGCTTGCACAGCACGATCGGGTGGGGGCTGAGGGCCAGGAGCCGGACGAGCTCGGGATCGGGTCGGAGCCGGTAGTCGACGAAGGCCCGGCGATCCCCCTCGTTGTGGATCTCGAGCTCGGGCGCACGGCGGAGGCAGCGGGTGAGCATGTTGGTGCCCGATCGCTGCAACCCGACCATCCACACGGCGAGGGCTGCGCCGGGCTCGCCGTGGTGGCGCCGCCACCGCCGGCGCGCCAGCGCGTCACGGGCGCGGGCCGGGTGGACGTCGCGCTCCTCGAGCACGCGTGCGACGCCCTCGGAACGCAGCCAGCGCGCCTGGCGGGCGAGGCGCGCTGGCCCGCCGGTCACGACCCTGCCCACGGCGGCGTCCACCACGCCGTCACGACACCACCAGCGACCCGTCGCCACGCACCTCGACCCGGCTGGGCACCAACCGCTCCGGCGGCGTCGCGGTCCCCTCACCCGGGTCGTCGACCGTGTCGGAGCCGGCGTCGCACGCGGGGTCCTCGCCGCCGTCGCGGGGGTGCTCCTGCGAGCCGGGATCGGCCCCCATCCCGTCGTCGGCCCGGACGGGCCGCAGGACCTCGAGTATCGCCAGCAGGGCGGCCGCCAGCACGATGCCCACGGCCCCCGCCGCCAACGACCGACGCAGCAGCAGGGTGGTGGCGTCGACCAGCTCGGCCTGGGAGGCATCGGCACCGGCACGCTCCACCAGGCCGGCTTCCCGCGCCGCCAGGTCGTCGGCGCGGAGCTGGGCGGTGTCGATCTGGGTACCGGCCCGGTTGACGTCTCCCTGCAGGGCGCGGTACTCGGGCAGCAGGGGCTCGAGGGCCAGCCGGGCCGCCTCGTACTCGTCGATGAGGACCTGGTACTCCTCGGCTTCCCCTGTCCGACCCGCGGCCCGCGCCTCCTGGCGGAGCCGGCGGAGCTCGGCCTGGGCGTCGAGGATCTCCTGGTAGCGGATGGGCGCGGCGGTGGCTCCCCGCTCGAGCTCGAAGGCGGCCAGCGCTGCTTCCGCCTGGGCCTGGCGATCCTGCGCCGCCTCGATGGCCGCCTGCGACTCCACCCTCGGCGCCTCGAAGAGACGACGCGCCGCCTCGGCGGTGAGCGCCACCAGCGCGCGACGGGACGTGTCGCCGGGGCGGGTGAGCGCCAACCGCACCTCGACCTCCGTCTCGTCTCGGCTCGTCGTGACGCCCTGGGCGATCTCGGGTGCGGGCACACCGATGTCGTCGGCCACCGCGGCCGCGACCTGCGGCGACACGACCAGAGCGGCGAAGCGCTCGGCAGCCTGGAGCTGCACGGCCCGGCCGTCTGCGCCGTCTGAGGGAACCTCCACCACCACGCTCGACTGGTAGCGCTCACCCTGGTCGACGGAGAAGGCCGCCGTCAGCGCGACGGCGACCACCGGGACGAGGAGCAGAGCAGCCACCCGGTGACGCCGGGCGGCGAGGAACTCGACGATCTCCACGGGGCTGGCCTTTCGAGACGTGATGGGTCCATCAGGTCCCTGACGCAGCCCAGCCCCTCGTCCGCGCTGGCGCCAAGAGTTTCCTTGCGCGCCGCGAGGTTAGGTGCGACAGTCCGGATGCGGCAAGAGGGGTGCTGCATCGATCGGGGTGATCCGGTCGCCCAGGCAGCGAGATGACGACGACCCCCACCATCCCCACCACCGACACGGATCGGCGTGTCCTCCCGGTGGGCTTCGTCGTGGGTGCGCCCCGTTCGGGCACGAGCCTGCTCTACAAGGCGCTGTGCCTGCACCCCGACGCGGGGTGGATCTCCAACTGGGTGCGCCGGCATCCGACCATCACCTCGCTGGCCGCCCTGAACCGCCTCACCAGGCACACCCCCGGCCAACGCCACCGCGCGTGGTTCACCGACGGCGGCAACGCCTACGTCTACGGTCGCCACCGAAGCGTCGCCACACGGCTGTACCCCATGCCCGTCGAGGGTGAGCCGCTGTTCCGGGCCTGCGGCCTGGGGGTCACCGGCCCACGACCCCTCGACCCGGACCGGGGCCGCGAGGCCGCCGAGGTGCTCGGGGATCGGCTGGCCGCGGTGCTGCGCTGGGGTGGCGGAGACGTGGTCGTGAACAAGCGGATCGACCACAACCGTCGGATCGCCGCGCTGGCCCGGGCCCTCCCGGACGCCCGGTTCGTCGTGCTGGTGCGAGACGGACGCGCCGTGGCGGCCTCGCTCGCCGCCGTGGACTGGTGGGCCGACCAGCCGCTCTGGTGGGCCGAGGGAACACCGACCACCTGGGCCCGCGACGGCGGCGACCCGTGGGAGGCCTGCGCTCGGCACTGGGTGGCGGAGACCGCCGTGCTCGAAGCGGGCATCGCCACCGTGGTCCCGGAACGGGTGCTGCGCATCCGCTACGAGGAGTTGGTGGCCGACCTGGTCGGCGTCGCCGGACGGGTCTCCCGCTTCGTCGGCCTGCCGGCGGACGCCGTCTGGTCACGCCAGGTGGCCCGTCTGGACCGGCGCCGCCCGGACGACGCCTGGCGCGACCACCTCCCACCCGCGGCGCGCTCCGCGATCGAACGAGTGGCGGGGGACGCGCTCCGCCGGTACGGGTACGCCGGGTGAGCGATCCCCGGTTCGTCTTCCTGATCGGCACCGGTCGGTGCGGATCGTCGCTGCTGCACGAGCTGCTGGCGCGCCATCCCGGCACCGGCTTCGTCTCCAACGTCGACGACGTGCTGGCAGGCCGGGCAGCGCGGCTGGGCCTCGACCGCCGCAACGGTGCGCTGCACCGGCGGCTGCCCGCCGCGGCCACCCGCAAGGGTCGGGTCCGCTTCGCCCCGTCGGAGGCCTACCGACTCCTGGCCCGCCGCGTGGGCCCCGTGGTCGTGGAGCCGGACCGCGACCTCGGCGCCGGGGACGCCACGCCGTGGCTGCGCGCGCGGTTCCGCGGGGTCTTCCTCGACGCCGCCCGACGTCAGGGCGCACCGGTGTTCCTGCACAAGTTCACCGGCTGGCCCCGAGCCGGGTTCATCGACGCCTGCCTCGACGACGTCCGCTTCGTGCACGTGGTCCGCGACGGACGGGCGGTGGCGAACTCCTGGCTGCAGATGCCGTGGTGGCGGGGACACCTCGGCCCGGCGGGTTGGCACTTCGGTCCGCTGCCCCCGCGGGAGGCCGAGCTGTGGGAGGCCTCGGGACGCTCCTACGTCGTGCTGGCCGGGCTGGCCTGGCGACTCCTGATCGACGCCGCCGACGACGCCCGCCGCAGCATCGCCGACCCGCGATGGCTGGACGTGCGCTACGAGGACCTCCTCAACGACCCCGAGCACGTGCTCGACGAGGTGGTCGGCTTCTGCGGTCTGGCACCGTCGCCCGACGCGCTCGACGCGGCCCGACGCCTGGGCGTGCGACGTCCGCGACGCGACGCCTGGCGCACGGAGCTGCTGCCCGTGCAGGTCCGCTCCCTCGACGAGGCCATCGGCTCCCGTCTGGAGCGGTGGGGCTACGGCCCGGACGGTTCTGCGTGGAAGCGCTGAGCACCGCGCGGACCAGCGGACCGGGACGCGGGGCGGGCCTGCGCGGCTCGGCCGGGCGAGCCGGATGGGCACTGGCCGACCAGGCCGTGTCGAGCCTGACCAACTTCGCGCTGTCGGTCGCCGTGGCCCGTTCGGTCGGGGCGGAGGACTTCGGCGCCTTCGGCATCGCCTTCACCAGCTACCTGATCGCCCTCGGGTTCACCCGAGCGGTTTCGAGCGAACCGCTGTTGGTGCGGCTGCCGGGCCTGGAGGGCCGCGAACGCGACCGGGCGGTGGCCGAGGCCACGGGAGCGGCGGTCGTGGTCGGTGTCGTGGCGGGCCTGGCCTGTGTGGGTACCGGCCTCGTCTCGGGTGGCCCGGCCGGTACGGCGCTGGTGACCCTCGGCGTGTGCCTGCCGGGGCTCCTGGCGCAGGACACCCTGCGACACGTGTTCTTCGCCGAGGCCCGACCCCGGTCGGCGCTGGTCAACGACCTGGTGTGGGCGGCGGCGCAGGTCGCGGCCATCGGCTGGCTGGTGCTCACCGGCTCGGCGACACTCGGCGCGCTCACCCTGGCCTGGGGGTCGGCCGCGGCGCTGGCCGCCCTCCTGGGCGTGCGGCAGGCCCGGTGCCGCCCCCGACCCACGGGCACCCTGGCTTGGTTGCGGACCCAGCGAGACCTGGTACCCCCGTTCGTGGGCGAGTTCGTGGCTCGCAACGGCGCCCGCTACGCCACGCTGTTCGTGGTCGGCGCCGTGGCCGGCCTCGCAGCGCTCGGCGCGGTCCGGGCGGTCCAGGTCCTGACGGGACCGGCGACGGTCGTGCTGCTCGGCGCGGCGGTGGTGGCCATCCCCGAGCTGGTCCGACTCCGTGACCGTCGACCCCGACAGCTCGGTGCCGCCGTGGCCGGCCTCGCCGCGGGCCTCTGCGGGCTGGCGCTGGCGTTGGGTCTGGCGCCCCTGCTGCTGCCCGACGCCGCGGGTGAGGCCCTGTTCGGAGAGGTGTGGACGCTCGCGCAGCCCCTCATCGTGCCCCAGGCGCTGTTCCTGGCCTCCATGGGCGCCACCTCGGGCTACCTCGGTGGCCTGCGGGCCCTCGAAGCCGCCAACCGCAGCTTCGCGGCGCGCCTCGTGGTGACGGTGCTCGTGCTCGCCGGTGGCGTCGTCGGGACCCTGGTCGGCGACGCCCGCGGCGCCATGATCGGCCTGGCGCTGGCCAACACCGCCGGCGTCGCCCTGTGGCGTGGGCAGTTCCGCCGGGCACTGACCGAGCGCCACGACCGGTGCGCGGTGTCCTCGAGGAGCCCGGGCTCAGGGCACACGGCCCCAGAGCGCGGCGACCCCGGCGGGATCGGTGACCGTGACGCCGGCCGGGATGCGGTCGACGGCCCAGAGGAAGTCGCCGACGCAGTACAGCTCGGCACGTGAGGTCCAGTGCCCGCGCCAGTCGGGGCTCGTGCAGTCCCATGCGCCACCGGGCCCGCTGTGCGCACCCTCGACGAACCGGTAGAGCTGCACCGTGCGCCAGGTGTCGGCGGTCGGTGCCAGCAGCGCCGCCAGCAGCTCCGGCGACTCGTAGCGGCGACTGCCGGTGACGACCAGCCCGTAGCAGTCGAGCGTCGGGTCGTTGCACGCACCGCCGTTGAAGGAGCGGGTGCTCTGCCAGAACGGTGGCCCGATGCCGTTGCGGGTCGTCAGACCGTTGCCGTAGGCACGGCCGAACGCGAAGCAGGTCGACACCAGGTCGGTCTGGATCGTGGCGTCGGTCGTGTTGTTGGCGTAGGCGAGCAGTCCCCAGGCCCGGTCGTGGCCGCGTGCCGCCAGCGACGGGAGTGCACCGCAGGTCTCGGCCACCTGTTGTTGCGGGGTCATGAGGGAGAGGGGTCCGTTCGGCCGCTGGAACACCGTCCAGCCGTAGGCGTCCCGCAGCGCCGTGAGATCGGCCCAGCTCGCCTGGAGGATCGCGCCGCCCTGACACCGCCGCGTGTCCTCGGCCGTCGTCGTGGAGACGACACCGACCGCCGCGGTGCGGCCCCGGGCGGCGAGCTCGGCCGCGATCCGGTCGAGGGGGACCGCCCCCTCCGCCACCGTGCAGTCGTCGGACGCCCCCCAGTCGGCCCGGCCGATGGCGAGGGTCAGCAGCGCCGGTCCCGGGGCACGCACCGCGAAGGGACGGAACGCCCGACTGGGGTCCACCACCCCGAAGGCGTCGACGGCCTCGACCTGCACGGCGTAGGTGCCGGGCCCCGGCGCGGTCCACGGGTAGGTCCAGGTTGCCGACGGCGTACCCGAGCCGGCCACGGTGGCGTTCAGCTGCCTCCACGCTCCCCACGTGCCGTTCGGCTGCCACCACCGCATCGTGACGCGGTCCTGGATGGCGATCCGCACGGCCGACACACCGGTGTCGTCGACGGCCGTGCCGGTGAGGGTGACCGGGGAGGAGACGGTGGCGTTGCCCTGCGGGAAGGTCACCGCAGCGTCGGGGGCCGCACCCCAGGTGAAGTTGACCCAGGCCCGCGTGGCGTCTCCGGCGCCGTCGAGGTCGCGGGTCTCGGCCTGCACGGCGTAGGCGCCCGGGCCCGGGGCGGTCCACGGGACCGACCACGCCGAGGTCGTGGCGCCCGGCGCGGCCACCACGGCCGCGAACTGCTGCCAGGCACCCCAGGTGCCGTCGGAACGCCACCAGAGCTTGGTCAGCCGGTCCTGCACGGCGACGCGCACCTCGGCCACGCCGGCCGAGGCGGTGGCGGTCCCGCCGAGGGGGACGGGCGTGGCACCGGTGCTCGAGCCCTTGGCGGGCACGGTGATGGTGGTGTCGATCACGGCCTGGGCACCTGCGCTCGACACCGCGGCGAACGCGGAAGCCAGGACGGCGACGGTCGCGGCGACCGCAGCGCCGACGCGTGCTCGACGTCGCCGTCGGCGACACGACGACGGCGAGGAGGCGGCCCTCACGACGAGGGCGGCGGTGGCAGGTCCGGCGGCGGTGGCAGGTCCGGCGAGGTACCGCCCGCACTCCCGCTCGCCGCCCGGGCGGTGCGGGTCCGGTCTCGGCGACCGAGCGTCGCCGACAGGCCCGGTGGCGTGAGGATCGCCGCGACCAGCAGCAGCCCGATGATCAAGAGCATGCCGCCGAAGCCGTCGGGACGTCGATAAAGCGAGCTGGCCGACTCGGCCACCACGAAGTCGCCGTCGGCGGTGGCGCCGAACTGCGTGGCGGGACCAGCGACCTCGTCGCTGCTGGCCGTGCTCCCGTCGACGAGGGTATCGGTCGTGCCGTCGGTGGCACCGGTCCCGGCCGTGCCACCGGTCCCGGCCGTGCCACCGGTCCCGGCCGTGCCACCGGTCCCGGCCGTGCCACCGGTCCCGGCCGTGCCACCGGTCCCACCCGTGCCACCGGTCCCACCGGTTCCGCCGGTCCCGCCGTCACCCCCGCCCTGGGCGGGAGGCGGTTGCTGCGGAGGCCCCGCCACCTCGAGCTGTTCGTAGAACTTGCCCCAGTCGCCCAGCGGCGGCGGTTCGACGTGGCCGGGGATGGTCCGGACCTCGTTCAGGGCCTGCTCGACGAGGTTCGGGGGCAGGGGCGAGTAGCCCATGAAGGCCGCCTTCCCCTGCCCCTCGGTCACGCAGTAGATGATGAACCGGCTCAGCACCTCGCCCTTGGCGGGGTCGAAGTCGTTGGTGGGCACGATCATGTAGTTGTAGCTGGAGATGGGATAGGTCTCCGGGTGGCCGTGGAAGTACACGTTGTTGAGGTTCTGGGTGCCGTCCGGGTTGCGTTGCGCCTGCGTCAGGGCGATGGCGACGTTGCGGGCCGTCGGTTGGGTGTAGGCACCCGACTGGTTCTTCACGTACACCACCGGCAGGCCGCGCTGCTTGGCGAAACCGGCCTCGGCGTAGCCGATGGACCCACGGCCGGCGTTGGGGTTCGCCACGAAGTTGGCCACCCCGTCCGATCCGCTCTGCTTGATGAAGCCGGGCACATCCGGGAAGTTCGAGGTGAAGTTGGTGTCGATGCCGTAGGTCGCCGCGAAGGGACCCCAGACCTCGGGAGCCACCGCGGCGATGTAGCCGGTGAAGACGGCGCTGGTGCCCGAGCCTCCCGATCGCACGACCGCGTTGAGGGACTGGTCGGGCAGGCTGCCGGCGATGCCGGGGTTGTCGGCCTTGATGGCGGGATCGGACCAGTTGCGGATCTGGCCGGTGAAGATCCTGGCGATGGTCGGTCCGGAGAGCTGCAGGTTCGTCACCCGACGGCCGGCATTGTCGGTCAGGTTGTACATGAGCGCCGTGCCACCCGCCACCAGTGGCAGGTAGTCGTAGCCCCGCGCCCCGGCGGGCACCTCGCCGGGCTCGAAGGGGATGTCGGAGGAGGCGAAGTCGACCGTGCCGGAGATGAACTGCCGACGCCCCTGCGAGGAGCCCTGGGGCGAGTAGTTGATCGACAGTCCCTGGCGGGCCACGTCGGAACGCCACTGGTCGATGGCGATCTGGGCGAAGGTCGACCCGGCGCCGGTCACGGTCGGGGCGGCGACCGCGGAGGGCGCCCGTCCGACGCCGACGGCGAGGGTCGTCGCCAGCAGGGCCAGGAGCGCGGCCACCCGCAGGAGGAGGGTCCGCCGGGCGCGACGGGCGGGGTGACTCGGGATCGATCGTGCCATGGCGGGACTCCTAGCCGAAACGGCCGTTGACGTAGTCGAGCGTGCGGGGATCGGTGGGGTTGGAGAACATGACGTCGGTCGGACCCGCCTCGACGATGCGCCCCGGCTGCCCCTCGGCCGCGAGGAAGAAGGCGCAGTGGTCCGACACACGGGCCGCCTGCTGCATGTTGTGGGTCACGATCACGATGGTGACCTCGTGGCTGATCTCGTCGATGGTCTCCTCGATGCGGCGCGTCGAGGTCGGGTCGAGCGCCGAGCAGGGCTCGTCCATGAGCAGCACCTGCGGGTTCACCGCCAGGGCCCGGGCGATGCACAGCCGCTGCTGCTGTCCGCCCGACAGGCCACCGCCCGGATCGCGCAACCGTCCCTTCACCTCGTTCCACAGACCGGCGCGCACCAGGCAGCTCTCGACGAGGTCGTCCTTGTCGTGGCGCTTGATGCCGGCGAGCTTGAGCCCGGCGATGACGTTCTCGTACACCGTCATGGCCGGGAAGGGGTTGGGCTTCTGGAACACCATGCCGATGCGCAGGCGGGTGTCGGCGGGGCGCTGCGAAGGGCCGTAGATGTCGATGCCGTCGAGGAGGATCTCCCCGGACATCGCGGCACCGGGGACCAGCTCGTGCATGCGGTTGAGGATCCGCAGGAAGGTCGACTTGCCGCACCCGGAGGGTCCGATCAGTGCCGTGACCCGACGGGCGGTCATCTCGAGGCTGATGCCCTCGAGCACCTTGTTGGTGCCGAACCAGGCGCCGATGCCGCGGGCGACGAGGGTCGCCGGCTCACGGGTGGCACCCGTCGCCGTCGGGGCCGGCGTCGGCTGGTGCTGCTGGGTCACGGTCACGAGCGCGAACCTCCGGATTGATCGTGCGGCCTCGCCGCGACGCCGAACGGGCCGATGTCCTCGACGGGCACCAGCATCGGGGCGCCGCGTCCGCGGCGTCCGAGTCGTCCCCTGCTCCGACTGCCGCCGACGGCCCGGCCGGCCACGGCGCGGGCGAGGGCGAAGAGGAACAGCACCAGCAGGATCAGCACCAGTGCGCCCGTCCACGCCCGGGAGACCGACGCGTCCACGGAGCTGCGGATCTGGGTCCACACGAACAGGGGCAGGTCGTCCTGGGGTCCGGCGAAGGGGTTCCACTCCATCGACGTGTTCCCGAGCGCGGTCAGCAGCACCGGAGCCGTCTCCCCCGCGGCACGGGCCATGCCGAGGATCACGGCGGTGACGATGCCGGTGCGGGCGGTCGGGAGCACGACCTGCAGGGCGGTGCGCCACTGGGGAGCGCCGAGCGCGAGCGACGCCTCCCGCAGACCGTCGGGCACGAGGCGCAGCATCTCGACCGCGGTCCTCGTCACGATGGGGAGCATGAGCACGGCCAGGGCGAGGGCGGCAGCGAAGCCGGAGTAGCTGAAGCGCAGCACCCAGACGGCGTAGATGAACAGCCCGGCCACGATCGAGGGCAAACCGCTCATGGCGTCGACGAAGAACCGGATGGTGCCGGTGAGTCGGCCCCGGACCTCGTTGAGGTACACCGCGGTGAGCACGGCCAGGGGCACGGCGATGAGCGTGGCGATGCCCACCTGTTCGACCGTGCCCACGATCGAGTGGGCGGCGCCACCCTCACCGGGTGGCGAGAGCGGCCCGGTGGTCGACATGTCGTTGGTGAAGAAGCTCAGGTCCAGGTTCGGCAGACCCTCGACCACGGTCTTGCCGATCGTCAGCGTGAGCGGCACGAGGGCGAGGACACCACCGGTGGAGATGACGACGGCGGCCAGGCGGTCCCGAGCCACCAGCGAGCCGTGCACGTCGCGCTCGACCAGCCAGTACACGACCAGGAAGAGCACGTACCAGACCAGGACGAAGCCCGCGGCGCCGTACAGCTGCGTGAGCGCGAAGAACAGCAGCCAGGTGAGGGCCAGCGCCGACAGCATCGACCCGAACAGCTCACCCACGTCGCTGCGACGCCACGAACGCAGCCGGCGCTTCGCGTCCGGCGGCCGTGGTCCGTCGGGAACCGGCGGGAGGGACGCCGGCGGCGAGGCCTCCGCGGGCCCCTGGAGCATGGTCATATCTCCACCCCCGCGCCGGACCGGGAGCGACTGACCACGACGTTGGCGAGCATGTTCACGAGCAGGGTGATCACGAACAGCACCAGGCCGGCGGCCATGAGCGCCGACACGCCCAGGGGCGTGGCCTCCGAGAACTCGTTGGCGATGGTGGCAGCCACCGTGGCCCCACCGGGCTCCAGGATGTGGGTCTGGATCTTGTACGACGGGCTCAGGATGATCGCCACGGCGATCGTCTCGCCCAGCGCCCGACCCAGGCCCAGCATGGACCCGCCGATGATGCCACCCCGACCGAAGGGGAGCACCACGGTGCGGATCATGCCCCACCGGGTCGACCCCAGGGCCAGGGCCCCCTCACGCTCCAGGGGCGGCGTCTGGGAGAACACCTCCCGGATCACCGACGTGGAGATGGGCAGCACCATGAGCGACACGACCAGACCACTCACGAACAGGCTGCCGGCGAAGACGCGCTGGTCCGGCTCGAACACCGGCAGGAAGGCCAGATAGTCGGCAAACCAGTTCGACACGCCGAAGAGCTCGTTCTGGAGGAACTCCCGAGCCCAGATGCCGAAGATGAGGCTGGGGATGGCCGCCAGCAGGTCCACGAAGGTGGTGAGCGGTCGACGGAGCCGCCGCGGCGCCAGCTCGTTGATGAACAGCGCCGTGGCGATGGCGACGGGCACCGCCACCACCAGGGCGATGACGGCGACCACGAAGGTGCCGTAGAGCATCGCCGCCACCCCGAAGCGGGGTGGGTCGGTGTTGGTCTGCCACTCGAAGGTGGTGAAGAACCCGAACCCTGCCTCCCGGAAGGCGTCCATGCCCTGCAGGAGCAGGAACAGCGCGATGAAGCCCATGATGACCAGGGAGCTGGACCCGGCCGCCACGGCGACGCGCTGGAAGATGCGATCACCTCGGGACCGGGGTGCGTGGATCTGGCGGGGACGATCCTCGGCCGCCGGGATCTCGTCGGTGATGTCGGCCACGGCCACGCGCAGGTCGCTCCGGTTCGGACTCGGGGGCGCCCGGGCAGGACCACGGGCAGGACTACCGCGCCCACCTCACCATCCAGGGCTGAACGACACGGGGCTCGCGAGTGAACGAGAGCCGACGCTCGGGCGAAGCTTCACGGACGGGCCGAGCCCGCCGAACGGAGCGTGACGACGGGTTGAATTCCTCGGCAAGCCTGCCCGGGTGCCGTTGACGACACCCACGCCCTCGCCCAAGGTGGCGCCGTCGGGTGCGCCGAGCGTGCCGCCCGACGCTCACGCGCCATGCCTGTCCCCCGCAGAACCGCACTCCCACTGCTCCTGTTCGCCCTGCTCGTCCTCGGTGGCAGCCTCGCCCTCGACGGCGGACGGTCCAGCCGGGCCGACGCGCAGAGCCGCACCGTCACCGTGTCCCCCGACAGCGGCTTGCAGGCCGGGCAGGAGGTCTCGGTCTCCTGGAGCGGGTTCGAGCCCAACGGCATCGTCTACCTGCACCAGTGCCTCACCGGTGCCACCCGGTGGCAGGAGTGCGCCGAGGTGAGCCGGGCCATCGGCGCGTCCGATGCGAACGGCGCCGGTTCGCTCACGTACCGGGTCTGGGGTGGCGAGGTCCCCCAGCAGCCCAACATCGTCGGGCCGAACGACCCGCTGTTCTGCGAGGGCGGCTCCTGCTCGCTGCACGTCAGCGAGTGCGGGTTCTCGCTCGCCGCCACCCAGACCGCGGCGAAGGTGCTGAACATCGGCACCGGCGGCGCGAACCCCGATCTCCCCACCACGACGTCGACCTCGACCACCACCACGACCCCGGCCGACGCCGACCCGTCCACACGACCTCAGGTGGACGGGCTCGCGGACTCCGACTCGCAGCTGCTCACCTCCCGGTGGGTGGTCGACGCGCTGTCGCCACCGCTCGGGCTGGACGTCGAGCTCACGCTGGTCAACTCCCCCACCGCCAACCAGGAGCGGGCGTTCGGGGCCAGCGACTTCTCGGTCACCAACCTGCCCCTCACCGCGGAGCAGGTCCAGAGCCTGGCCGACCGTCAGATCGGCATCGCCTACGTCCCCGTGGCCCTCAACGCCCTGGTGATGGGCTACGGCTTCCAGGTGAACGGCATCCCCGTCGTCGAGCTGCGGTTCTCGGCGGAGACGATGGCCCGGCTCTACACCGGCGAGATCTCCTTCTGGAACTCCCCCTACATCACCGACGACAACGGCGGCTGCGCCTTCCCCGGTGGTACGCGCTATCCGGTGCCCGCCTTCCGTACCGATCAGGCCGGATCCAACCACCTGTTCAGCAGCTGGCTGAACGCGCAGGCCACCGAGATCTGGCAGCCGGTCGTGGACTTCACGGGCGGCGTGAGCCCGGTGATCGGCATCAACGACTCGAAGGTCTTCGGCCAGACCGGAGCGGCCAAGCTGGCCGAGTTCATCGCCATCGGCGACATCACGCTGGGCGATCGCCCCAACGGCTCCAACGCCGGCCGCCTGGCCTTCGTCGACCGCAGCCTGGCCCGTGAGGAGCAGCTCACGGTGATGGCGCTGCGCAATGCCGCCGGGGAGTACGTGTACCCCACCGACGAGGCCATCCTGAAGGCGCTCGAGGTGGCCGAGGTGCGCGACGACGGGATCGTGGTCCCGGACTTCACCGACACGACACCGGGCGTGTACCCGATGCCGCTCGTGACCTACGTGGCCGTCCCCACCTCCGAGACCACCACGTTCACCCGCGAGGAAGGCGCCGTGCTGCGCGACTTCCTCACCTACGTGACCTCCGACGAGGGCCAGCAGGCCGCCACCGAGCTCGGCTTCGTCGCCCTGCCGGACCCGTTGCAGCAGCGGGCTGCGACCGAGATCGCGAAGATCCCGACCCCCGAGAACCAGCCACCGACCAACCCGCCGCCGACCGAGGACGACGCCGAGGGAGACGGGAGCAGCGACGGCTTCGGGGACGGCGGGTTCGGCGACGGCGGCGACGGGTTCTTCGACAGCGGCTTCGCCGACAGCGGTAGCGGCTTCACCGACGGGAACGGGTTCTCGAGCATCCCCGGCTCCACGTCGTTCTCGGACACGGGCACCGCCGACACGTCGACCGACACCGGGACGCCGGACGCCGCACCCACCTCGGAGGAGCCCACCCAGCCCGCCGCGGTGCGCCTCGTGTCCAGCCTGGTCGGCGCAGGAGGTGCGGG
>JALOLF010000061.1 GCA_025456085.1 Acidimicrobiales bacterium
CCCCCACCACCGGCGACTACGTCCCCAACGGCACCGCCGGCACCACCTACACCTCACCCGGCTACACCACCTGACCCCACCCCCACCCTGACCCCACATGGGCGGGCGGGTTCGTGACCTCCGACCCTGGCAGCCGCGGACACCCCTTCCTAGCGTCGACATCGACGGAGCCCCACGCGGGCTCGGAGCCCGTCGGGTCACCGTGAAGGAGTGACATGGGCGAGCGGCCACCGGTTGCGTTCCTGGCCTGGAGCCCGGTCGCGGGTCGCTCCGCGGAGATCGCGGAAGCCCTCGGAGGCGTGAGCCGGTGCTGGTACGACAGCCGGCTACGGGGTGGGCGATGCCACTGGCGCACGGTCCTGCGCTACGCGCTGAGCACCCCGGCCACCGTCGCCTGGCTGGCGACACGACGCCCCCGCGCCGTCATCGCCACCAACCCACCCACCTTCGTCGGGCTGATCGCCTACGGCTACGGGCTCGTGGCTCACGCCCCCGTGCTGCTCGACAGCCACCCCTCCTCGTTCGGACGCAAGGAGAGCTGGATCTGGGCCCGGATGCTCCCCGTCCACGCCTGGCTGGCCCGGCGGAGCGCCGCAACCCTGGTGACCACCGAGGAGCTGGCCGAGGTGGTCCGGTCGTGGGGTGGTCGGCCCCTTCTGGTGCACGAGGCGCCCGGCGACTGGGTCTTCGACCCCTCGCCCACCGGCGCGACGCGACCCCGGGTGCTGTTCGTGACGATCATGTCGAGCGACGAGCCGATCGCCGCCGTCGTGGAGATGGCGCGTCGCCTACCCGACATCGACGTGCTGGTCACGGGCGACCCCGCGCTGGCCCCGGCGGCGCTGCGCCACGACGTCCCCCCGAACGTCGTCCTCACGGGCTACCTCGACCACGACCGGTACCACGAGGCGGTGCGGGGCGCGGACCTCGTGCTGGCCCTCACCACGGAGCCGACGTCGGTGATGCGCTGCGCATACGAGGCCGTCTACGCCGGACGGCCCCTGCTCGTGAGCGACTGGCCCGCCCTGCGGCCGCTGTTCCCCTTCGCGGAGCTCTCGCCCAACGACGGGCCGGCGCTGGCCGACTCGGTCCGCCGCGCCCTCGACCGCGGTGAGGCGCTGCGTCGCGACGCCGAGGCGGCGCGACGCGACCAGGAGCGACGCTGGGCCGAGCAGCGCGACGCCCTCCTCGGCTGCATCCGTCGACCCGTCCCCGACTCGTCGGAGCCGGAGCACACGCCCGAGGAGCGGGCGGCGTGACCCGCCACCGCCCGCACGGGCCCGGCTGGCTGCGTCGGCGATGGTGGCTGTTCGTGGTGGTGCCCGCCCTGGTCGCCGCGCTGGCGTTCGGGGCGTCGACGCTGGGGGGCGGGGAGTACCGGGCCGAGGCCACCCTGCTCGTGCGCACCGGCGCGTCCGACCTCGGCCCCGGCAACGTGGGCGACGCCAACCGGCTGGCCGTGACCTACGCCGAGGGCCTCCCGCAGGACCGCTCGCTGCAGGACCTGGTCGCCGAGCGGACCGGGCTCGACGTCGACGCGGTGGAGGAGGGTCTGGCCGCGACGGCCACCGGTGAGACGGCGATGTTCACCCTCTCGTTCACCGACGTCGACCGGGCCCGTGCCGTCGAGGTCACCCGCCTCGCCGCGCAGGAGCTGGCCCGCACGCCCACGGTGTCGGCCATCGTGGCGCCCGGCTCGGTGAACGTGGCGCGACTGCCCGACCAGGCCGACCCGGTCGGCTACGGGTCGACCTACGCCCTCGTCGTGGGGGCGGTCTTCGGCCTGGGCCTCGCCGCGCTGCTGGCCCTGGCCTGGGAGCGCGCCGATCCCCGCGTCGACACGGCGGATCGCCTCGGGGAGCTCCTCGGGTGCCCCGTGACGGAGCTCGACCACCCCGGCTCCACGATGCTGGCCGCGCTCGGGGCACGGTGGCTCGCCCTGGCCGGTGAAGGACCGGCCCGGGTGGTGCTGGTCCCCGTCGACCGACGGGTCGAGGTGCGGTGCCTCGAACTGGCCCGGTCCGTCGCCGCCGCGGTCGGGAACCACCCGCCGACGAACCACACCGTGACGGGGAGCCCGGGTGTCGACCTGCAGGTCATCCCCGTGGAGCCGCCCGGATCGACCGGTGCCGCCGAGGCCGCGGTGGTCGGCGGTGACCTGTGCGTGGTGGTGGCCGCACCCGACACCACGCTCGCCGCCGTGCGCCGCGGGATGACCCGGCTCGAGCACTTCGGTGCCCGACCGTCATGGGCTCTCGTGGTGCGCAACGGTTCGGACCCCGGGCACGCGACCGGGCCCGTCGGGCCGCCGGCCCGCGCCCACGGCGGCCACACCGAGGAACCACCGAGCGCCGATGCCGGGACGCAGACCGCGAGCACGGTGGAGGTCGGCACCGGCCGGGACCGGTGAGCCATGACGCTCACGGCACCGGCCCCACCGTCCCGATCCGACGCACCGCCCGCCACGGGCCCACGGGACCGCCGCAGCCTGCTGGCGGTGAGCGCGGCGTCGATCCTGCTCGTGGGCGTCGGCGCCTCCTTCGGCGTCGCCACGGCCGCGGCCGGCCTGCTGGCCGTGGTGGTGGCGCTCGCGGTGCTGCGCCGACCGGTCGTCGGCGCGCTGGCGCTCGTGGCGCTGGTGCCGGCACTCAGCGGTCTGCGCCGTGGGCTGCCCGTCCCGGGCCTGCGCCTGTCCGAGACGCTCGTGGTGGGCCTGGGCGGTCTCGTGGTGCTCGCCGTCGCCGACGGCACACGGCCCTGGACGCGCTTCGACCTCCTGACCCTCGGCTACGCCGTGCTCACCCTGGTGCTGGGAGCCGTGAACCTGTGGCTGCGGTCAGACCCGTTCACCGCCGAACGGGTGGGCGTGCTCGTCGGCCCCTTCCAGTTCTTCCTGCTCTACCGGGCGGTCCACGTCGGGCTCGCCACGCCCCGGTCCCGCCGGTGGGCGCTGCGCCTGCTCGTCTACGCCAGCGTACCGGTGTCGGTGATCGCCATCGCGCAACAGCTCGACCTGGGACCGACCCGCGACGTGGTGGCCAGCCTGGCCGGCGACGAGATCTTCCGTTCGTGGGGGTACCAGAGCGCCCCACGGGCCACCGGCCTGTTCCCCCACTGGCACCCTCTCGCCGGCTACCTCGTCGGCATCCTGGCGGTCAGCGTGGCGTCGCTGGTCGACCGGGACCGACCGCCCGTGCCCCGCCGCGCCGCCGCCGTCGTCGTCGTGACCGCGTCGGCGGCGCTGGTGGTCACCCTGACGATCACCGCCATCGTCGGCGCGGCCGCCGTCGCCGTGGTGCTCGGGGTGCGGACCGGGCGGGGACGGGCGGTGCTGGTGTCGCTCGCCACCGTCGCCGTGGGCTCGGTGCTGCTGTTCGGGCCCTTCCTGGCCGGACGGGCCGAGGAGCAGCTGGGCACGGCGGGCGGCGACACCACGGCCGTCGCCGTCCCCCAGACCATCTCGTATCGCCTCGAGGTCTGGCAGGAGGAGTACGTGCCGCTGGTGGAGCGCTACATCCTCATCGGCTACGGGCCCGACCTGCCCGCGAGCCTCCGATGGCAGCACACCGAGTCCGTCTACCTGACCCTGCTGCTGCGTGGCGGGCTGCTGCTGCTCGGTGTGTACGTGGCGCTCATGGTGGCGCTGTTCCTCGCCGCCCGCGACGCCGAGCGCGCCGACGAGAGCGCCCCACGGGTCGCCGGGGCGGCGCTGGTGGCGCTGCTGCCGGCGCTGGCCGTCATGCAGCTGCTGTTCCCGTACTTCACGAGCGGCGGGCTGCCCCACGTGCTGTGGATCCTGGCCGCGCTCGTGGTGGGCCGACGGTCGTGACCTCCACCGAGCACCCGCCGCCCCGGCTCGCCGACCGCGAGCGGCGCGCCGAGTTGGCGGAGCTGGCCGCGGGAGCCGGCACCGCCACGGCCGACGGCGCGCCCCTGTCGGTGGGCGTCGCGTCCGGCGTGCGCTGGAGCGCAGCGGACCAGGCCCTGCAACAGGTGGCCCGCATCGTCATCCTCGTCACGATCGCCACGTTCCTGGACCCCTCCGAGGTCGGCCTCGTCGGCATGGCGACGGTGTTCACCGCCATCAGCGGGTTCCTGGGCGACGTGGGACTCGGGCCCGCCCTGGTACACCGCCGCGATCTGCGGCCCCGCCACGTCCGCACCGCGTTCACGGCCACCGTGGTCCTCGGCGTGACCTTCGCCGTACTGGTGGCCCTGGCCTCGCCCGCCATCGCCAGCTTCTACCGGGAGCCGGACCTGCAGCCCATCCTCGCCGTGCTGGGACTCAACTTCGTCCTCAAGGGCATCCAGGCCACCCCCCGGTACCTGATGCAGCGGGAGCTGCGCTTCCGGCCCCTCGTCACGGCGTCGAGCCTCGGCGTGCTCGTGGGTGGCGCAGCCGGCATCGGGCTGGCCGCGACCGGCGGCGGGAGCTGGTCGCTGGTGCTCTACGTGGTCGGCGAAGCCGTCGTCATGTGCGTCGTGTCGCTGTGGTTCGCGCTCCGTTCGGGGATCTGGACGCCACGCCTCGGTCTCGACCGGCGCTCGCTGCGCGAGCTGTTCTCGTTCGGGGCCTACGCCTCCGGCTACAGCGCCGTCTATTACACCGAGACCCACGTCGACAACCTGCTCATCGGGCGGTTCCTGGGGCCCACGGCGCTCGGCTACTACGACATCGCCTACCGCATCATGCTGCTGCCCATCCAGAAGATCGCCGACGTGGTGGGCAACGTGCTGTTCCCGGCCTTCGCCGCCATCCAGGACGACCTGCCCCGGGTGCGCACCGCCTTCGTGCGCGGCGTGCGCGACACCGCGCTGGTGTGCTTCCCGATCTCCCTCGGCGTGCTGGTGGTCGCCCCGGTGATCGTCCCCCTGGCCTTCGGCGACCAGTGGGCCGACGCCGTGCCGACGATCCAGATCCTGGCCCTGAACGGGCCGCGGCTGGCCCTGTCGCGCATGCACGGCACCGTGTACCAGTCCACCGGTCGCCCCAAGTGGGCCTTCTACTTCGAGCTCACGTCCATCGTGGTGTACGTCGCGGCCTTCGCCCTCAGCGTCCCCAACGGCATCGAGGCGGTGGCGTGGGCCTTCACCATCGCCGGGTACGCGCTGTTCCCGGTCGTGCTGTGGCTCGGCGGTCGGGCGCTGGACCAGCCGTGGTGGGTGGTGCCCCGCGCCCTGGCCCGCCTCGTCCCTCCGACGGCGGTCATGGTCCTCGCCGTGCTCGCCGCCGACCACGTGCTGCCCGACGTCCCTGCGGTCCTCGCCGCCGGCATCGAGGTGGCAGCGGGTGCGGCCGCCTACCTGGCCGTCACCTGGATCGTGGCCCGCGGCGTGCTCACCGACGCCATCCACGACGTCTTCCGCCACTGACGAGGGACCGACCAAAGGACTTTCGGCCATTGCCCGCTCCGATGGCGACCCTATGTTGGAAGCCGTGACAACCGACGTCGCACCCCGGGCGACGCGGCGGGCTCCGTCCCTGGCCATCGCGGCCTCGGGACCGGTCCTCTACCTCGACTACCACCGCACGCCGTACGCCGTCGCCGACGACCCGCAGGCGGTACCGGCCACCTCGCCGCGCACCGCCTGGCTCGCCGACGAGCACGGCACCGCGCAGCTCCGCTGGCTCCTGCCCGACGCACGGTGGTCCCCGCAGCGGTGGGACCTCGATGGCATCGCCGTCGTGGCCCGGGTCGTCACGGAGGACGTGCTGGCACCGCTGCGCCGCAGCCTCGGCGGCCGCTGGGAACGCCGCCAGACCCTGCAGCCGGCACACGGCGACGGCGAGGCGGCGCTGTGGGTGCGCGCCGACGGCACCGTGCTGGTGCCCTTCGACCCCGACGAGGCCATCACCAACCTGTGGACCGAGGCCTACCTGCACGAGCTCACGCCGGGCATGGAGCGCGCCGGCGCGCTGGCCCGGCGGGCGTACTACCGCGTGCGACCCGTGCTGCCCCGCCGCACCCAGATCGCCTTCCGGCGGCGTCTGGCCCGACGCCAGGCCCGCACCGCGTTCCCCCGCTGGCCGTGCGAGACGGCGTTGCACGACCTGTACGACCTGCTGTTCACCCTCGTCACCGAGGTGGCCGGCCAGCCCGTCCCCACGTTGGGGCCGTGGCCCGCCGGCCACACGTGGGCGCTGACGCTGACCCACGACGTCGAGACCGCCGAGGGCATCCCCGGCATCGAGGTGCTGCGCGGCATCGAGCGGCGCCACGGTCTGGTCTCCTCCTGGCACTTCGTGCCCCGGCGCTACGACCTGCCGGCGGCGGTGCGCGAGAGCCTGGTGCGCGAAGGCTGCGAGATCGGCGTCCACGGCCTGTACCACGACGGGCTCGACGTGGAGTCCGAGGCCACGCTGGCGGCGCGCCTGCCGGCCATCCACGCCGCAGCCGAGGCCTGGGGGGCGACGGGATTCCGCGCCCCGTCGATGCAGCGCTCGTGGGCCGCCATGGCCACCCTGGGGTTCGACCACGACCTGTCCTTCCCCGACACCGACCCCTTCCAACCCTGTCGGGGAGGGTGCTGCAGTTGGTGGCCGTTGCTGAACGGGCCGGTGGTCGAGCTGCCCCTCACCCTGGCCCAGGACCACACGCTGTTCGAGATCCTCCGGCAGTCGGGACCCCGGACGTGGCTCGACAAGACGGACCTGCTGCGCGCCCGCCGCGGCCTGGCGCAGCTGCTGGTCCACCCGGACTACCTCGCCGTCCCCGGGGTGCGCGACGCCTACGCGGCCTACCTGGACACCTACGCCGGGGACCCCGACGTGTGGCATGCCCTGCCGTCCCAGGTGAGCGCCTGGTGGCGGGCCCGGGCGGCATCGAGGATCGACGCGGGCGAGAACGGATGGGAGGTGCGCGGGCCGGCGGCGGACGCCGCCGAGGTGCTGGTGGTCCCGGTCGGGGCGTGATGGGGTCCATGGCCCCTGGTTGCCACCCACGAGCACCCGTAGGTTACGAGACGGGGGTGATCGAGAGGTGACGACATGCGTGTCGCAGTGGTTGGCATCGGGTACTGGGGCCCGAAGCACGTCCGGGTCCTGAGCGGTCTGCCCGAGGTGAGCGAGGTGGTGTGCGTCGACACGGCCGCGGCTCCCGAGGGTTCGGGCTCCGCGGGGGTGCGCACCCTGTCCAGCCTGACCGAGGCACTCCCCCAGGTCGACGCCGTGGTCGTCTCCACGCCACCCACCACCCACGCCGCGCTGGCGCTGCAGGCCATCCGTGCCGGCAAGCACGTGCTGGTCGAGAAGCCGTTCACCACCTCGATCGCGGATGCCGACGAGTTGGTGCGCGCCGCGGCCGACGCCGGTGTGGTGCTGATGGCCGGCCACACCTACGCCTTCAACGGCGTGGTCCAGCGCCTCCGGGAGATGATCCGCAACGAGGAGCTCGGCCACCTGCACTACCTCGACTCGGCACGTCTCAACCTGGGCCTGTACCGGCCGGACGTGAGCGTCGTGTGGGACCTCGCCGCCCACGACGTGGCCATCATGAACTTCCTGCTCGACAGCACTCCCGACGTGGTGTCGGCCCGCAGCGGTCACGTGGCGAACCCCCGCTTCGACGACATCGCGTACCTGTGGCTCGAGTACAACGAGCGCTCGGTCGTCGCCGCCGTCCACGTGAGCTGGCTCGACCCGTGCAAGGTGCGGCGCATCACCGTGGTGGGCAGCGAGCGCATGGCGGTCTACAACGACCTCTCCATGGACGAGCGCCTGAAGCTCTACGACAAGGGCGTGGAGTTCGCCGAGGGCGACCCGCAGCACGAGACCAACGGCGGCCTTCCCCTGTCCTACCGCTACGGCGACGTCACCTCCCCCTTCATCTCCTTCGACGAGCCGCTGAAGCTCGAGGACCGCCACTTCCTGGAGTGCGTCCGCACCGGCGCCACCCCGCTCACCGACGGGCGTTCGGGCCTCGAGGTGGTCGAGGTCCTCGCCGCCGTCGACGAGTCGCTGCGCCGCGACGCCGCGGTCCACGTCGCCGAGCTGCGGGCCGGCGCCCGATGACCGCCACCATCCCCGGGCCGACCGGTACCCCGACCGCAGCGCCGGTCCCCTTCGTCGACCTGGCGCCGATCCACGCCGAGATCCACGACGAGGTCCTGGCCCGCCTGACGGCCATCGTGGAGCGGGGCGACTTCGTCGGGGGCGGCGCGGTGGGCGAGTTCGAGGAGGCGTGGGCACGCTACTGCGGGCGCCGCCACGCCGTGGGTGTGGCCAACGGCACCGACGCCCTGGAGCTGGCCCTGCGGGCCCTGGGCGTCGGCCCCGGCGACGAGGTGATCGTGCCCGCCAACACCTTCATCGCCACCCCCGAGGCCGTGGTCGCAGCGGGTGCCACCCCCCGCTTCGTGGACGTCGACCCGGCCACGCTGCTGGTCACCCCCGAGCTCGTGGCCGACGCCGTCGGGCCGCGGACGGCAGCCGTCATCCCGGTGCACCTCTACGGACAGGTCTGCGACATGGACGGCATCGTCGCCGTCGCCCGACGCGCCGGCATCGCCGTGGTCGAGGACGCGGCGCAGGCCCACGGCGCGACGTGGCGACACGCCCGCGCCGGGTCCTTCGGCCAGGTGGGCTGCTTCAGCTTCTACCCGGGCAAGAACCTCGGCGCCTTCGGCGACGGCGGGGCGGTCGTGACCGACGACGAGGCCCTGGCCGAACGGATCCGGTCCCTGGCCAACCACGGCCGGTCGGCCACCTCCCGCCACGCCCACGACCACGTGGGCATGAACAGCCGGCTCGACACGCTGCAGGCTGCGGTGCTGCTGACGAAGCTGCCCCACCTCGACGCCTGGAACGCCCTGCGTCGCCGGGCCGCGACCCGCTACCGCGCCCGCCTGGCCGCCGTGGCCGGCGTCGAGGCGGTGGCCGTCGCGGCCGACGCCGAGAGCGTGCACCACCTCGAGATCGTGCGCGTCCCCGACCGCGACGGCGTGGCCGGCCGGCTCCGCACGCAGGGCATCGCCACCGGCCTGCACTACCCGGTGCCCTGTCACCGCCAACCCCCGTTCGCCGCCGAGGTCGCGTTGGCAGTGTGCGAGCAGGCGGCCACCGAGATCCTGTCGCTGCCCATGTACCCGTACCTGTCCGACGCCCAGGTCGACCGCGTGGTCGACGCGCTGGCCGAGGCGCTCCCGTGAACGTGCACCCCGACGCCGTGGTGGCGGGAGCCGAGGAGCTGCGGGCCGACCCCGACGTGGTGCTCGGCTACCCGGCCGACCGGCTGACGGGGCCCGCGCCGCTGCGGTTGGGGCGGCGGGCCCGGTTGCGCAGCGGCACCGTGCTGTACGCGGGGTCGAGCATCGGCGACGACTTCTCGACCGGGCACCACGTGGTCGTGCGCGAGGCGTCGACCATCGGCCACGGGGTGTCGATCTGGTCGGGTTCGGTGGTGGACTACGGCTGCGTCATCGGCGACGGCGTCAAGATCCACGCCAACTGCTACGTGGCGCAGTACACCGAGCTGGCCGACGGCGCCTTCCTGGCCCCGGGCGTCGTGTGCACCAACGACCTGTACCCCGGCGATGCCCGCTCCGGCGCCCTCATGACGGGCCCCCGCATCGGGGCGCACGCCCAGATCGGGGGCGGGGTGACCATCCTGCCGTTCGTGGAGATCGGCGCCGGCACCCTCGTCGGTGCCGGCTCGGTCGTGACCCACGACCTGCCCGCCGGCGTCGTGGCCTACGGCGTGCCCGCCCGGGTGGTGGGCCGCGTCGATGACCTGCTGGATGCGGAGCTGCGCCTGCGCGCCCGCTACGAGGAGCGGCAGCGCGCCGCCTGCCGCACATGAGGGGGCGCCATGGTCGTTCCCACCCGACCCCCGTCCGGTCCCACGCCGACGCCGCCGGCTGACCGCCCACGCCCGACCGCCACGTCCACCGGCGCCCCCACCGGAGCTGCCGGTGGCGGGGCACGGACCTCGGTGCCGGTCGCCCCCATCGACCTGCACGACACCCGCCAGCGAGGGCCGGCCCTCGCCGCCAAGCGGGTCCTCGACGTCGTCGTCGCCGTGCTGGTGCTGGTGCTGACCGCCCCGCTGCTGGCGCTGGCCGCGCTGGCGGTGCGACGCACCTCGCCGGGACCGGCGCTGTTCCGGGGCACCCGGGTGGGCCGCTTCGGACGCACCTTCACCGTCTACAAGTTCCGCTCCATGGTCGTCGACGCCGACCAGCACGCCCACGAGGCCTACGTGCGGGCCCTGCTCCACGACGGCACCGGCGACGGCGACGGCGGGAGCGGCGACGCCGGGGCGGACGTGTTCAAGGTCGAGCACGACCCGCGCATCACCCGTGTCGGGCGCCTGCTGCGCCGCACCAGCATCGACGAGCTCCCCCAGCTGCTCAACGTCGTGAAGGGCGAGATGAGCCTCGTCGGCCCCCGTCCGGAGTGCGTCTACGCCCTGCCCGAGTACGAGGACTGGCACTGGCGGCGCTTCCGGGTGCTGCCGGGCATGACCGGGCTGTGGCAGGTCAGCGGACGGGCCTGCCTGCCACCCCGGGAGATGCTGCGTCTCGACGTGCGCTACGCCGACACCTGGACCCTGCGCCAGGACCTGTCGATCCTCGTGCGCACCATCCCGGCCGTACTGGCGGAGCGGGGCTCGCAGTGAGCCCCGAGCGAGGCCCGACCCGCACCCGCGGGCGCAGGGTGCTCCTGGTGGTGGAGAACTGCCCCGTCCCGCGTGACATCCGGGTCAAGCGGGAGGCCGACACCCTGCGTGACGCCGGGTGCACGGTGTCGGTCATCAGCCCGACCGGACCGGACTGCCCGGATCGCTTCGAGGTGGTCGACGGGGTCGCCGTCTTCCGCCACCCCACCCACGAAGGCCACACCGCGTTCGGCTACCTGCTCGAGTACGCCAACGCACTCGTCTGGGAGCTGGCGCTGGCCGTGGAGGTGCTGCGGCGACGCGGCTTCGACGTGATCCACATCGCCAACCCACCCGATCTGCTCTTCGTGGTCGCAGCGCTGTTCAAGCCCTTCGGCGTCCAGGTCGTGTTCGACCACCACGACCTGTGCCCCGAGCTGTTCGCGGCCAAGTTCCACCGTCGCGGCCTGCTCTGGCGCAGCCAGGTCCTGTTGGAGCGCCTCACCTTCCGCACGGCCGACATCTCGATCGCCACCAACGAGAGCTTCCGCCGGGTGGCGATCGGGCGCGGCGGGATGGACCCCGCCGACGTGTTCGTGGTGCGCAACGGTCCCGACCTGGGCGAGGTGGCGGCACCGACGGACGCGGTCGGCCTGCGCAGGGGTCGGCGCCACCTCGTCGCCTTCGCGGGGGTCATGGGCAGCCAGGACGGCGTGGACCTCCTCCTCGACGCAGCGAAGCTGCTGGTGGTCGACCAGGGACGCGACGTGCAGTTCGTGCTCGTCGGGTCGGGCTCCGAGCTCGCCCGGCTGCGCAGCCGGGCCGACGAGCTCGGCCTCGGCGGCCACGTCACCTTCACCGGCCTGCTGCCCCACGCCGAGCTGCTCGGCGTCCTCGACGAGGCCGACGTGTGCGTCAGCCCCGACGACGTGAACGCCCTCAACGACCGGTCCACGATGATCAAGGTGCTGGAGTACATGGCAGCCGGCAAACCGGTCGTGCAGTTCGACCTGGCGGAGGGCCGTGCCTCGGCCGGCGACGCCGCGCTCTACGCCGGCGACGACGATCCCGCCGACCTCGCGGCGCGCATCGCCGAGCTGCTCGACGACCCCGACCTGCGGGCGCGTCTCGGACAGCTCGGTCGGGCACGGATCGAATCCCGTCTCGCCTGGCAGCACCAGGCCCCGGCGCTGCTCGCCGCCTACGCACGGCTGGAGCACAAGCGGGTGGACCGGCACCGTCGCCGGCACCACCACGGCCCCGTGGGAACGACGGTCTCCGGGGGAGTCCGATGAGCACGCCCCGGCTCGACCGCCCACCACCGGCACCCGTTCGCCGGCTCACCGTCCGCGAGGTCGACCCCACGACCGACCGTCGCTGGGATGCCTTCGTCGCCGTCGACCCGCACGGCATGGCCTTCCACCGCTCTGCGTGGATCCGGGTCCTGGCCAGGGAGTACGACCAGCCCGGCACGCACCTCCTCTGCGAGGACGACCAGGGCCGGGTGACCGGGGTGCTCCCGCTCGTGCGCACCCGCGGGGTGCCGTTCCGACTGGCCGGCCATCTCGGCGCGGCGCGGCTGTCCTCGCTGCCCCGCACCCCGCTGGCGGGTCCGCTCGCCGACGGGCCCGACGCCGCCGCCGCCCTGTTGCGCGCCGCCGTCGACCGGGCACGGGCGGACGGCGTCCGCCTGCAGCTCAAGCCGGTCGCCGACGATCTCGACGGGCTCGTCCCCGAGCTGGGCGGAGTCGACTGGCGCCGGACCTACGTGATCGACCTCCCCGAGGATCCCACGGCGTTGCGCTTCGGGAACCCGAGGCATCACGGCCGCATCCGACGCATGGTCCACAAGGCCGAGCGCGAGGGAGTACGCGTCCGGGCCGGCACCCTCGCCGACCTCGACGCCTGGTACCTGCTGTACCTCGACGCGATGCGCCTGCACCGCCTGCCCGCCCGACCGAAGCGGCTCTTCGCGACGATGATCCACGCCAACGACGCCGAAGCGCTCGGCTCCTTCACCGTCGCCGAGCTCGGCACCGGCGCCGGCCGCCGGATCGTCGCCGGGGTCTTCCACCTCACCGGCACCCGGACCTGCTCCTACGCCTTCACCGGCCTCGACCGCACCACGGTCATGCTCCGGCCGGTCGACGCGCTGCTGTGGGACGCGATCCACCACGCCTGCGCCGAGGGCCTGCGTCGCTACGACCTGGGCGAGGTGCCGGCCGGGGACACGTCCCTCGCCGCGTTCAAGCTGAAGTGGGGCAGCCACCCCGAACCGCTCCGGCGCCTCTACTGGCCGCCCGTGCACGTCGACGTCGACGCCGAGGGCGACGACCCGACCCGCCGGAGCCGGCTGTCTCGTGCTGCGTGGCAGCACCTGCCCCTGCGGGCCACCGCGGCGGCGGGCCGGCTCGCCTACCACTTCCTGTGAGGTGCACCATGGGAACCACCACCCCCACCGCCCGCACGGCACGACGGACCTTTGCCATGATGGGCGGCTCGACGGCCGCGGACTGCGCCGTCGCCCTCGGCTACGCCGCCACCCGGTCACGGCTCGTGAGCGGACCGGCGATACCCCGGTTCGAAGCGGACTTCGCGGCCCGCATCGGTGTGCGCCACGGGGTGAGCTTCGCCGCGGCACGCGTCGGGTTCTACGGCCTCCTCGGCGCGTTGGACGTGGCGCCGGGCGACGAGGTGCTGATCCAGGCACCGACCCACGCCGTGGTCGTCAACGCCATCCGCTACCGGGGCGCGGTGCCGGTGTTCGTGGACTGCGAACCGCGGACCTGCAACATCGACCTCGACGCCGCCGAGCGCCTGCTCGGCCCCCGCAGCCGGGTGCTGGTGGTGCAGCACACCTTCGGCGTGCCCGCCGACCTCGACCGGGCACTGGCCCTGGCCGAGCGCCACGGCCTCGTGGTGCTCGAGGACTGCGTCCACTCCCTGGGCTCGACGTTCCGGGGCCGTCCCATCGGCAGCTTCGGCCGCGCCGCCTTCTTCAGCAGCGAGGAGACCAAGACCATCTCCACCACCCAGGGGGGCATGGTGGTCACCGACGACGACGACCTGGCCGGCGCGCTGCGCCGTTTCCAGCGCCGGGACTGCGTGTGGGTGCCGCCGGCGGTCACCCGCCGCTACCTGGTGAAGTTCGCGGCCTACTGGGCCCTCACCCAACCCGACGCCAACCGGGTGGCGCAGTTCCTCTTCGACCGGATGGGCCGCCGCAACCCCTTCCCCCGCCCGGCCGACGACGACGAACGGCGTGGCCGACGACCACCGTCCTACGAGCGGCGCCTGTCCAACGCCCAGGCCCGACTGGGCGTGCGGGCACTGCGCCGCCTCGACGCCAACGTCGGTCACCGACGGCGGATCGCGGCCATCTACGCCGACCGGCTCCCCCTGGGCGGTGGGCTCGGTCCGGGCGACGCCCGCATGAACCCGTCGTACGTGCGCTACCCGGTGGTGGTGCGCGACCGGGCCGAGGCCCTCGCGGCGCTGGGGCCCCACGTCACCGGCGACACGTGGTTCGACCAGACCGTGCAGGGGGCCGAGTCTGTCGACCTGTTCGGCTACCCCCCCTGGTCGTGCCCCTGCGCCGAGTACCTGGCCGGGCACCTGGTCGACCTCCCCACCCACCTGCGGGTGCTTCCCCGGGACGCCGAGTACCTCGCCGATCTCGTGGCGCCGTTGGTCGTTCCCGCGGAGCCGCCGCATGACTGAGCGAGCCGTCCTCACGACCGTCGACGACGAACGGTGGCGGCAGCTCCTCAGGGTCGCCCCGGGTGTGACCCCGTTCCACCATCCGGCCTGGGCGCAGCTGCTCGCCGACTGCTACCGCTACGAGGCGCGGGTCGTCGGCATGGTCGACGGCGACGACACGATGGTGGCCGGCCTCCCCCTGATCGACGTGTCCTCGCCCCTGGGTCGCCGGCGCTGGGTGTCGCTGCCCTTCTCCGACGCCTGCGCCCCGGTCACCACGAGCGACGGGGCACGCCGGTCGCTCGTCACCGGCCTCGACGAGCTGCGCCTCACCGAAGGGGTGACCCGGGTCGAGGTGCGCAGTGCCCTCCCGGCCCCCGCTGCTCCCTCGCCGTCGGGCGCGGTGCTCCACCGGCGCGCCCTCCCCGCGACCGTCGAAGAGCTCTCCCCGACGATCAACCGGTCGTTGCGCCAGAACGTCCGCAGCGCGACTCGCCGGGGGGTGACGGTCCGCCGGGGCGAACGACGCGATGACCTGGCCCGGACGTTCCACGCCCTGCAGGTCCTGACCCGCCGCCGGCACGGGGTGCCGGCGCAACCCCGGGCGTACTTCGAGCTGCTGTGGGACCGCATCCTCGCCCGCGACCTCGGCTACCTGCTCCTCGCCGAAGCCGACGGTGAGCCCATCGCCGGGTGCGTCTTCCTGTGCTGGCGCGACTACCTGGTGTTCAAGTACGGCGCCTCGGACCCGGCGGCCTGGGATCGCCGCCCCAACGATCTGCTCATGTGGCACGGGCTGGTGGCGGGGGTGGAGCGGGGGTGCACCACCGCCGACCTGGGTCGCTCCGATC
Source organism: Acidimicrobiales bacterium (assembly GCA_025456085.1). GTDB lineage: Bacteria > Actinomycetota > Acidimicrobiia > Acidimicrobiales > Acidimicrobilacustridaceae > JALOLF01. The sequence continues at coordinate 15,146 of JALOLF010000061.1, forward strand.
TGCCCGAGGACGGCCTGTGGCTCTTCAAGCGACGGCTGGGCGGGGTCGAGGAGACCCTGACGTACTCGACGCTCGGCGCCGCGGCCCACGACGGACGGGGACGGCTCACCCGGCTCGCCGGACCGGTGCTGCGCCACGGCCCCCGGTGGCTCACGAGGGCGTCGGGCCGGGTCCTGTACCGCCATGCCGCGTGAGGTCCGACCGCCCGACACGCTGGCCGCCCGGCACCCCGGTGCGTGGACTTCCGGCTCTGTGGACGGGGCTGCGAGCCGGCGACAATGGCTTCGGATCACCCCACCGGACGGGAGGTGCCAGATGGGCGTCCAGCCACGACCCGACGGACTGCAGGGCGCTCCCGGTCCGACGAGCTGCCAGATCGCCTCGGTGCCCCGCATGAGCGAAGGCGTCGTCGCCCTGCGGGGCGTGCCGCTTCGCAAGCGCGCCCGCCTCGAGCTGCGCCGGCACCTGTCGGTCGACACCCGGCGCAGGATCAAGCGCCAGCTCGTCCGCCTGCGCCACGGCCCACCGACACCGCCCGCTCCGGCCGCGCGGGCAGCGCCAGCCGCTCCGGGCGCGCCGGGGCCGCCCACCGGCGCCGCGGCGGACGGGGCCACCGCCCGGGGGTTCGGGGCCGGCCAGCTCGTGCGGGTGCGCGGCCGGGAGGAGATCGAGGCCACCCTCGACCCGTTCCTGGCGCTGAAGGGGTGCGGCTTCATGCCCGAGATGGTGCCCTACTGCGGCACCGTGCAGCGGGTGTGCAAGCCGGTGCGGCGCTTCATCGACGAGCGCGACTACAAGGTCAAGAAGGTCGGGGGGATCTACCTGCTCGACGGCGTCATGTGCGAAGGCACCGAGCCCTTCGGCCGCTGCGACCGCGGGTGCCTCTACTTCTGGCGTGAGGAGTGGCTCGAGCCCGTGTCGCCCGGCCCCGGGTAGCGATGGGTCCCCCGGCGGAGGTGACGGCCGCGGGGCCACGACCGCACCGGGACCCGGCCACCGTGTCGGTGGTCGTGCCCACCCGCAACCGCGCCGCCCACCTGCGCGAGGTGCTCGACCCGCTCCTGGCCGACCCGGCCACCGACGAGCTCGTCGTCGTCGACGACGGATCGACCGACGACACCCCCGACCTGCTCGCCCGCGTCGGCGCCGTCGAGCCCCGGCTGCAGGTGCTGCGCCGCGAGGGCATCGGCGCCGCGGCGGCCCGTCAGGCCGGGGTCGAGGCCGCGACGGGCACGATCGTGGTGTTCGTCGACGACGACGTGGTCGCCGTCCCGGGGCTCGTCTCGGGCCACCGCGCCCGCCACGCCGCCGCTGACGCCGATGACGCCAGCCACGACGGCGACCTGGTCGTCGTGGGGTGGATGCCCGTGCGGCTCCCGCAGCGGCGTCGGTGCGGCGACGCCGCGCTGCTGCTCTACGAGCAGGACTACCAGGAGTGCTGTGCCTCCTGGGAGCGGGACCCGGCCATGATCCTCACCCGGTTCTGGAACGGCAACGTGTCGCTGCGCCGCGAGCGGGTCCTGCGGGTGCCCGTGCCGTCACCCCACGCGCCCATCGCCTACCACGAGGACGAGGACTTCGGCCTGCGCCTGGCCGCGGCCGGGGCGACCGCGGCCTTCGACCGGTCGCTGCGCGCCGAGCACCACTACCACCGTCCCCACGCCGCGTTCGTGCTCGACGCCTACCGCCAGGGGGCGGACCGCTGGCACCTGCGCCGGGCGTTCCCGGATCTGGAGGATCGCCTGGGCTGGACGATCGTGCCCCGGCCGCTCCCCCTGGCCGATCACCGGTGGGCGCAACGGGCGCTGCTGGCGATCGCCCTCGTCGCCTCACGGCTCGGCGGGTGGCTGCACCTGTGGCGGCTGGAGACCGACAGCCTGCGTCTGGCCCGACGCCTGGAGCGCCGCCGCGGCTACCTCGACGCCGACCGGGGCGTGCCGTCGGTGGCGTCGCGGTGACCGGCGCACACCGACGGTGACCGTCGCCCCGGACCCCGGTGGCTCGACACCCCGTGGTGTAGACGACACGTGGGGGCCCCGGGGCGGCCGGTACAGGGCGCACCGACGCGGGGCGTGGCTGACATGGGCGACGAGATGCAGGAGCTCCGCTCGCAGGTCGAGGAGCAGCGCACGCTGATCGAACGGCAGAGCGAGGTGATCGACGAGCTCCGGGCTGCGGTGGCCGAGCTCCGAGCCGCCGATCGGACACGACCGCTGGTCGGCGGCGCACCGTCGGACGTCCACGCGACCCTCCCCGAGGCGCCGTCCCGCGGGCCGGGCGACACGCCGACCGATCGGCGTCACCTGTTGTCGACGGCGGCGACGGTCGCCGCCGGCGCCGTGGTCGGCGGCGCGGCGCTGGCCCTCGGTCAGGCAGCTCCCGCCGCCGCCGCGACCGGTGACTTCACCGGGAACCCGGCGGTGCTCGGGACGGCCGGTCCGACCTCCGGCGACGCCATCATCGGCGTGTCGAGCAGCGGCGCCGGCGTGTACGGGATCTCGACGACCAGCGACGGCGTGCGCGGCGACACGAGCACCCGGAGCGGGGTGATCGGTGTGGCCTACACCACCGGCACCGCGGTCATGGCCACCTTGTTCGATGCGGCGGGAACGCACCTCCGGTTCGTCAACACCACACCCCAGCCCCTACTGCCGCCGCCGGCATCGACCGTGAACCGCCAGGCGGGATCGATCGTGCGGGACGTGAACAGCGACCGGTGGCTGTGCGTGGCCGGCGGTAGCCCGGGCACGTGGCGCAAGCTGGCCGGGCCCACCACAGCGGGCGCCTTCCACACCCTGGCCACCCCGGTGCGGGTGTACGACTCCCGACCCGGGACCAGTCCCGCCGTCGGCTCCAAGACCCAACTGACCCCCAACGTCGCCCGGCCGTGCGACCTCACGCAGAACGGTTCGGGTGTCCCCGCGGGTGCCAGCTCGGTGCTGGTCAGCCTGGTCGCCACCGGCACGACCGGCTCCTCGGGCGGCTTCATGGCGATCTACCGCAACGGCATCACCTGGCCCGGCACGTCCAACCTGAACTGGTCCGGCCCCGGTCAGAACGTCGCCGTCACCACCCTCACGGCGGTCGACCCCAGCGGGCTGTGCAACCTGTACGCCAACGTCGCCACCCACGTCGTGGTCGACGTCCTCGGCTACTACCGGTAGGGCCGATCGACGCGTCGGCGGGCGCGGGCGTCAGCCGCACGCGCCCGGCGCGGCGCCGGGCACCACCACGAACGACTGCGACAGCGGGGGCAGCGTCAGCACCGGGCCCTCGACCGTCGCCGGCTCCAGCGGCGGCAACGAGCCGTCGGCACCCAGGGCCAGCGGCTGGCCGTTGAGCACCACGTCGCGCCCCAGCGGATCGGGAGCGGTCAGCGTCCAGGCCTGCACGGTCGTCCCGTCCGACGCCCCCAGCGCCGCCGTCCCCACCTGCGCCTCGGCCTCCTCGTCGAGGTTCAACAGCACGTAGGCCACGCCGCCCGGCTCGTCGCGGGCGCAGTGGGCGTAGGCCCGCAGCGTCGGCGCCGAGTCCGGCACGGTCACGGCGAGCACCGTCGGGCCCAGCAGCCGGCGCCACAGCAGGGTCGTCCAGTAGTCGGGGTTGGGACGCAGCTCGGGCTCGTGCAGCAGCGCGTAGTCGGCGCCGGACAGGTTCTGGCGGGCCACGACCTGCTGACCCGACCGCGCCGCCTGCCCGAGCTGGTCCAGCCACCAGAACCCGGCCAGGAACCGGTCGGAGAGGTCGGGCTCCCCGCCGCACTGGGCGTTGCCGGTCTCGTCCAGCCACACCTCGGCGTCGGGCAGGTGCTCGTCACGCAGTTGGCCGACCGTGCCGGCGTGGACGTCGAACTCGTCGAGGAACTCCGGCAGCAGGGCCAGCACCGGCGAGGCGCGCCGGTTGCCGGCGGGGCAGCGACGCGACTGCTGGGGGTAGTAGTGCCAGGTCACGATGTCGAGGGGTGGGTCCCCGCCGGCGGCGAGCTGCTCCAGGAACGCGGGGGTGAAGGGCACCACCTCGCCCACCGCCGGCCAGTAGGCCGAGGCCGGCCCCGCCAGGCGCGCCCCGGGGGTGAGCTCGTCGACGGCGGTGCGCAGCGTCGCGTGGTCGGCTGCCCACTGCGCCGGGGGGACGTCGAGGCCGTGGACCACGCCGAAGTAGCCGGGCTCGTTGCCGAGGCTCCACACGGCCACGTCCGTGCCGCGTCCGGCGCTGTGGGTCAGCAGGGCACGGGCCTGCCCGTCGGTCCAGGCGCCGGCCTCGTCACGGGTACCGGGTCCGGCGTTCAGGGTGAACAGGAGCCGGCTGTCGACCTCCCGGGCGAAGGCATCGACCGCGTCCCACTGGGCGGCGGTCAACACGTAGGAGAACGGCTCCGGCGCCACCTCCGCCGGCGTCTCGCCGAGGTCGTAGTAGATCTCGTCGGCGGCCGTCCCGCCGATGCGCAGGTAGCCGGGCTCGAGCGCCCGGGTCAGCGCCACCAGCTGCGGGCGCGTGAAGTCGTAGGGCTCGACCTCCGCGCTGCCACCGGCCACGATCTCCAGCCCGCCCGACGGGTCCCAGAACTTCCCTCCCACCACCTGGGCCACGTCCACGCTCACCGAGAGGAACTCCTCGGCCACCGCCCCCGCCGCCCGGTCGGTGTCCACGACCAGCTCTACGGTGCCTGCCGGGAGGGTCGTCGGCGCGGTCCCGGTCGCGTCCTCGTCGCCGCTCTGGCCGGTGCAGGCAGCCAGCAGGGCGGCAGCGAGGAGACCGGCGAGGAGCCGACGGGTCAGAGCAGGCCCTCCTGCACCGGCAGCCGCACCGGGGTGTGGTCGCCGGCGAGCGCCAGCACCTCCTCGAAGCCGTCACGCAGGCAGGCCAGGAACAGCTCCGGGTCGGGGACGGCGGCGGCGTCGGTGTTGACGCCGATGAAGCACGTGTCCCGGAACGACATCAGGGTGATGTTGGCGCCGGCGCCGATGGTGGGGCCGAACGGGTAGAAGTTGAGGACCTCGGCCCCGCCCACCCACACCGGTTCGGGGAAGCCCGGCACGTTGCTGGCCAGGAAGTCGACGTGCTTGAGCATGCCGCCCGTGTAGGCCGAGGGCAGCAGGTTGAGCACCCCGGCGATCGTGCTCGAGTACGGGATGGCCGGTTCGTGGCGCCACGCCGCGCAGCGGGCGTCGATGACCTGCATGCGCTCCGTCGGGTCCTCGATGGCGATGGGCACCTTGAACCGGGCCAGCGTGACCTTGTTGCCGCCCGCCGGGTCGCCCGGCGCCCGCAGGCTGATGGGCATCGTCACCCGCAGCTCGTCGACCGGGGCGCCCAGCTTCTCGTGGTAGAGCCGCAGGCCCCCGGCGATGCCGCCCAGGAACCCGTCGTTCACGGTGCCACCGGCGGCCTTGGACGCCGCCCGCAGGTCGGCGAACTGCACGTCGAGCACGTCGTAGTGCCACGCCAGACGCCGACCGGACATCACCGGGGACAGCGTGTCGCTCACCGGCTGGGCGAAGCGGAACACCGACCCTGCGGTGCGGGCGGCGCCGGACACGGTGCCGACGGGGTCCCGGGCCAGGCCCCACACCGTTGCGGGCAGGTTCCGGGCCAGCTGACGGGTGTCGGACACCATGGCGCGTGCCGCCTGCTCCACGCCGTCGCGCACCCAGTCCATGGTCGTGTAGGGCTCGCCCTCGGGTTCGGGGGGCATGGGGCCCTGTCGGGTCGGCTCGGGCGTGAGATCCACGACGTGGGCGGCGAGCTGGATGCCGCCGATGCCGTCGGTGAGCGAGTGGTGCACCTTCATGACCAGGGCGGCGCGACCCTCCTGCAACCCCTCGATGAGCGTGAACTCCCACAGGGCGCGGGCCGGGTCGAAGGCCTGCATGGCGGTGTTGCGGGCGAACTCGAGCACCGTGGCCAGGTTGCGGGGCTCGGGCGCGGCGACGCGGCGGAGGTGCCACGACAGGTCGAAGTCGGTGTCGATCTCCCACCGGGGGCGCCCGAAGGGCAGGGGCGACTCCACCAGGCGGTGCCGGAAGGCGGGCGCCAGCCGGGTGGAGCGGTCCACCCGGTCCACGAGCACGTCCCAGTCGGGAGCGCGGTCGTACATGGTGATGGAGCAGATGGTGGAGCGCAGCAGCGGGTCGTGCTCCATGTGCCACGCGAAGGCATCGGCGTTGGGCAGGTGGACGTCGAACGTCTCGGTCATCGTGCTCCCCCCATGAACGGGTCCAGGGCGGACGGTACCCCGTCGGCGTGAGCATCGGTGACCGGTCGGCTCCTCCCCAGGGCCGAGGGTCCCCGAGGCGGGGGCCGGGGGTCAGGACCTCGCCGTCACCGCCGGGGCGTGGCGGGCGTGGCGGCCACGAAGTCGGCCACGATCCGGGCCAGGTCGGGGCCGCGGTCCTCCTGCAGGAAGTGCCCGGCGCCCTCGATGGTGGTGTGGAGCTGACCGGCCGCACCGGGGATGCGCTCCCGCAGGTGCCGATCGGCGCCGGCGGTGATGGGGTCGCGGTCGCTGAAGGCGCACAGGAAGGGCTTCTCGAAGCGCTCCAGCGCCTCCCAGGCCGCACGGTTGGCCGGCGCTGCGGGGTCGTCGGGCCGGGTGGGCACCAGCGTGGGGAACTGCCGGGCGCCCTCCTTGTAGGACTCGTCGGGGAAGGGGGCGTCGTAGGCGGCGATGACCCCGGGGGCCAGGTCGGTGGTGCAGCCCCCGTCCACGATGCGCCCCACCGGGAAGTCGGGCACCTCCTGGCTGAAGCGCTGCCAGGCCAGGAAGGCATCGCCGGGGGACCGGTCGCCGGTGGGCAGGAAGGTGTTGGCGGCCACCACACGCGAGAACCGCTCGGGGTGCTCGGCGACCAGACGCAGGCCGAGCAGACCGCCCCAGTCCTGGCACACCAGGGTCAGGTGGCGCAGGTCCAGCGCGTCGAACAGCGCGGCGCGCAGCCACGCCACGTGGCGGGCGTAGGTGTAGTCGGCTCGGGCGGCGGGCTTGTCGGAGCGACCGAAGCCGACCAGGTCGGGGGCGATGCAACGCAGGCCGGCGTCCACGAGCACCGGGATCATGTGGCGGTACAGGTAGCACCACGACGGCTCGCCGTGCAGGAGCAGCACGATCTCGCCGTGGGCGGGACCCTCGTCGAGGTGGTGGATGCGCAGCGTCGGGCCCGCCACGTCGCCTCCGGCGGCGGCCGCGTCGGGATCGGCCGGGTCGAGGGGCACCTCCACGTAGTGGGGCGCGAAGTCGTAGCCGGACAGGCCGACGAAGCGGTCGTCGGGGGTGCGCAGGACGTCCATGGGTGTGCTCCTCGATGGGCGGGACCGGACGCGGCGCTCCGGCGCACGTCACGGCCGACTCGTACGAGGGGACGTGCCGACGAACCGATCGCCGACGCCGAGCCCCCACCGGGAGCCTACGCAGCGCGGCCGGCCCGGGCCGGCGTCCCCGCGACGCACCGGGGACGGGGCCGCCGGTGCCCGACCCCTCGCCAACGGGCCCCGTTGGCTCTAGCGTGGGTCCCGCGATGGACGACCGAACCGACCACCCGGGCCACGACGGCGGGCCCGACACGGACGACCTGGGGCCGTG
>JALOLF010000276.1 GCA_025456085.1 Acidimicrobiales bacterium
CAGGCGCGTGCCACCCGCATCGAGGGTGCAGCGCACCCCGCGCCCCACGTCGTCCGCGTCGAAGACGTGCACCCGGAAGCCGTGGTCGCGCAGCACCGGGACCACCACGAAGCCGTCGTGGCCCCCGGGGTCGCTGCCGCTGTGGCTGGAGCGTGACGGGTCCGACCCGGGATCCCGAGGCACGAAGATCGGTGAGGTCGGGGTCTCGTCGGGGGCGAACTCGTGGCGCGCGACCAGCTGCATGGTGTCGAGGTCGGTCGTGGCCAGCACGGCGGGGGTGGGTGCGGAGGGGAACAGCGATCGGTCCACCCGGTCGCCGTAGAGGTCGAGCATGCGCTGGGTGATCGCCTCGGGCCGGAAGCCCTGGTGCACCGTGTGGTGCACCGTCGGGGCGGTGCGACCCTCGGTGCTCCAGTCCATGGCGTTGAGCTGGCGACCCCAGAGCAGCTCGGGCTCACGCAGCTCAGCCCGGTCGAGCACCGTGGCGCGCTCGGGATCGACCAGGACGCTGCTCACCCGGTCGGGCGCCATCGGGAAGCCGTACAGGCCGGCGAGCGCCGGGTCGCACGGCCGACCGAGCGCATCGAGATCGGAGGGCCGCTGGGTCATGGCCAGCTCGGCGCTCTCGGTGTGCTCGAACAGCAGGCGCAGCCCGTCGCGGTCGTCGTAGGTGGCGTAGTAGTGGTTGATCTCCGGGGCGATGCGCAGCACCCGACAGCCGACCGGTGTGCCCGGCGTGGCGGCGTCGAGGTCCTCCTTGCGGATCAGGTACAGCGGGGCATCCGCGTTGGCCGGCTCGGTGCGCTCCCCGCCGGAGAGCACCTGCGGCTCCACCTTGTACGCGCAGTCGCCGACCACGAGCCAGTCCCGGGTCTGGGTGATGGTGTGCACCGACTGGGGGATCACGGCGCCCTCGATCGGCCACGATCGCAGCGCACCCCGCCCGTCCCAGGCGACGACGTGCAGCTGGCCCCACTCCAGGTTCACGCTCCACAGCACGTCGCGGTCGGGGTCGACCACCGGGTGGGCGGTCGTCATGACCATCGGCAGCACCGGCTGCGGGCCCACCTCGAAGGTGCGCCACTCGTCGCGGCGGCCGACCTCGCCGAGGAACCCGAGCGTGACGGGGTCCACCTCGACCGGCCGGCCCGCGTCCCAGGTGAGCAGCAGCCGGTCACCCCAGGGCAACGGCGCGGTGTTGGCGGCGTTGGTGTGGCCGAAGGGCGAGTGCACACCCACCATCGTCGGGTGGAACAGGTCCGGCCGCTTCGCACGCAGCCGGGCCGAGGGCGACTCGACCCGGCGCTGGCGCCACGCGAAGCGGTCCGGGGCGGCGCCGTGTGTTCCGGGTCGCAGCGAGAGCCGGTGCACCATGCCGTCGCCGAAGAACGGGTGTGGGCCACCGAAGGTGTCGGGGTGCGGCGCGCTCAGCACCAGCTCCCCGGAGAGCTGGTCGGGCCAGGCGCCGGTGAGCACCGACAGGTCGACGCGGCCGTGCCGTCGACGGGTGTGCGCGGCAGAGGGGGACGACCATGAGCATCGCCGAGGATCGCGAGGTCCAGCCGTACCTGCGCGGGGTGTACGCACCCGTGCACGACGAGATCGACCTGGTGGACCTGGAGGTCACCGGCGAGCTGCCGGCGGAGCTGCGCGGCTCGTTCCTGCGCAACGGCCCGAACCCGATGTTCGATCCCGCGGGGCGCTACCACCTCTTCGACGGCGACGGCATGGTGCACGAGCTCTCGCTGGCCGACGGGCGGGCGAGCTACCGCAACCGGTGGGTCCGCAGCCGCGGACTGGCCGCGGAGCAGGTCGCCGGGCGGGCGCTCTACGGCGGCATGGCCAACGCCGCGTTCCCCGGACCCGACGTGGTCGGTGACGCCGGGCCCATGAAGAACGTGGCCAACACCCACGTGGTGCGCCACGCCGGTGAGATCCTCTGCCTGTGGGAGGCGGGGCCGCCCACGGTGCTCGCGGACGACCTCTCCACGGTGGGCACCACCGACTTCGGCGGCCGCCTGCGGGGTGCGTTCACCGCACACCCGAAGATCGACCCGGTCACCCAGCAGATGTTCGCCTTCGGCTACTCCGCGATCCCGCCCTACCTGCGGTACCACGTCATCGAGGCCGACGGCACGCTGTCACGCACCGTCGACATCGACCTGCCCGCACCCGTGATGATGCACGACTTCGTGGTCACCGAGACGCACGCGGTGTTCCTGGACGCCCCGGCGGTGTTCGACCTGGCCGGCTTCGCCGCGGGCGGCCCGATGATCGCCTGGCAGCCCGAGCGCGGCACGCGGATCGGGGTCATGGCCCGCGACGGCGACGGCAGCGACCTGCGCTGGATCCCGGTCGAGGACTGCTACGTGTTCCACTTCCTCAACGGCCACAGCGACGGCGAGCGTGTCGTGATCGACGCCTGCCGGCTGCCCCGCATGGACATCGGCCTCGACGCCGACGCCCCGCCGCTGCCCGCCGGCGAGGACCCCAGCGGCTACCTGACGCGCTTCACGATCGACCTGGCCGCCGGCACCGCACGACACGATCGCTTGGCCGAGGTCTCGGGTGACTTCCCCCGCCTCGACGACCGGGTCGCCGGCCGGGCGAACCGCTACGGCTACCTGGCCTCGTTCGCGAACGGCGCGCCGGACCGGTCCCTGCCCGGCGAGGACGGCCTGTTCGACTCGATCACGGCCTACGACCTGCAGGCGGGCACCGAGACCAGCTACCGCGTCGGGCCGGGCCGCGTGGTCGGCGAGCCGGTCGTCGCGAGCCACCCCGACGGCGAGGAGGGCGACGGCTGGGTCATGTCCTACGTGCACGACCGGGCGACGCAGCGCTCCGAGGTGCAGATCCTCGCCGCCGCCGACATCGCGGCCGGACCGGTCGCCACGGTGCACCTGCCCCGGCGGGTGCCCTTCGGCTTCCACGGCAGCTGGCTGCCCGCCTGAGCCGTCCGGCCGCTGCGCCGTCGCGGTCCACCGCTCAGGCGAGCAGGCCCCGCACCACCGACTGCACGACCGAGTCGACCAGCGCCGCCTCGTAGTCCTCACCCAGGTTCGGCCGGCTGGCGAGCACCGTCGCCACGCCGTGTGCGGCGGCCCACAGGGTGAGCCCGACCATGAGCGGGTCGTCGTCGCGCAGCAGGCCCGCGTCGATCGCGTCCTGCACCGCCACCGAGGAGACCTCGAAGGTGCGCGACGCTGCCGCGAGCTCCGGTGCGGCCGGCTGGGGGATCCAGCCGGGTCGGAACACCGTCATCAGCTGGATCAGCGCCGGGTGGGCGCGCGCGTGGTCCACGTAGGCGTGGCTCTGGGCGACGATGCGCTCCACCGGGTCCTCGAGGGAGGCCGTCGCGGCCTGGATCGCCTCGACGAGCCCGCCGAACTCCGCCGCGGCCACCGCGGCGAGCAGGTCGTCCTTGGAGGCGAAGTGCGCGTACAGCGCCGGCGCGGTCACGCCGAGGGCCGAGGCGAGGCGCCGCAGTGACAGCGCGTCGAGCCCCTCCTGCTCGACCATCTCGCGGGCGGTGTCGACGATCAGCTCCCGCCGCAGTGGTGTGCGCTGCGCCTCACCGCCCGGCGCGCTCACGTCGGTCCCCCATCCGCGCCGGTCCCGCGGGCGTGCTGCCCGCCGGACGCAGCCGGGGCGAGGTCCTCGGGCGGGAGGCTCTCGGGCGCCAGCTCGTCG
>JALOLF010000062.1 GCA_025456085.1 Acidimicrobiales bacterium
CCGAACGCTAGCCAACACCCCGACATCGGGGCGAACCGTCGCCACTACGCTCTCAGCGGTGGATGCCACGCTGCGCGCCTACGGTTGGGACGACCGCTGGTCGACGCTGTTCGCGTCGTACGCCGACGCCGACGCCGACACCCGGCCCGGTCGCATCGCCCGCGACGACCGTGCCCTGCCGCTGGTGGCCACCGACCAGGGCGTGGTCCACCTGCCCGTGCGCCGCGACGTGGGCCCGCTCACGGTCGGCGACTGGGTTGCGGTCGAGCGCGGCGAGGTGATCGTCGGCGTGCTCGAGCGGCGTTCGCTGCTTCGCCGCCGCGACCCACAGGCCGGCGAGCAGCTCCTGGCCGCCAACGTCGACGTGGTGGCCATGGTCTTCGGTGCCGATCGCCCCCTGAAGGCGGGCCGGCTCCACCGCACCCGCACCCAGATCTGGGACGCCGGGTCGACGCCCCTGGTCGTGCTGGGCAAGACCGACCTGCTCGACGACGGCGAGCTCCACGCCCTCGAAGCCAGGGTGCGCGAGATCGACCCGCTGCTGGACGTGGTCGCGGTGTCGTCGCGCACGGGTGACGGCATGGCGGTGCTGCGCGGTCAGGCCCGCGGGCGCACGCTCGTGGGTGGGCGAGTCGGGAGCCGGCAAGTCGACGCTCGTGAACGCGCTGGTCGGCGACGAGGTGGCGGCGGTGTCGGCCGTCCGGGCGAGCGACCACCGGGGTCGCCACACGACCACCTGGCGCCAGCTCCACCCGCTCCCCGGGGGCGGCGTGCTCATCGACACGCCCGGCCTGCGCGAGGTCGGCCTGTGGACCGACGAGGCCGCCGTGGACGCCGCCTTCCCGGAGATCGAGGAGCTGGGCGAGGGCTGCCGCTTCCGGGACTGCACGCACGGCCCCGAGCCCGGCTGCGCCGTGCGCGCCGCCGTGGAGGACGGCTCCCTCGGCGAGGAGCGCTTCGTCGCCTGGGAGTCCCTGCGCCGGGAAGCCGCCTCAGCGGCGCTGCGCGCCGACGAGCACGCCCGCCGGGCCGCCGACCGGCGGTTCGGGCGCGCGGTCAAGGACGTGCTGAAGCACAAGGGCCAGCGGTGACTACAGCGGGATGTTGCCGTGCTTGCGCTTGGGGAGCTCCTCGCGCTTGGTGCGCAGCAGCTCGAGACCCTCGATGAGCTTGATGCGGGTCTCGGCCGGGTCGATCACGTCGTCGACGAAGCCCCGCTCGGCCGCGTTGTACGGGTTGGCGAAGCGCTCGGTGTAGTCCTCCACCAGCTCGTTGCGCAGCGCGATCGGGTCCTCGGCCTCACCGATCTCCCGCCGGTACAGGATCTCCACTGCGCCCTGCGGGCCCATCACCGCCAGCTCGGCCGACGGCCAGGCGTAGGCCAGGTCGGCACCGATGGACTTGGAGTTCATCACCACGTAGGCACCGCCGTAGGCCTTGCGGGTGATGATCTGGATGCGCGGCACGGTCGCCTCGCAGTAGGCGTAGAGCAGCTTGGCCCCGTGGCGGATGATGCCGCCGTACTCCTGGTCGACGCCGGGCAGGAAGCCGGGCACGTCCACGAACGTGACCAGCGGGATGTTGAAGGCATCGCACGTGCGCACGAAGCGGGCGGCCTTCTCGGAGGACTCGATGTCGAGCACCCCGGCGTACATCATGGGCTGGTTCCCCACGATGCCCACGGGATGGCCGTCGAGGCGGGCGAACCCGCAGGTGATGCTGGGGGCCCAGCTGGGGAAGTACTCGAAGAAGTCGCCGTCGTCGACCACCGCGGCGATGACCTTCTTCATGTCGTAGGGCTGGTTGGGGCTCGGCGGCATCAGGTCGACCAGCTCCGGGCACAGCCGCTGGGGGTCGTCGCCACTCGGCAGGTGGGGTGGCATCTCCAGGTTGTTGGAGGGCAGGAACGACAGCAGGTAGCGCACGTCGTCGAGCACGGCCTTCTCGTCGGGCGCCACGAAGGTGGACACACCCGACTTGCTGGCGTGGCTGCGGGCACCGCCCAGCTCCTCGAGGGTGACCTCCTCACCGGTCACGGTCTTCACCACGTCGGGGCCGGTGATGAACATGTGGGAGGTCTGGTCGACCATGAAGATGAAGTCGGTCATCGCCGGGCTGTAGACGGCGCCGCCGGCGCAGGGGCCCATGATCACGCTGATCTGGGGGGTGACGCCGGAGGCGAGCACGTTGCGGTAGAAGATGCCGCCGTAGGAGGCGAGCGACACCACGCCCTCCTGGATGCGGGCGCCGGCGCCGTCGTTGAGCCCGATCAGGGGCGCTCCCACCTTCAGGGCGAGGTCCATCAGCTTGTGGATCTTCTCGGCGAACACCTCGCCCAGGGCCCCGCCGAAGACCGTGAAGTCCTGGGAGAAGACGAAGACCTTGCGCCCCTCGATGGTCCCCCACCCGGTGATGACACCGTCGGTGTAGGGGCGCTCCTCGATGCCACTGGTGAAGGCGCGGTGGCGGGCCAGCATGTCGAGCTCCTGGAACGAGCCCGGGTCGAGGAGGTACTCGATGCGCTCCCGAGCCAGCATCTTGCCCTTGGCGTGCTGGCGGTCGACCGAGCGCTGGGAACCCGGCTGCAGGGCCTCCTGCTTGCGAACGGCCAGATCGTCGAGACGCTCTCGCATGGGGTGATCCATGGCGCGGAGCCTACCGGCGCGCCCCGAGCGCGACCCAAACGCCGATACGGTGCGCGCCATGGATCTCCCGGTGTCGCCCCCGGTCAAACCCATGCTGGCCAAGGCCGTCGACACCATCCCGGCGGGCGAGCCGGGCACCCTGCAGTTCGAGCCGAAATGGGACGGGTTCCGCTGCATCGTGTTCCGCGACGGTGACGACGTGGAGCTGGGCAGCCGCAACGAACGCTCGCTCACCCGCTACTTCCCCGAGCTCCTCGAGCCCCTCCGACGGTCCCTGCCCGCCCGGTGCGTGGTCGACGGCGAGCTGGTCGTGGCGTCGTCGAGAGGCCTCGACTTCGACGCCCTCCAACAGCGCATCCACCCCGCCGACAGCCGGATCCAGCGCCTGGCCCGGGAGACACCGGCGTCGTTCGTGGCCTTCGACCTGCTGGCCCTCGACGACGGTTCCCTGCTCGAGGTGCCGTTGCGGGACCGGCGCGCCGAGCTCGAGGCGGCGCTCGACGCCGCCGCACCCCCCGTCCACCTCACCCCGGTCACGCTCGACCGCAGCGTGGCCGAGGACTGGTTCGTGCGCTTCGAGGGCGCCGGACTCGACGGCGTGGTCGCCAAGCCCCTCGATGCGCCCTACGAACCCGACCGGCGCGCCCAGTTCAAGATCAAGCACCGCCGGACGGCCGACTGCGTTGTAGCCGGCTACCGACTGCACAAGGACGGCTCGGGACCCGGGTCCCTGCTGCTGGGCCTGTACGACGGCGACGGGGTGCTGCACCACATCGGCGTCGCGACCTCCTTCAGCGCCGCGCTGCGACGTCGCCTGCGCGACGAGCTGGCCCCGTACGAGGCCGATGCGCTCCGAGGACACCCGTGGCGGGAATGGGCCGACGCACAGGCCCACGCCGGCGCACAGCGACTCCCCGGCGCGGTGTCGCGCTGGAACGCCACCAAGGACCTCTCCTTCGTGGCCGTGCGCCCCGAACTCGTGGCCGAGGTCACCTACGAGCAGCTCCAGCACGGGCGCCTGCGCCACGGCGCCCGGTTCGCACGATGGCGGCCCGATCGCCGGCCCGACTCCTGCACCTACGCCCAGCTCGACGAGGTCCCCCCGCTCGAGCTCGCCGAGCTCTTCGGGGCCTGAGACACCGACGTCGACACACCGGGCCTCGCACGACCCGATTGACCTAGCCTGTGGACGATCAGCGCGGAAGGGGGCACGTCGCGCCTCTCCGCACCAAGGAGGAAGCATGTTCCGACGACCAGTGGCAGCAGCAGCTGTCGCCACCCTCAGCCTCGGCGCCGGACTCGGCTTCGCCGTCCCGGGCGCCACCGCCGACCCTGCGGTGGCGGTCCCGTTGACGTGCACCGTCGGCGCCTCCGACGTGCCGACCACGGCCACCATCACCCTCACCGACACGCCCGACCCCGTGGCCACCGGCGCCGACCTGGACGCCACGATCGAGAGCGCCCTCGCCCTCTCGCTGCCGGTCACCGTGGAAGACGTGTCCCTCACGATGCCCATCCCGGCCGGTGTCACGGTCGCCGCCGCCGCCGACGTCACGTTCGAGGGCGGCAACGCCGTGTCGAGCACGCCGACGATCAACGGCGGTGCCATCGAGGTCGACTTCGACTACGGCGCCGGCGTGGCCGCCGCGAGCCTCCAGCTCCCCAAGATCAAGGTCGCCGCCACCGCCGGCGCCCCCGGCACGGTGACCTGGAAGGTGCCGAGCGCCGTCGAGGCCACGGTGACGGGTGTCGGCACGGTCCCGTGCGAGCCCGACGATCCCGACCAGGCGCTGGCAACGACCACGGTCATCGCCAACACGAGCGACGTCTACGTGGTGCACGGCATCGGCGACGACCTCGCGGCGGTCCCGGCGCAGAACCCGGTCGACGTCTACGCCAAGGCGAAGGGCCCCGGCAACTGGGGTCTCGTCCTCGAGGACTTCGCCTTCGGGGAGATCTCCCCGAAGCTGGAGCTGACGCCGGGTGACTACAACGTGCTGATCTGCACCGCGGTGCCCGACCCGGCCGACTCCATCGCTGCCTGCCAGGACAACGGGGGCTCGGCGGTCAACGGCAACTCGGGCACCGACGCCACCGTGCCCGGTCCGGGCAAGAGCATCACCCTCGTCGCCGCCCTGAGCCCCGAGCGACCCACCGTGCTGGGCTTCGAGAACGACCTCACCTGCGTCGACCCCGGCCGGGAGGCCCGCCTCACGGGCATCCACGCCGCCGACGCCGGTACCGCCACCGTGAGCGTGAACGGCAGCGCAGTGGACGACATCGACTTCGGGCAGGGCCTGACGGCCGACCTCGCCCCGGGCACCTACGACATCGACGTGAGCGACGGGGCGGCGCTGGACCTCTCGCTGACCGACGTCGCGTTGGCGAAGAACACGCTCACGAACGCCTTCGTCGTGGGGACCGCCGACGGGGAGGGTGGCTACGGCGCCATCGTGCAGCAGTTCGACGTCGCCACCTGCGAGCAGCCGCCACCGTCGTCGACGACCACGACGACGCAGACGCCGCCGACGACGGCACGTGCCACGCCGGTCGCGGCCAGGCCCGTCTACACCGGCTGACCCGGTCGGCCGAACCGAACGGAGCGATGGGCCCCCGCAGAACGGGGGCCCATCCGCGTCCGGCCCTCAGTCCTCCGACTCGTCGGACTCGTCGTCGTCTGCGCCCGAGGTGCTGACCTCGGCGACGGGGACGCCCGCCTGGCACCGTGCCTTCAGCTCCGCGTGGCGGTCCCCGCTGCGGAACTTGACCTCGACCTCGGTGGGACCGTTCTTCGGCGCGCCGTCGACCACCCACCCCGCGACGGGCGCATAGGCGATCAACCGGATCGAGGCGTCCGTGCAGCCGACGGTGGCCGTCCCGCCGGCCGCCGAGAAGGCCCGCGTCACCTCCGTGCCGGTCGGTGCCGCGGTGCTCACCGGCGCGGACGGCGGCGTCGGCACGACGTCGGCGTCGTCGGCCTCGTCGCCGTCGCCGGAGCCCACGTCGGACCCGGCGGCCGGCGGCGCCACGGCGCCCGACGTCGACGTCACCGCGTCCGCATCATCGCCATCCCCGGTCCCGTCGTCGCCCTCGGCCTCGTCGTCGCCCTCGGTCTCGTCGTCGTGCTCCGACCCCGGTGCCTCGAGCGGCTCCAGCGGTTCGCCCGACTCCAGCTCGCGCTCCACCTCGTCGGCCGAGACCGACGCCACCGCACGGTCGGTCACCCGTTCGCTGATCTGACCGACGGCGGCGGTGGAGAGCGTGACGGCGATGGCCGTCCCGGCCAGCCACACCACGACGAGGACGACGGAGCGCCGCATCCGGCCATTGTGGTGCGCGCCACGGGCACGATGGCTAACGGAGTCCTAACCGGAGCCCAAATGGTCGTCGCTCGCGCCGGCGGGGCTCGACGGGCACGTAGGGTTCGTGGCCGTGGCCGTCGTGATGCTCATCGAGGACGATCCGCGCATCCGCGACGCCGTGTCCCGGACGCTCGGCGACCGGGGGCACGCCGTCCGCTCCGCCTCCAGCGGGATGCGCGGCCTGCAGGAGGTCATGGACGATCCCCCCGACGTCGTCGTGCTGGACCTGGGCCTGCCCGATGTCGACGGACGGGAGGTGCTCAAGATGCTGCGCGCCGTGCAGACGGTGCCGGTCATCGTGGCCACGGCCCGCGACGACGAGGCCGACATGATCGCCACCCTCGACGCGGGCGCCGACGACTACGTGGTGAAGCCCTTCTCGGCGGAGCAGCTCGACGCCCGCATACGGGCCGTGCTGCGCCGGGCCAAGGAGGACGGCGCGCAGACCTGCATCCGGGTCGGCGGTCTGGCGATCGACGCCGCCACGCGGGAGGTCACCCTCGACGGCGAGCCCGTGGAGCTGACCCGCAAGGAGTTCGACCTGCTCCACCACCTCGCCCTGAACGCCGGGCAGGTCGTCACCAAGCGCCAGCTCCTGGCCGAGGTCTGGCAGCAGCCCTACGGCGGGGCCGACAAGACCGTGGACGTGCACCTGTCGTGGTTGCGTCGCAAGCTGGGCGAGTCCGCCCACGAGCCCCGCTACCTGCGTACGGTGCGCGGGGTGGGAGTGAAGCTCGTCGACCCCGGGGCGTGAGCGCCCGTGCGACGCCAGCTCGACCTGGCCGCGGCTGCGATCGTCTCGCTCATCGTGCTGGCGTTCCTCGTGCCGCTGGCCCTGATGGTCCGTGAGGTCGCACGCGACCGGGCCCTGACCGCGGCGGAGGAGAACGCCGAAACGCTGGTGCCCGTGCTCGTCACGGTGCGCGACACCGACGACCTGGACCAGGTCGTGACGGGACTCAACGAGTCGGGCACGGGGGACATCACGCTGTTCCTCGACGACGGCACCGTGTTGGGGGTCCCCGCCGATCTCGACGCCAGCGTGGCGCTCGCCCGCCAGGGACGGGCCTTCACCACCGACGCCGACGGTGGACTCCGCCTGCTGGTCCCGGTGGTGACGGCCGACGCCGTCGATGTCATCAGCGTCTTCGTCCCCGACGACCAGCTCCAGCAGGGCGTTCGCTCGGCATGGACGCTCCTGGCCCTGCTCGGGGTGGCGCTGGTGGCGGTGGCGGTCGTCGTGGCCGACCGCCTGGCCCGCTCGATCGTGCGCCCCGTCCGGGACCTGGCCGACGTGGCCGAACGGCTCGGGCAGGGCGAGCTGGACGCTCGCGTCTCGCCGGGCGGACCGCCCGAGGTGGTCGAGGTGGGCCTCACCCTGAACCAGCTCGCCGGGCGCATCGAGGCCCTGCTCACCGCGGAGCGCGAGGCGGTCGCCGACCTCTCGCACCGGCTCCGGACGCCGGTCACCGCGCTGCGCCTCGACGTCGACTCGCTCCGGGACCTGGACGAGCGCGAGCGGCTCGCCACCGACGTCGACGAGCTGGCCCGCGCCGTCGACCGCCTCATCACCGAGGCCCGACGGCCGGTTCGCGAAGGCATCGGCGCCGCAGCCGACCTCACCGCCGTCACCGCCGATCGGGTCGGGTTCTGGGCGGCGCTGGCCGAGGACCAGGGCCGCACCTACGACGTCGAGCTGCCCCCAGTCCCCACCCCCGTCGGCGTGGCACCCGACGACCTGGCCGCGCTGCTCGACGCGCTGCTGGGCAACGTCTTCGCGCACACACCCGACGGGACGGGGTTCCGGGTGGCGGTGCGCACCGAGCCGGGCGGAGGAGCCACCCTGGTGGTGGACGACGACGGCCGGGGCTTCCCAGAGGACCGCTCGGTGCTGTCGCGGGGCGAGAGCGGGGGCGGCTCGACGGGGCTGGGCCTCGACATCGTGCGCACCACCGCCGAACGTGGCGGCGGCTCCGTCAGCGTCGAGTCGGCGCCGAGCGGCGGCGCCCGGGTGGTCGTGCGGCTGGGCCCCCCGGCCGTGCCGCGCACCGTGCGCTGACCCAGCCGGGGAGCCCGAGTCGACGGGTCAGCCCCGACCGCTGTTCCCCCCGTCGTCGTCACTGCCGTCGTCGTCATCGCCGCCATCGTCGTCATCGCCGCCGTCGTCGCGATCCCCGCCGTGGTCGTCGGTGCTGTCGTCGAGATCGCTCGGCGAGTCCATCCCGCTGTCGTCGACCTCGGCGACGTCGACGGTGCCGGGCGCCGGCGACACCGTGGTGACCGTGGTGGTGACCATCGGCTGGTCGTCGGGACCGCCGGGGCCCCGGTTGCGCCCGTGGTCGTCGGGCCCGCTGTTGTGGCGGCCGCTGTCAGCGCCGGTCGGGACGCCAACGCCGGACGAACCGGTGTCGCCGTGGTCGTCGGCGCTGTCGTCCAGATCGCCCGGCGAGTCCATCCCGCTGTCGTCGGTCTCCGGCACGTCGGGCAGGTCGCTCGGCGAGTCCATCCCGCTGTCGTCGACCTCGGGGACGTCGGCCAGGTCATCCGGCGAATCGGCGCCGCTGTCCCGTGTCTCCGCCGCGGGCACGACGATGGCGTCGGCTCTCGTGGCGGACTGGTCGTCGGTGGCGGCCAGGGCGATCCCGCCGCCCATCAGCAGCGCGCTGGCTGCCGCGGCGGCGACGAGGTACGTGGGTGGCATGGAGGTCCTCCTGTCGGTGGTCTTGGCCGGAGCCGTGCTCCGGTACCGAGCAGGATGGGACGAGGCGGGTTGCGCCCACCCCCACGCGAGGTGAAGCGCCGGCTAAGAAGTCGGGCCCTCGCCCTGCCGGCGTCGCGCCGCGACCAGCCGCTCGACCCGGGCCACGAGGTTCGGGGCGTCGATGCGCCGGGCCAGATCGGCGAAGTCCGGGCGGGGCCCGGTCCAGGCCAGGTCGTCGACCGAGAGACCGGGGAGCGCATCGCCGACGAGGGTCGCCAGCCTGCGGAAGAGCAGCGCATCGTCGTACTGCTGCTGCAGCACGGCCGCGAGCTTCGCCGCACCGCGCACCGACACATCCCAGTCGCGTCCGTCGGGAGGGATCTCCCCGAGGTGGCCGTAGCGGGCCAGCACGGTCGCGGCGCCCTTCGCCCCCCAGCCGGGCAGGCCGGGGAAGCCGTCGGCCGAGTCCCCGACGAGGCCCAACCAGTCGGGGATCGAGCCCGGCGGCACCCCGAACTTGGCGGTCACCCCAGCCTCGTCGAGCACCGTCGCCTTGCGCCGGTCGACCTGCACGACCCGGTCGCCGACCACGCACTGCCCCAGGTCCTTGTCCGGGGTGCAGATGCGGACCTGCTCCACCCGCACGTCGGCGGCCGACACCGCGGCGGCCGACGCCAGCGCGTCGTCGGCCTCGACCTCGACCATGGGCCACACCACGAACCCGGCGGCGGCGAGCACCTCCTCGAGCAGGCCGAACTGCGCCAGCAGCGCCGGGTCGACACCCGCGCCGGTCTTGTAGCCGGGCCACAGGTCGTTGCGGAAGGACTCGATGACGTGGTCGGTGGCGATGCCGACATGCGTCGCCCCGTCCTCCAGCAGGCCCACCATCGACCCGAGCACGCCCCGGGCGGCCGCCACCTCCCGGCCGTCGGCGGTCACGTGCGACGGCAGGGCGAAGAAGTACCGGA
Source organism: Acidimicrobiales bacterium (assembly GCA_025456085.1). Classification (GTDB taxonomy): domain Bacteria; phylum Actinomycetota; class Acidimicrobiia; order Acidimicrobiales; family Acidimicrobilacustridaceae; genus JALOLF01. The sequence goes on from JALOLF010000062.1 coordinate 9,677, forward strand.
ACAGCTCGTAGGTGCCGTCGACGAGGTGGACGATCATCACACGAGCGTGCCATACGGGGGGTTTCCAGCGGGCGGTCGGCGATGGCTGCCTTGGCGCGTGGTCAGCTCGCGTGGAGCCAGTGGTGGAGGATGACGTCGTGGCGACGGGGGTGTGGGGGTCGCCGGGGGCGGGGGTGGCGACGAGGTGTCCCGTGCGGTGGCTTCGTCGTCACGGCCGACGACCTGATCGACCAGACGTCCGTCGCGTACGTCGCCCGGGAGCCCGCCGCAACACCCATCTGGGCACGCACCCGACGGCGGTGCGGCCGCAACGGCGTCAGCCCTGCTCGTCGCCGGCCTTCACCAGCTGTTCGGTCACCCCCCGGACGGGCACACGGGCAGGACACCCTCGACCAGCACCCCCGGTGCCAGGTCCTCCAGCGATGCGGCCCTCTGCGCGCGCCTCAGCGGTGCCAGTTGGCGAAGACCATCAGCAGGGTCCCCACGAGGGTCACGGAGATCCCGAGTTGCAGCAGCTCGTCGCTGGGCGGCGCGCTGACGACCTCTTCCAGGAACCGCACGACCAGCACCAGCAGCAGCGTGGTGGCGACACGCCCCTTCAGGTCGTCGAAGGAGTGCACGGTCAGCGACGGGGGCAGGTCGAGGTCGCTGATGAACAGCTCCCACAGCCCGAGGCCCAGGATCAGCAGCACGGTGCCGATGAGCACCGTGTCGATCGCCTCGAACAGCTTCACCAGGTCGACGTCGGCGGATCCCCCTGCCGTGACGACGGCCGACACGAATCCGACCGCCTTCACCACCGCCCACACGAAGGTGGCGGCGGCGAGCACGAGGGTGGTGAACGACCCGATGATGACGAGGAAGCGCCCACGCTCCAGCACGCCGGCTGCCACGCCGGTGACCGAGCCCGGCGTCGGGACGGCCCCGGAGGGCAGCTCGTGGTGTTCGGGGGACTCGTCGGCCATGAGCACTCGTGCCGCCCGGGATCGACCGGGTCGACGCCGCCCAGGGTAGCTGCGAGCCGACCCGGCGGCTTCCCCGGGGCCGGGCCGCCGCTCAGGCCGGGGCGGCCAGGCCGGACCCGCTGCCGAGGGAGCGGACCAGCACCAGCACGCTGACGGTCAGCACCCACAGCGGGAACAGCAGCGACGACCACGGTGCCAGCGTGACGGCGAACAGCAGCGCCAGCGCCGTCAGGTAGCCGGCCACGATCAGCCATCGGGGGAGCACGCCGAGGCGACCGGCCAACGTGGTCGTCGTGATCGTGAACACCGCCGCCATGCGCAGGGCGAAGCCGTTCATCAACACGAAGGACAGCGACCGACCGAAGCGCCACAGGTCCTCGGACGCGTCGAGCTCGCGGTGCACCACCAGCAGGGCGGACACCACCGCCGCCGAGGCGAACAGCATCGCCACGTACAGCACGCCGCTGCCGAAGAACACCGTGGCGAAGAACTTGTCCTCCCGGGCGCCGAGGTGGTCGCGGATCACCCCCATGAACCACAGGAACGAGATGCCGGCGAAGGGCAGCAGCGTGAGGGCCAGTTCGACCTGGCCGCGCTTGGCGTCGGAGAGCATCCAGTCGCCGGCGTCGGCCGCGTCGGCGGGGACCGCCAGGCGCACCAGCACGGTCGCCGTCCCCAGCAGCAGCGCGAAGACGATGCCCGCGACGGCCGCCGCACGCGGCGCCCGGACCGACGACTCCAACCTGTCGAGCTCGCGAGGTGGTTCCACCTCCGCATGAGAGCACCGGGCGGCACGGTGGGCGCGGATGGGTGGACCACCCGACGCCGGGGGCCGTGGCAGGCTCCGCGGGGCGGCACACGGGTGCCGCCGCATCCCGTCGCACAGGAGGCAACGACGATGGCGTCGATCGTGCTGGTCCACGGGGCCTTCAACGAGCTGTGGGGGCCCAACGAGCTCCACGCCCGCTGGCTGCCCTCGCTGCGCGACGGCCTCTGGCACCACGGGGTGGAGGTCGCCGCCGAGGACGTCGCCGTGTGCTTCTACGGCGACCTGTTCCGCCGCGACCCCGAGAGCGACGCCGACGCCCGCTTCGAGCAGGCCCGCAGCGGGGTCGCCGACATGCTCCACGAGCTCATGGGCGAGGACGCGCTCGATGCCCTGGCCCAGGCGGCCAACACCGCGGTGTTCGAGCGCACGGTGGACCTCGTGACGACGATGACCACCATGGCGGATCTCCGCGAGCGGATCCGCGCCCGCATCGAAGCCGTCGTGGCCGACGACACGCTGGTGATCGTGGCCCACTCCCTGGGCACGATCGTGGCTTACAACGCCCTGTCGCAGCACCCCGAGTGGCCCGTGCGCACCCTGGTCACCCTGGGCTCCCCGCTGGGCTCCCCCCTGGTGTTCGACAGCCTGCAACCCCCGCCGGTCGACGGCCGCGGCGCGTGGCCGGGATCGATCCGGCGATGGGTGAACGTCGCCGCCGTGGGCGACCGGGCCGCGGCGGTGGCCCGTCTGGCCGACCGGTTCGACGGGCCCGTGGAGGACCGCCTCGTCGACAACGGCCACCGGTTCCACGACCCCCAGCCCTACCTGAACAACCCCGCCACCGGACGCGCGGTCGCCGACGCGCTCCGACGCTGATCCCGCGAAATCCTCCGGCCGCAGCTCGGCCCCCCCGGTACCCTGCCGGGCATGACCTCCGCCAACGGCGCCGGAGGCGCGCCGGCGGAGCCGAGCCGCCGCCCCTACGTCCTCCTCGAAGCCGCGACCCTCCTGTCGGGCACCGGCAACGCCATCGCCATGGTGGCGCTGCCCTGGCTCGTGCTCGAGCGCACCGGCAACGCCACGGCCGCCGGCATCCTGGGGGCCGCCACGGCGCTGCCGCTGCTCGTGTCCGGCCTGTTCTCGGGCACCATCATCGACGTGGTCGGACGTCGCCGCACGGCGGTCGTGGCCGACGTGCTCTCGATGCTGTCGGTCATCGCCATCCCCCTGGCCGACGCCGCCACCGACCTGAACCTCCCCGCCATCGCCGTCCTGGCGGCGATCGGTGCCGTGTTCGACCCTCCGGGGGTGAGCGCCCGCGAGGCGATGCTGCCCGCCGCGGCCCGACGGGGCGGCCTGCACCTGGCCCGGGTCAACGGCGTGCACGAGGCGGTGTGGGGGGTCGCGTTCCTCGTCGGACCGGGGCTGGGTGGTGTGCTCATCGCCTGGGTGGGCGCGGTCGGCACCCTGTGGGCCACCGCAGTGGCCTTCGCGGTGTCGGCCGTCGCCTCGGCGGCCATCCGTCTGCCCCACGCCGACGCGCCGCTCCCCCACGAACGCCCCCGCGGGTTGCTGCGCTCCACGGCCGAGGGCCTTCGCTTCGTGTGGCACGACCGCCTGCTGCGCACCATCACCGTGCTCTACACGCTCATCGTGGGCGTGTACCTGCCGGTCGAGGGCGTGATCCTGCCCGTGCACTTCGAGGTGCTCGACCAGCCGGCCGCGTTGGGCCTCGTGATCACGGCCATGGGCGCCGGCGGCGTCGTCGGCTCGCTCGCCTACGGCGCCTGGGGGCACGGCCTGCCCCGGCGACGGCTGTTCGTCGGCGCCCTGGTGGCCACCTCGGTGGGCCTGCTCGGCATGGCGGTGCTGCCGCCGCTGGGCGTGCTCATGGTGTTCGGGGCGCTGGTCGGCCTGGCGTTCGGGCCCGTCAACCCGCTGGCCAACCTGGTCATGCAGGTCCGCACCCCCGAGCGGCTGCGCGGCCGGGTCGTGGGCGTGCTGACCTCCACCGGCTACGCCGCCGGCCCGGTCGGGTACCTGCTCGCCGGGCCGCTGGTCGAGGCGGTCGGCGTGCGCACGGCGTTCCTCGGCCTCGCCCTGGCGATCGTCGGCATCACCGCCTCCTCGGCGGTGCTCCCCTCGCTGCACGACCTCGACGACCCGGCCTTCGACATCGAGCCCGAACCGGGCGAGGAGCGCCTGACCCTGCCGGAGGCCGTGCACCCGGGCACCTGATCGCGCCGCGGCACCGGCCCGGCGTGGCAAGGTGGCCCGGTGAGTGCCGCCACCGACGTCGACCCCGCCGTCGGGGCGGTCCCCGACGGCGAGCCGAGCCCCCCGCACTGGCGTCGGCACCCTGCGGACGTCGCCCGGCTCGTCTTCACGGTGCTGGTGGTCGCCGTCCTCGCCGTGCTGGGGGCGCTCGACCCCGCCAGCGTCAAGACCGTCTCGACCGACACCGTCCGGCTCTTCTCCCACGTGCCCGACGGGTTGGCCTCGCTGCTGGTGGGCCTGCTGCAGCTCCTCGCCGTGGTGGGCCCGGTGGTGCTGGTCGGCGCGCTGGTGGCGCGACGGTCGTTCCGCCTGCTGGTGCTGCTCGGCGCGGCGGCCGGCCTGGCGGCGGCGGTCATGGCCCTGGCCAGCAGCGTGGCAGCCGAGACCGTGCCGGTGTCGAGCCTGGGCACGACGAAGGTCGACTCCTGGTTCATCGGACGGACCTTCCCGTCGGCCACCTACCTGGCCTCGAGCGTGGCGGTGGTCACGGCGGGCTCGCCCTGGATGCGCCGACCCTGGCGACGCACGGCGTGGGTCTTCGTCGTGCTGCTCACCGTCACGCGCCTGGTCACGGCCACCGAGGTGCCCCAGCGGTCGCTGCTGCTGCTGGCCATCGGTGCGGCAGCCGGCTCGGCGGCACTCGTGCTGGTGGGCGCACCGCCTCGGCGCATCGACGTGCCCAGCGTGCGGGCGGCGCTGACCCGCGCCGGGATCACCGAGGTGACGCTGACACCCGTCCCCGGCGACGAGGACGCCCCGTCGTTCCGGGCCACCGGTACCGACGTCGACGCCTACCTCCACGTGATCGGCCGTGACGAGCGCGACACGGACCTGCTCCTGAAGGTCCTGCGCGGGCTCACCCGGCGGGGGCTGGGCGACGACCGACCCGTGCTGTCGCCCCGACGCTCGGCGGAGCACGAGGCGCTGGCGCTCGCCCTCGCCCACACCGCGGGCATCGCGGCCCCTCGTCCCCTGGGCGTGTCGGTCACCGAGGAGGGCAGCGGTGTCGTCGCCCAGGAGTGGGTCGCAGGCACCCGGCTCGACGAGCTCGGCGCCGACGCGCTCGACGACGCCCTGTTGGCTGCGGTGTGGGAGCAGGTCGCCCTGCTCCAGCGCCACCGCATCGCCCACCGCAGCCTCCGCCTGGAGCACCTGCTCGTGAGCGGCGCGGCCCCGGAGCCGGTGACGGTGACCGTCACCGGGTTCCGCTTCGCCGACGTGTCCGCCGACGACCGGCTGCTCGGCATCGACGTCGCCGAGCTCCTGGTGGCGCTGGCCGAGGTGGTCGGCGTGGACCGCAGCGTCCGGTCCGCCGCGGCCGCCCTCGACCGCGAGGCGCTCGCCCGGTCGCTCCCCCTCGTGCAGCCGTCGGTGCTCTCGTCACGCACCCGCACCGCGCTCAAGAAGCGCAAGGGCCTCCTGAAGGACCTCCAGCAGGCACTCCAGGCCGCGGCCGGCGTCGAGACGTTCGAGCTGGCGAAGGTGCAGCGCCTCACGCTCAAAGGCGTCGTCTCCCTGGCCGGTTCACTGGTGCTCGGCTACTACCTGCTCAGCATCGTCGCCAACTGGAGCGACATCTGGGACGCCATCACCACCGCCGACGCGGCCTACCTCGTGCCCATCCTGCTCATGACGGTGGTGACCACCATGTCCGGCGCGCTGTCCCTCATGGGCGCCGTGCTGCCCGACCTGCCCTTCCTGCGCACCACCCAGATCATGTACGCGCAGTCGTTCCTCAACCGGTTCACCCCGGCCAACGCCGGGGGCATGGCCCTGCGGGCCCGCTTCCTGCAGATGCAGGGCGTGGACATGACCGTGGCCGCTGCCGCCATCGGCCTCACCTCGGTGGCGTCCGGGGTCATGCAGGGCATCTTCCTGGTGTTCTTCCTCGTGGCCGGCGGAGCGAGCGACGAGCTGGGCAAGATCTCCCTGCCGAGCACGAGCGCGGTGCTGCTCGCCGTGGTGGCCGTCGCCGTGGTGGGCGGCGTGCTGTTCCTGAGCCGGTGGGGCAGGAGGGTGGTGGTCCCGCTCGTGCGCAAGCACGCCGGCAGGGCGTTCCACGACTTCCGCCGCCTCGCGGGGCGCCCCGACCGGCTGGGGGAGCTCTTCGGCGGTGCCGGCCTCGGCAAGCTGGCCACCATCGCCGCGTTCTGGCTCACGATCCTGGCCTTCGGCCAGGACATGTCGTTCGTGCGCGCCGGCGCCCTGTACATGGTGGCCAACACCATCGGTTCCGCCGTGCCCACGCCGGGCGGGGTCGGCGGCATCGAAGCCGCGCTCACGGCCGCGCTGCTCTCGGCCGGCCTCGACAACGCCACCGCTGCGGCCATCGTCGTCGTCTTCCGCTTCTTCACCTTCTGGCTCCCGACCCTGCCCGGCTGGGGATTCCTCCAGTACGTGCAACGAAAGGGCTACGTATGAGCCCCGAACCGGGCATCGACGCGGATCCACCGGACGGACAGCCGGAGCCGGCCCAGCCGGTGGGACGAGAGGCCGTCCGCGACGCCCTGATGGCCGCCACGATCGAGCTGCTCGGCGAACGGAGCGCGGCGGCGATCTCGGTGCGCGACATCGCCGCGCGCGCCGGGGTGCAGCACTCCCTCGTCTTCCGCCACTTCGGCGACAAGGACACGCTGCTGCGCGACTCCCTGGAGTGGTACTTCGAGGCCATGGAGGAGCAGGTGCTGTCGTTCCGCGACCTGCCCGACGCCATCGAGCAGATCCTGGGCATGGCCACCACCGCCGAGCCGCTGGCCATGGCCCGGGCCTGCCTCGACGAGATCGCGTTCCCGGCGTCCATCGCGGTGCCGGCCCTCACCTCCCGACTCATGGGCCACGTGGCGGACGCGCAGCGCGCCAGCGGTGGGACGCCTCGCTTCGACGAGCGCGTGCTCACCATGGCCCTGCTCGACCTGATGGGCGGGATGCGCGTCTACCGGGACCTGACCCGCCACGCGGCCGAGGGGCTGGGCATGCCCGTCGAGGAGCTGTCCGCCCAGATGCGCGAGCTGGTGGTGGCCTTCGCGGTGTGGGCCGCCTCGGCCACCGTCGAACAGGACTGACGACGCGACCAGTCGGGCTGCCCGGCACCGCCGCCCGGCCTCGGAGCAGAATGGCGCATGGACGACGATCTGGGCACGCGTGCCTCGGGCCAGGAACCGGGCGATCCCGACGATCCCGAGCAGCCCGTCGGGCGCGAGGCGGTGCGGGCCGCGCTGATGGACGCCGCCATCGCGCTGCTCGCCGAGCGCAGCTCGGCCAGCATCTCGGTGCGGGAGATCGCCACGCACGCCAACGTGCAGCACTCGCTGGTGTTCCGGCACTTCGGCGACAAGGAGACCCTGCTGCGGGACTCCATGGCCCGCTACTTCGACGCCATGGCCCAGCAGGTGGCGAACTTCCGCGACCTCGACGACGCACTCGACCAGATCCTGGGCATGAGTGGGGCACCGCCCAGCCTGGCGCTCAACCGAGCCTGCGTCGAGGGGATCCCGTTCCCCGACAGCATCGGGGTGCCGAACGTCACCGGCCGCTTCGCCGAGCTGGTGGCCGAGGAGCAGGCCCGACGCGGCGGCACCCCACGCCACGACCCGCTGGCCATCACCGTGGCGGTGTTCGACATGATCGGCGGGATGCGCATCTACCGCGACCTCAGCGAGCTGACCGCCCGAGCAGCGGGCAGGGACCCGGTGGCCCTGCGACGTGAGCTGCGAGAACTGGTCTTCGACTTCCTCGAGTGGTCGCTCGAGCCGCCCCGGCCGGCTCCCTAGCCGGCTGACGAACTGGAGTCCAACCCGATCGCGCCCCACGATGGCGGCGTGGGCGAGGCAGGCGACACGGCGGGCACGACCGGCGGCGGGGCCGACGACCCGGCCCCAGTCGGACGGCGGGCCGTGCGCGAGATCGCCACCAGCGCAGGTGTGCAGCACTCGCTCGTCTTCCGCCACTTCGGCGACAAGGACGGTCTTGTGCACGACGCGGTGGTCCACTACCTCGAGGCGCTCGAGGCACAGGTGGTGTCCTTCCGCGACCTCGACGACGCCCTGGACCAGCTCCTGGTGCTGGGCCGGGACCCCCAGGCCCGGGCCATGTTGCGCATCCTGGTCGAGGGGTACCCCTTCCCCGTGGAGGTCAGGACGCCACCCCTCATCCACCACGTCGTCGACCTGGTGGCGGCCCGGCAGGCCACCGCCGGCGGCAGCCCCCGGTTCGATCCGCTCGTGATCGCTCTGACCCTGTTCAACTGCCTGTCGGGGCTGCCCCTCTTCGAGACCCTGAACGCCCTGAGCCTCCGCTCCGAGGGCATGGACCCGGCGACGTTCGAGGAGGGCCAACGCGCCCTGCTGCGGGCCTGGCTGCACTGGGCCGCCACGGCCACCACCGAGGACCCCGCCGACCCCTGAGCGACGCCGCCGGCTGCTAAACAGTGTTCAGCCGAGGCTGACCGGGGGAGGTCTCGGTGCGGTCAGGGGGAACCGACGATGCGACGGGCACGACGATGGCGCCGGGCGGGCCGGACTGCCGTGGCTGCGGGGCTGGCGACGATGCTCGCCGTGTCGGGCGCGGCCTGCGTCGAGAAGGTCGAGGTCGACCAGGCGACGGCGGGCACGGCATCCGACCTGGCCGGTGGCTCCGCCACCGACGCCGACAGCGTGGTGTCGCGCTTCGCGGGGCAGGAGATGAGCTTCGGCACGATCCCCGACGAACCGACCGCGGCGACCGGCGAACCGATCGTCGTGGGCATGATCAACCAGGAGAACACGCCGCTGGGCTCGTTCCCCGAGCTGCGCCTCGGCGCCGAGGCGGCGTTCCGCTTCGTCAACGAGGAGCTCGGCGGCGTCGGTGGGCGACCCATCGAGTTCCGGCCGTGCATCACCACCTTCTCCCCCGAGAAGTCCCGCGCCTGCGCGCAGGAGCTGGTCGACGCCGGAGCCGTGGCCGTGGTCGGCGGGATCGACATCACCTCCAACGGATCCATCCCCGTCCTGGAGCAGAACGGGCTGCCCTACGTGGGTGGGATCCCGGTGAACTTCGACGAGATGACCAGCCCCGTGTCGTTCCAGTTCAGCGGCGGTTCGCCGGGTGCGTTCGTGGCCTTCGCCTGGCATGCGGCCAGCGAGGTCGGCGCCCGCAAGGTGACGCTCGTGTACCCCGACTATGCCCCCATCGCCGTGTCGGCCGACTATGCCGAGGGGGTGCTGCGCAGCCTGGGCGTGACCGACATCGCCCGGGTGCCGTACCCCATCACCACCACCGACTTCCTGCCCGTCGTCACCAAGGCCGCCGAAGGCGACCCCGATGCCATCATCGTGGGCGCGGCCGACGCCGCGTGCGCACCCACCATGAAGACCGCCCACGACCTGGGGGTCGAGGCGACGCTGTACCTCGTCGGCGCCTGCCTGGCCCCGAGCATCGCCGCCGAGGTCGGCCCCGAGGCCATCGCCGGACGCATCTTCAACGTCGAGGGCCCGGTGACGGGCAGCGAGCCCGAGGCCGACCTCTACGCAGCGGTCGTCACCAAGTACGGGGACCCGCAGCTGAACGCGGGCAGCGCGTCCACGGTCAGCTTCCGGGCCGCCATGAACCTGTACGCGGCGCTGGACGCCCTCGGCCCCGACGACCTGAGCCCCGAGGCGGTGCTGGCCGAGATGCGCCGCGCGGTCGACCGCCCCAGCTTCAACGGCCACCCCTACACCTGTGACGGTCGTCAGCTGCCGGACCTGCCGGCCATGTGCGCCCCCCAGCAGATGCTCGCCGGCCGCGACGGCGACACCATCGTGGCCCTCAGCGACTGGATCGACGTGCCGGCCCTGGTGGAGGACAGCGCATGAGGACGGGCCGGTGAGCAGCCACCTGCAGTACCTGCTGCTGGGCACCGGTTCGGGCGCGGTCGTGGCCGCGCTGGCCCTCGGCATCGTCATCACCTACCGCGCCTCGGGCGTGGTCAACTTCGCTCACGCCGCCATGGGCATGTTCCTGGCCTACACCTACGCCGCGCTGCGCACCGACGGGGACCTGCTCGTGCCGGTGCTGGGCCTGCCGGGGCGCATCTCGCTGCTGCCCGAGAACTACCGGTTCGCCTGGGGCACCGCCTTCGCCATCACCATGGGGCTGGCCGCGCTGTACGGGCTGGCGATCCACACCCTCGTGTTCCGTCCCCTGCGCAACAGCCCGGCTCTGGCCAAGGTCGTGGCCAGCCTCGGGCTGTTCCTGTACCTGCTGGCCATCGCCAACCTGCGCATCGGCACCCAGGGCGCCTCCGTCGCCGTCCCCGAGAACCTCCTGCCCGACGACGTGGTGCGGGTGCTGGGCACCGACATCCAGGCCGACCGCCTGTGGCTCGCCGCCATCGTGGCCCTGGTGACGGTGGCCCTGGCGCTGCTCTACCAACGCACCGGGTTCGGTCTGGCGACGCGGGCCGCGGCGGAGAGCGAGAAGGGTGCGGTGCTCCTCGGCCACTCCCCCGACCGCCTCGCGGCGCTGAACTGGATGCTGGCCACGATGCTCGCCGGCGCGGCGGTGATCCTGTTCGCCCCCATCACCAGCATCAACCCCTCCACCACCAGCCTGCTGTTCGTGCCCGCCGTGGCCGCGGCGCTCGTGGGCGGCTTCCGCTCCTTCGCCCTGACCGCGCTGGCGGGACTGGCCATCGGCATGGCCCAGTCCGAGATCCAGAACCTGCACGGCACCTACGCGTGGCTCCCCGACGTGAACCTGGAGTACGGCCTGCCCTTCCTCGTGATCATCGTGACCATGGTGGTGCGGGGCGAGACGCTGCCGACCCGCGGCTCGCTGCACCGGGGCCACTTCCCACCGTCGCCCGCCCCGCGCCGGCGGGCCTGGTGGGTGGCGGTGCTGGCGGGGGGCGGCATCGTGGCTGCGCTGACGTTGAGCACCGACTGGCGCGCCGCTCTCATCGTGACCGCCACCTCGACCGTGCTGGCGCTGTCGGTGGTGTTCCTCACCGGCTACATCGGCCAGATCTCGCTCATGCCCATGGCGTTGGCCGGCATCTCGGCCTTCTCGCTCGTCAAGCTGCACGACGTCGGGGTGCCGTTCCCGTTCACGCCCGTGCTGGCCGCGCTGGTGGCCGTGGCGGTGGGGCTCGTCGCCGGTGTGCCCGCGGTGCGGGTCCGGGGCATGAACCTGGCCATCGCCACGCTGGCCGCCGCTGTGGCCATCGAGGAACTGGTGCTCAAGTGGGAGTGGTTCACCGGGGGCGCCGGGGGCACCGAGGTCCCGGCGCCGTCGCTGTTCGGCATCGACCTCGACGTCGCCGCCCCCGGTTCGGCCAACAACCGACCGGCCTTCGCCATCCTCACCATCGTCGTGGCCGCCCTCTGCGCGCTCGCCGTCTGCAACCTGCGGCGGGGCCGGACGGGTCTCGCCCTCCTGGCGGTGCGGGCCAACGAGCGTGCCGCCGCCGCGGCCCGCATCGACGTGACGCGGGCCAAGCTGGCGGCCTTCGGGATCTCGTCGTTCATCGCCGGACTGGGCGGGGCGCTCTACGCCTACGCCCACCCCAACCTGTCGGTGAACTCCTTCGTGGTGTTCCAGTCCCTGACGCTGCTGGCTCTGACCTACCTGGGCGGCATCGCCAGCGTGGCCGGCGCCCTCACCGCCGCCGCGCTCGCCGACGGAGGACTGGTCACCACGGCGCTGGGCTCCGAGGGGTCCCAGACCCAGTACGCGGTGAACGGCCTGATGCTCATGGCCGTGGCCGTGCTCTACCCCGCCGGCATCTCCGGAGCCGTGTACCGCCTGCGCGACCGGCTCACCCGGCGGGTCGCAGCCCGCCGGGAGCAGGAGGTGGTCGCTGCGGCGGCTACTCCTGCACCAGCTCGATGAGCGTGCCGAAGGCCGTCTTGGGGTGCACGAAGGCGACGGTGGTGCCCCGCGAACCCGGCCGGGGCTGCTCGTCGATCACCTTGCCGCCCTGGGCCTTGACCGCGTCGAGGGCCGCAGCGCAGTCGCTCACCCGGTAGCCGATGTGGTGCAGGCCCTCGCCCTTGCGCTCGAGGTACTTGGCCACCGGTGAGTCGTCCCGGGTGGGGGTCAGCAGCTGGATGTAGCTCTCGGCCACCTTCAGCAGCGCCTCTTCGACGCCGTCGCTCTCGACGACCTCGCGATGGTCGACCACGGCGCCGAAGGTCTCGCGGTAGTAGTCGATGGCCGCACCGAGATCGTGCACGGCGATGGCGACGTGGTCGATCTCGGTGAGCAGCGACACGTCCTGGCCGGACTGGCTGGACTGTGCGGCGTCCTCCCCGGGCAACCGGGCGGAAACGGGGCTCATCGGTGGCTCCTCTCGATCAGGGGGGCAGGCCGGCTCAGGCGTAGCGCCGGGCCAACGTGATGCGGTCCTCGCCGACCTTGGCCCGGAACTCGGGATCGTCGATGCCGAGACCCTCCTGCGGGGCGAGGCACAGCACGCCGAGCTTGCCCTCGTGCATGTTCTTGTGGACCTCGTAGGCGGCGGTGCCGGTCTCCTCGAGGCTGAAGACCTTCGACAGCATGGGCTGGATCTTGCCCTCGCAGATCAGCCGGTTGGCCTCCGACGCCTCCCGGAAGTTTGCGAAGTGGGAGGAGACGATGCGCTTCAGCTTCATCCACAGGTGCCGGTTGTCGTACTCGATCATGTAGCCCGACGTCGCCGCGCAGGTGACGACGGTGCCGCCCCGGGCCGTCACGAACACCGACGCGCCCATGGTCTGGCGGCCCGGGTGCTCGAACACGATGTCGACGTCGCGGCCGATCATCGAGCGGATGTCCTTGCCCAGGCGTCGCCACTCGGATTCGTCCTGGGTGTGCTCGTCCTTCCAGAACTTGTAGCCGGCTTCCTTGCGGTTGATGACGTGCTCGCAGCCCATGTCGCGCAGCATCTCGGCCTTGCGCTC
>JALOLF010000179.1 GCA_025456085.1 Acidimicrobiales bacterium
TCCCTGGTGCAGCGCTGCGGTGGACTGCTCGCCGCCGCTCTGCGCCGCGCCGGTGTCGACGCCCCCGACGCCGCCGCCCTCGACCGACTGGTGCAGGAGGCGGCGCTCGTCGTCGCCGATCTGGCGCCCGTGCGACCCGGATGCCCGGCGGTCGACGTCGTCGCCGAGGCCGCCGCCCTCGTCGTCGCCCCGGTCGCCGGCCCGGCCGACGATGCCGACGTCGGGGTGGTGCGGCGTCCACGGCCGCCGTCTCGACCGGCCGGTCGGGCGCTGCACCTGGTCGACATCGAGAACCTGGTGGGCGGGCCGTCGGCCACCCGCAGCGCCGTCGACCTGGTGTGGCGCCAGTACCGGGTGCTGGCCGAGTGCACCGAGCAGGACCAGGTCCACATGGCGGCCGACCGGTCGCTCTACGTGCGCACGGCGTTCGATCTCGGCGCCGGCATCGCCTATCACCCGGCCGTGGGTCGTGACGGCGCCGACAACCGGCTGTTGGCCGTCGCCCCCGCCGGGTGGGTCACGGCCAGGTTCGACCGGCTCGTGATCGGCTCGGGCGATCACGCCTTCGCCGCTCTGGCCGCCTCGGCCCGTGCCGCAGGGCTGCGGGTGCTCGCCGTGGCCCGACCCGGCACGCTGGCCCGGGAACTGCGTGTCGGGGTCGACGAGGTGCGCTGGCTGCCGCTCGACGGTGAGGTGGGGGCCGCGGCCTGACCGGCCCGGGCGCCCGTCTCACGGGTGTCTCGCCGGCTCAGTTCTGGCGGCGGTCGACGTGGCGGGCGAGGCTGGCGCGGCGCACCTCGGCGAGGGGATGGCCGCGGCGGGTGAGGCGTCGGTCGACCTCGCGCAGCGCCGTCGAGATCGGGTCGGGGTTCGCCTCGGCCAGGTGCACCCCGAGCGGGTGCAACCGCAGGCGGGGCACGGGCAGGTCCCGCAGGGCGCTGTCGGCCCGCGACACCGCGGCCAGCACGAGGGCGAAGTCCTCGGCGTGGTCGGCGGCGTGCTCGAGCGCAGCCGCGGCGTAGCGCAGCGTGGCGCGCACCTCTGCCGCCAGGTCCGGGCCGCCGAACCGGGCGAAGCCGTCCTCGTCCTCGTCGTCCTCGTGCATCCCTGCTCCGTTCCGCCGGTGGTCCCGTGGTGTCGCCGGCAACCGGTTGTACGGGCCCGCCGTGACGCCCCGGGCGCGTGGACGTGGGGTGGTCACAGCCGATGGCGACAGGGGGATGTGGAACCGACCGTGCGACCCGCCGTGGCCCATCCCGATCCCCATTCCCATCCGCTGCCCGCGAGCGCCGCCGCCGCAGGCTCGGTGCGCCCGGTGCTGGAGGATCGTCTGGCCGGCGTGCGGGCCGACGACGTGGTCGTCGTGCCCGGTCCCTCGGATCACGCCGAGACGGTGCTCTCGGCGCTCGGGGTGGCCCACCGCGTCGTGCGCCTCGGCCAGCTCGGTCACCACGACCTACGGGCCGTCCAGCTCCTCGTCGTGAACTGCCCGGGCCGTCTGTGGCCCGCCGACATCGCCCGGGTGCGGCGGTTCGTGGCGGGCGGCGGCGTGCTGTGCTCGACCGACCGGGCCCTGCGCCACGTGATCGAACCGGGGTTCCCCGGTCTGGTGGCCCACGACGGCGCCGGTGCCCCCGGCGGGAGGCTGCGCGTGGAGGTGGTCGCGACCGGCGACGCCCTCGTGGCGGGCATCGACGCCGACGGAGCCGGTGTGTCGTGGCACCCCGAGGGCTCGCCCTCGCTGCGCGTGCTCGACGACGAGCACGTGCGGGTGCTCCTGTGCGGGGTCAGCGGCGGTGCGCGCGGCGGTGAGCGCGACGGGCCCCGACGCCGCGTGCCCCTCGCCGTCACCTTCGCGTGGGGTGACGGGTTCGTGGTGCACTCGGCCGGCCATCACCTCGGCTGGGCGCCGGAGCCGCCGGCTCGGGTGGCCGCGGCCCGGCTGCTGGCCAACGTGGTGGTGGCGGTCGCCGACGGACGCGGCCTCACGGCGTGGGCTGGTCGCCCTCGGGTCCGTCCGCCCCGGTGACCGCCAGGAACCGCTCCCGCTCGGTCCGGTACTCCTCGTCGGTCATCACGCCGTGGGCCAGGCGCCAGACCTCCTGCTCGGACACCGGTCGCAGCGGGATCTTCACCACCTTGTTCACGTTGAACGCCGACATCCCGGCGCCCACGCCCACCCCGATCACCGGGATCAGGCCACGGGCGAAGCGCGACGCGGTGCGGGTGAGCAACCGGTCGCCCAGCCACTTGGCCGCGTCGTGGGCGAGCTGGTTGCTGGCCCGTCGACCGATCGAGCCGCCGTAGCCCGCGGCCTCGGCCAGATCGGTGACCACCATGGTCGGATCGGGCGAGCGCGCCGCCCCCTGGTACTGCCGGGTGCGGGCCGACGCGGCGATGTACGTCTCGAACACCTCGCCCACCATGGCCGAGACCAGCGCGATGGTGGCCGCGGCGCCGGCCGTGCCGTAGGCGGCCACGCTCTCGGCGGCGGCTGCGGCGCCGCCGCCCACGCCCGCGGCGGCCACGTGCTTCCACGGCTCGTCCGCCCGCATCGGGTAGTGCACGGCGGTCACGATCACCGAGCGCTGGGCCTGGAGCAGGCGCACGCTGACCCGGGCCAGCACCCGTTCGACGGTCTCGCGTCGCAGCGAGCGCGTGCGCTTCAGGCCGGTGACCTCGTCGTAGACGTCGGCGATCAGCCCGTCCCACAGCTCCTGCAGGTCGGCGCGCACCGGTTCCGGGACGCGCTCGGAGCGCAGGCGACGGGGTGCGGCCCGGTCGAACGAGAGGCGCTCGGCCAGTGCCGGGGGGAGGTCGGCCAGGGTGAGGTGGCGGGCGCCGGGGACCGCCGGGGCGTCACCGCCGGCGGGACCAGCGCCGGCCGGGGGAGGCGGCGGGAGGTTGGGCAGCGGTGAGGTGGACGACGCCGGCGGGGGCCACGACGCGGGGTTCGCACCGGCGTCGGGCCAGTGGTCCCGGGCGGGGCCTGCTCCCGGCGACGGGCTGTCGGGAGGAGGTGGTGCGGGTCGTGGGGGCTGGGCCATCGCACGCCACGCTACCGGCGACGGCGACCTTCGACGGGGGTGGCGATCAGCGGACCCGGCCGCCGGCGAGGCGGGCGCCGTACCAGTAGTAGATGCTGTCGATCTTCACGTTCGATCCCGCCCGGGGGGCGTGGACCATCTGGCCGCCACCGATGTACAGCCCCACGTGGCCGGGGTCGCCCGTGACGCCGGGACCCCAGAAGAAGACCAGGTCACCGGGCTGCAGCTGGTTGATGGGCACCCGGGCCGTCTGGGTGTACTGGCTGCCCGTGTAGTGCCACAGCGACTTGCCGGCCTGGGCCCAGGCCCACATGGTCAGCCCCGAGCAGTCGAAGCTGTTGGGGCCGGCGGCCGCCCACACGTAGGGGGATCCGATCTTGCCCAGGGCCGCCTGCACCGCGGCCTGTGCACCGGCCGGGGCGGGTGGTACCGACGTGGGTGGCGGGGGCGGCGGTGGTGCAGGCGGAGCCGTGGTGGGCGGAGGGGTCGGAGTGGTGGGCGGAGGCGGGTTGGTCGGCGTGGGCGCCGGCGGCACGGTGGGGCTCGGCCCCTGCGTCGTGGGCGTCGTCGGCGACGGGCCCGGCGTGGGGGCGGGGGTCACCCCGGGAGCGGGCGCAGGAGCAGGGGCGGGAGCGGAGCCGCCGGCGGTCGTGGCCGTCCGGGCGCCCCCGGCCGTGGGACTCGACGCCTGCTCGGTCGCCGCGGCCCGCTCGGCCTGGCGGGCTGCCTCCTCCTCGCGTCGCGCCTGCTCCTCGGCGATGCGCTGCTGCTCCTCGGCGACGAGCACCGCCAGCTCGCCGTCGATGCGGGCCTGGATCTCCGTCTGCTCGGCGAGCGCCTCCTCGGCGCGCTGTTGCCGTTCGGTGATCTCGGCCGCGATCTGCTCGGCCCGGGCCTGGGCGGTGGCGAGGACCTCCCGTTCGTGCTGGGCGCTCGCCTCGTCCTCGCGGACCTGGTCGATCAGGTCCCGCAGGTTGCCCGTGGCGGCGGTCAGGTACACCTGCTTGCGCGGGCCCTGGTCGGGTTCGCTGGTGAGCAGCACATCGGCCGACGGCAGGTTGTCGCCGCCCACGTAGGCGACGACCGCCACCCGGGCCAGATCCTCGCGCTGCTGGTCGAGGGTGCCCTGTGCCCGGGCGACCCGGTCGTTCGCCTCGGCGATCTGCTGGTTGGCCGTGTCGAGGTCGTGCTTGGCCTTCTCGAGGTCGCCGGCGAGCAGCATCAGCTCGGAGTCGAGCTCGCTGAGCCGCTGGGCGACCTCGGCGGCCTCGGCGCGCTTGTCGTCGATCTCGTCGGCGCCGGCGGTCACCGGGCCGAGCAGACCTGCCAGCACCAGCAGGGCCAGGACGGCCACGAGCACCGGAGCGCGGCGGGGGGCGCGGCGAGAGGTACGGGCGGCTTCGTCGCTCATTCGCAATCGTCCTGCCATGCGAAGGAAACACTCCCACATGCGGACCCCGCCCACGGTGATCATCGGCACCTGGAGTCCCTGGTTGAAGGTTTCGGCGACCCTAGTGGCTCGGCCCGTCGTCTGCGTACCCGGGCGCCGGCAGCGGGATGGGTAGGGTGCGGCGATGGGATCCGTCGGCGGGGGCGCAGGGCTCGACGCCGGGTCCTGGGCCGACGGGGTGGGGGCCCGCGAGCGCCTGGCCTCGGTGGTGGCGGCGCTGCCCGGCGCCGGCGAGCCCCGCGATGGTCAGGCGCGGATGGCCGAGCTCGTCGAGGGGGCGCTGCGCACCGGCCGGCCGGTGGCCGTGCAGGCCGGCACGGGTACCGGTAAGAGCCTGGGCTACCTGGTGCCCGCCATCTCCTCGGGGCGCACCGTGGTGGTGGTGGTGTCCTCGATCCTGCTCCAGGACCAGCTCGCCACCAAGGACCTGCCGTTCCTGGAGGCGCACCACCCGGTGCCGTTCCGTTGGGCCGTGGTGAAGGGCCGGTCGAACTACCTCTGCCTCGCGGCGTGCGACGACGTGCGGGCCGAGCTGGCCCGACGGGGCGGGCGTGACGCCGGCCAGGACGCCCTGTTCGCCGGGGGCGACGACGAGGGGGCCGATCTGCCGGGGGGACTCGACGACGGCGTCGACGCCGCGGAGCTGGAGCGGCTGCTGGCCTTCGCCGAGGTCACCGGTGACGGCGACCGGGCGTCCCTGGCACTCGAGCCCGACCCCCGGGCGTGGGCTGCGTTGAGCGTCTCGCAGGGCGAGTGCCCGGGCGCGCAGAGCTGCCCGCAGGGCGAGGCCTGCTTCGCCGAGCGCGCCCGGCGCCGGGCGGGTGACGCACAGGTGGTGGTCGTCAACGCGCACCTCTACGGCGCCGACGTGGCCCTCGAGGGCAAGGTGCTGCCCGTGCACGACGTGGTGATCGTGGACGAGGCGCACGACGTCGAGGACGCGCTGGTCGGCGCGTTGTCGGTCACCGTGGACCGGATCCGTCTGCTGCAGGTGCGCAAGGCGTTCGGCAGGCTCCTGACCCGGTCCGAGGTGCCCCGCCGGTTGGCCCAGGCCGCCGATCGGCTGCAGGAGGCCCTCGCCGTGACGTCCGACGAGGTGCTGGCCGAGACGCGCAGCGCGCGGCTCGTCGAGGGTCCGCGACCCCACGCCCGGCTGGTCGCGGCCCTGGTGGGGGCCAGCGCCGCGGTCGAGGCCGCCGTGGCCGATCTGCGACGCCAGCGTGGTCGGGTCTCCTCGCCCCTGATCCAGACGCGCTTCGACCGGGCGCTCAACCTGGCGGGAGCGGTGCAGGAGGGCCTCCAGGTGGCCCTCGACGTCCCCGAGGGCCGGGTGTGCTGGATCGAGCGCTCCCGTGACGTGGCCAGCCTGCGCATCGCCGAGACCCACATCGGTGCGCTGCTGCGCGACCGGGTGTGGACCGACGACCGGGTGGGCGTGCTCACCTCGGCCACGCTCCCCGAGGTCACGGCCCGTCGCCTGGGCCTGCCCGGGGACTGCGACTGGGAGGACGTGGGCTCCCCGTTCCCCTACCGGGAGTCGTTGCTCTACGTGGCCCGGCACCTGCCCGAACCGAACCGGCCGGCGTGGCGCGACGCCGCCACGGACGAGACCCTGCGCCTGGTGGAGGCCGCAGGTGGGCATGCGCTGTGCCTGTTCACCACGACGGCGGGGATGCACGCCGCCGCCGCGGCCGCACGCGCACGACTCGACGGCGTCGCGGTGCTGTGCCAGGGGGAGGCCCCCAAGGCGCGTCTGGTGGAGCGCTTCCGCGACGACCCGTCGTCGGTGCTGTTCGCCACGGCGTCGTTCTGGCAGGGCATCGACGTGCCGGGCCGGGCGCTGTCCCTCGTGGTGATCGACAAGCTGCCCTTCCCGGTGCCGACCGATCCGCTGGTGCAGGCCCGCCACGAGGAGGTGGGCGAGGACCGGGCCTTCGCCCTGGTCGACCTGCCCCAGACCGCGGTGCGCCTCGGTCAGGCGGTCGGTCGTCTGGTGCGCAGCTCCACCGACCGGGGGGTGGTGGCGGTGCTGGACCGTCGCCTCGCCACCCGGTCCTACCGTCGCGACGTGCTCGCCCACGTGCCGCCGTTGCGACGCACCGTCGATCCCGACGAGGTCGTCCGCTACCTGCAGGCCCTCACCGGCCCGACCCCGTCCACGGCGAGCCCTTGACGGGAACGTCGCCGGGAACCCAACGCAGCACGGCGGTGCCGTCGGCAGGCAGCACCACCCCGTCCGGGTCGAGCGGCGTCGCCGGGTGGGAGACCAGCACCGGTTCGGGCGCCTCGCGGGGGTCGTGGTGCAGCGGCAGGCGCCGGGGTGTGTCGCCGAGGTGCACGGCGAGGGTGATGTCGCCCCGCCGCACCACGATGGACGCCTCGTCGTCGGCGAGCCACACCGCACCGCCGTCCCGGTCGCCGTCGCGCAGGGCGGGGGTGGCGCGACGCAGCGCCAGCAGCTCGCGGTACCACGACAACAGCTCGTCCGCCGCGGGCGTGCCGAGCTCCTCCCAGCGCAGCACGGCCAGGTCCCGGGTGGTGGCGGACTCGGGGTCCGGCACGTCGTCGGGATCCCAGCCGAAGGCGGCGAACTCGTCCAGACGTCCCCGGCGCACGGCGTCGGCCAGGTCCGGCCCGTGGTCGGCGAAGAACGGGAACGGGCTGCTGGCCCCCCAGTCCTCGCCCGCGAACAGCAACGGGACGAACGGCGCCAGCAGCACCAGGGCGGCGCCGGCCTTGACCCGTCCGGGGCTCGCCAGCCGGGTGATGCGCTCGCCCCGGGCCCGGTTGCCCACCTGGTCGTGGGTCTGGAGGCTGGCCACCAGCCGGGTTCCGGGCACCCCGGCGGGAT
>JALOLF010000180.1 GCA_025456085.1 Acidimicrobiales bacterium
CTCAGCGCATGCCGACGAGCATGGCCCGGATGCCGAGCCCCATCAGGAAGAGCCCGCCGAAGCCGTAGAGCAGGTAGCGGTGCTTCCGCATCTGCTGGCGGTACGAGTAGATGATGGCGATCGAGATGATGCCCACGAATCCGTAGAACATGTGGAACTCGGGTGGCTCGATCTCCTCGGCGGTCACGAGGGCGACGCCCATGATCACCTGCACGAACATGGTGAGTTGGGCGACGAGCACGAACCACCACAGCGCCCGGGTCCGCAGCGGGGCCAGCCAGTGGGCCCCCAGGGCCCACGCGCCGGCCAGCCCGTTGCCGATCACGACGAACCACGAGAACGACTCGTGGACGTCGAGCAGCGTGGAGGCGAGGAGCACCGGGCTGCCCGTCAGCGTCCGGGCGTGGAGCCGAGCACGACCTCGTAGGCCCAGACCTCGCTGTGCAGTCCCACGGGTGGCCGCTCCGCCCCCTCGGCCGCGCCGTGGCCACCGTGATCCCCCGCCGCCTCGGAGCGATGGCCGTGGGCGAAGGCGGGCGACGCCAACCACGCCTCGAACGCCGCCTCGTCGCGCCAGCGGGTGACGACCAGCCACGTCGTGCGGTCGTCGGTGGGCTTCAACAGCTCGAAGCCCTCGAAGCCGTCCTGGTCGTCCACGGCGCCGGCACGAGCGGCGAAACGGTGGGCGAGCTCGTCGCCGGCGTCGGCGGGAACCGTGATGGCGTTGATCCGGATGATGCTCACGGGCACGATGGTCGCCCACGGGGAGCGATCGGCGCCAGCCCGAGCCCCGGTGACGGCGGGACAACCCCTATGCTCCGATGCCGTGCTCCACCGGCGGTTCCACGTGCTCGGGCTCGTCGTGGATGCCGAGCCCGTCGCCCTGCGCTACGCAGACCTGGTGGTCGCCCGACCCGACGGCACCCGCGACCTGGATTGGGAGTGCGTGGCCTACGCGACACGGGTGGATCCCCTCGCACCGGGCCTGCACCGGGTGGAGCTGCGCACCCTCGAGGAGCGCACCTTCTCCGGCGATGCCGTCCTCGTGCGATCCGTCGACGGTTCCCACGTGCTGCGCGGGGCGGGTCCCCTCGAAGGTTTCGACCCCGTCGAGCTCGCCCGACGCGGAGACCTCGATGCCTGAGCCCCACGAGGTCGTGGCGCTGTTCGACATCGACGGGACGCTGCTGCGAGCGGGCGACCCCGTCCACCACGCCGCCTTCGACGCCGCCCTGCAGGAGGTGTTCGGCGTCCCGGCCACGATCGCCGGCGTGCCGCTGGCCGGGATGCTCGAGCGCCAGGTGGCCCGGCTGGCGCTCGAGCCCCATGGGCTGGGACCCACCCAGATCGACGAGCGACTCGAGGAGGTCATGCGGGTCATGGGCGTGCGCTACCGGGCGGAGGTCCCCGTCGGTGCCCGCCTCGACCGTCTGCTCCCCGGCGTGGCCGCCAGCGTCACCGTGCTGGCCGATGCCGGCGTCGGTCTCGCCGTGGTGACCGGCAACGCAGAGCCGGTGGCGCACGCCAAGCTGGCCGCGGCGCACCTCGACCACTGGTTCCGGGCCGGCGCGTTCGGCGACAGCGCCGACGACCGGGCGGAGCTCGTCCGCGCCGGGATCCGGGCCGCTGCTGCCGCCTACCACCGGCCCTTCCGGGCCGAGCACGCGGTGGTGATCGGCGACACCCCCCGCGACGTCGCCGCGGCGCGCGGTGCGGGCACCCGCGTGATCGCCGTGGCCACCGGTGCCAGCACCCGGGACGCGCTGGCAGCGGCGCAGCCCGACGTGCTCCTCGACGACCTGGGTGACCCCGAGCTGGTGCTGGGGGCGGTGCTGGGCGGCTGAGCACCGCACCGGCCCGTGGGTGGGCCGAGCGGCACCCGGTCGGGTCAGGCGTTGACGCCGGTCGTGGCGTCGTCGCCCGGAGGCGGTTCCTCCACCGGAGGCGGCTCGGGCGGCACCACGTCCGTCGGCGGCGCGACCTCGGCCGGCGGCTCCTCCAGGGGCGGCCCCATGTCGGTGTAGGGCTCGTCCACCACCGTGTCCTCGACGTAGGGCTCGTCGGCCACATAGGGCTCGTCGACCACCGTGGTGTCCACGTACGGCTCGTCGACCACATAGGGTTCGTCGACCACCGTGGTGTCCACGTACGGCTCGTCGACCACATAGGGTTCGTCGACCACCGTGGTGTCCACGTACGTGTTGTCGACGTACGTGTTGTCGACGTAGGTCTCGTCCACGTCGGTGATGTTCGTGACCGAGTTGTCCACGTAGGTCTCGTCCACGTCGGTGATGTTCGTGACCGAGTTGTCCACGTAGGTCTCGGTGATGTTCGTCTCGGTGTAGACGGAGTTGTCGACGTAGGTCTCGTTCACCGTCGTCTGCTCGTAGACGGAGTTGTCGACGTACGTCTGGTTCACCGTCGTCTGGCTGGCGGCGGAGTTGTCGACGTAGGTGCGGTTCACGACCGTCCGATCGACGTCGGAGTCGTCGACGACGACCGAAGCCGCACCGGCCACGACGACGTCGGGCCGGTCGACCGCGAAGGGCCCGGCGTCGACTCCTTCGTCGGCGGGCACGAAGACCTCGTCGACGTAGCCGTCCTCGTCCCAGTCGACGGCGATGGCATCAACGTCGCCGTCGCCGTCGATGTCGAGCTCGGTCATGTCGAAGATGCCGTCGCCGTCGGTGTCGAGGTCGACCCGGTCGATGAAGCCGTCGCCGTCGGTGTCGGTGCCGACGGTGTCGACGAGGCCGTCGCCGTCGGTGTCGACAGCCACGGTGTCGATGTAGCCGTCGAGGTCGGTGTCCATCTCGACCGTGTCGGCGTAGCCGTCGAGGTCGGTGTCACTGATGATGGTCTCGGCGTAGCCGTCGCCCTCGAGGTCGACGAAGGCCGTCTCGGCGTAACCGTCGCCCTCCAGATCGGCGAGCACCGTCTCCTCGTAGCCGTCGGCGTCTGTGTCGATGTACTCGACACCTCCGTCGTCGATGAAGTCGCTCACGACTACCTCCTCGTGCAGCCCCGGGCCCGACCGCGGCGACCTCCGCCGGATCCTCTCCCGCAACGCGAGCGAACACCCTGCGCGGCCCCGCGGACAGGGCCACAGGACCCTAAGCGTAGGCGACAGCCGGCGGCCACGGGGTGGGCCGACCGGCACGGATGGCCGTGCCGTCAGAACGCGGCGCGCAGGATGGCGAGCGCGTCGTCCTCGCCGACCGGTCTGGGGTTCGCCCGCACGTTGCCGTTCGACTGCGACAGCCGTGCCACCGCTTCGAGATCGGCCTCGTCGACCCCGACGTCGCCGAGCCGGGTGGGTAGGCCGAGGCGCTCGACGAGTGCCTCGATGGCCTCGGCGGCGTCTCCGCCCAGCACGGACCCGATGCGGGCCACCTCGGCGGGCACCGCATCGGCGTTGAACCGCACGGCGTGGGGCAGCACGATGGCGTTGGCCAGCCCGTGGGGGATGCCGGTGCGCCCGCCGAGCAGCTGGCTGAGGCCGTGGTGCACACCCATCGAGCCGTTCTGGAGGCAGCGCCCACCCAGCACCGCGCCGGCGAACATGGCCGATCGGGCATCGAGGTCGGTCGGATCGTCGACCACGGCCGGCAGCGCCGAGGCGATGCGGCGGACGCCTTCCAGCGCGACGGCTTCGGCTTCGGGTGTGCGCACCGGCGACCAGGCCAGCTCGACGCAGTGGGCCAAGGCGTTGAGGCCCGTCTCCGCGCTCACCCGGGCCGGTACGTCCACGGTCAGGGCCGGGTCGTACACGGCGGCGAGCGGGGCGATGGTGGGGCCACCGGCACCCGACTTGGTGCGGGTGTGGGGATCGGTCATGCCGAAGAAGGGCGTCAGCTCGGCGCCGGAGTAGGTGGTCGGCACGGCGACGTGGGGCAGCTCCGGGCGATCGGCCCAGGTGGCGCCCGGACCGCCGCTCTCCTGTTCCCGGAAGAAGCACACCGCCTTGGCCAGGTCGGCACAGGAGCCGCCGCCGAAGGAGACCACCCCGTCGACGCCGTCCCGGCGTGCCTGCAGGACCGCGGCCTGCACGGCGGGGGCCGGCACGTGCGAGGCGACCTCGGCGAAGGTCCCCCCGAGGTTGCGGCCCAGCAGGCGCACGAGGCGCTGCCCGTCGTCGGAGGAGAGGCGTCCGGCAGTGGTCACCAGCAGCACGCGGCGCAACCCGAGCGCCTGCACGAGGTCCGTCAGGCGCTGCAGCGCGCCGATGCCGAACTCGATGCGCTGCGCGTAGCCGACGTGGGTCCAGCCGCTCGGAGTGCTCATGACAGGCCCTCGAACAGGTCGGCCCGGAACGGCGCCCCGTCGACCCGACCGGCCCGAAGGTCGATGTACCACTCGGTGCCGAAGGCGGCCGCGAACTGCTCCGGGGTGAGGGTCAGGAAGAACGAGTCGGCACCGATCTGGGAGGCGTGCGCCTCCATCGAGCGTCGCTTCTGGTCGAGGTGGGCCGCGACGTCGACGGCATGGGTGATGATCGACTCGGGCGAGCCGAAGTCCTCGGTCTCGAGGTCGCGTCGCTCGTCGTCGAGGTCGGGGTCGAACTCGTCGCCGGCTTCGGCCATGAGCCGGGCGATCTGATCCCGGTTCATGGTCGAGGCGAACAGGCGGGACACACCCGCCAACTCGGCGGCCCGGACCCCGACCCGGTGGACCTGGATGTGGTCCGGGTGGCCGTAGCCGCCGTGGTCGTCGTAGACGGTGAGCACGTCGGCCTGCACCTCGCGCAGCACGGCGAGGAGACGGCGGGCCGCATCGTCGACATCGGCCTGCCAGAAGCACGCGGGATGCTCGTTGGTGGGCTCGCCCATCATCCCCGAGTCGACGTAGCCCAGGAACTCGACGCGCTCGGCGCCGAGGATCGTCGCCGAGCGGTGGGTCTCCTCGACGCGTCGCTGCCAGAGGTGCTCGTCGTCGTCGAGCACACCGGGCACCGGCTCGCCGTGCTCACCGCGGGTGGCGACGACCAGCACGACGCGATGACCCTCGGCGACGGCGCGGGCCATGGTGCCACCGGTGGCGATGGACTCGTCGTCGGGATGAGCGTGGAAGCAGACCAGAGTTGCCACGCCGGCAATCTACCGAGCGCTCAGGCGATCGCCCCCGCCGCTCGCAGCGCGGCGATGCGCTCGGCCCCGGCGCCCCACTCGGCGAGGACCTCGTCGGTGTGCTGGCCCGGGAACGACGGCGGACGTTGCACGTCGCCCGGCGTGCGGCTGAACCGCGGCGCCGGTGCGGGCTGCACGACGCCGTTGCGGGTCACGAACGTCCGGCGGTGGTGGTTGTGGGGGTGCTCGGGCGCCTCACCCATCGACAGCACCGGCGCGAAGCAGGCGTCGGACCCTTCCAGGAGCTCGCACCACTCGTCACGGGTGCGGGTCCGGAACAGCTCGGCCAGGCGCTCCTTCATGACCGGCCACTGCGCCTTGTCGTTCTGGTGCGGCAGGTCGTCGACCTGGTCGAGGCCGGTCAGGCGGAGCAGCTCCTCGTAGAACTGCCGCTCGATGGCACCCACCGACACGTACTTGCCGTCACTGGTCTCGTAGACCTCGTAGAAGTGGGCACCGGTGTCGAGCAGATTGGTGCCCCGCTCGTCCTCCCAGATGCCCATGGCCCGGAAGGCGTGGAACATGGTCATCAGCACGGCCGCGCCGTCCACCATCGCGGCGTCGACGACCTGGCCCTGGCCCGAGGTCCTGGCCTCGAGCAATCCGCACACCAGGCCGAAGGCCAGCAGCATGCCCCCGCCGCCGAAGTCGCCGACGAGGTTGAGCGGCGGGAGGGGACGCTCGCCCGAGCGGCCGATGGGCCACAGGGCACCGGCCAGGGCGATGTAGTTGATGTCGTGGCCCGCCATCTGCGCGTAGGGACCGTCCTGGCCCCACCCGGTCATGCGGCCGTAGACCAGGCGCGGGTTGCGGGCCAGGCACACCTCGGGACCGAAGCCCAGGCGCTCGGCAACGCCCGGCCGGAACCCCTCGAGCAGGGCATCG
The DNA here is from genome assembly GCA_025456085.1 of Acidimicrobiales bacterium. GTDB lineage: Bacteria > Actinomycetota > Acidimicrobiia > Acidimicrobiales > Acidimicrobilacustridaceae > JALOLF01. The sequence goes on from JALOLF010000180.1 coordinate 6,012, forward strand.
GCCCGCTCGACCAGCTCCAGCAGGGCTTCGACGCCCTCGGGCTTCTTCAGGTCGAGGCCGATGGAACGACGACCCCGGTTGAGCACGTCGGCCGGCGGGTTGTCGGGATCGCCGCCCAGGACGGACTGGGCCCGGTCGACCCGGACGACGTCGGCGCCCATGTCGGCCAGCATCATGGCGCAGAACGGCCCCGGGCCGATCCCCGCGATCTCGAGCACCTTCACACCGGACAGCGGTCCGCTCGTCATCGTCGTTCTCCTTGTGGCTCAGGGTCCTGCTCGGCCCGGGCGGCCAGCAGGGTGACGGCCTCGATGATGCGTCCCCAGAGCACGGTGGGCAGGTCGTGGCCCATGCCTTCGCACACCATGAGCTCCGCGCCCGGGACGACCTCGGCGGTGCGGCGTCCACCGCTCACGTCGACGAGGGCGTCGGCATCGCCGTGGATCACGAGGGTGGGGACCCGGACCGCTCGCAGGGCATCGCTGCGGCTGCCGGACGTGGCGATGGCCAGGAACTGCCGCACGGTGCCCTCGGGGTGGAACGCCCGGTCGTACTCGCGGGCGAAGCGGGCCCGGGCCCGGTCCGCGTCGAACCACTCAGGGCTGCAGTAGCCACGAGCGGCTGCCACGGTGCGGTCGAGGTAGGCCTCGCGCGCACGCGGCACGGGCTGCACGAGCTGCTCGAGGACCCCGGGAGCCGGCTGGCCGACGTCGGGATCCCCGGTCGTCGACATGACCGAGGTGAGGCTCCGAACCCTCTCGGGATGGTCGATGCAGAGCTGCTGGGCGATCATGCCGCCCATCGACGTGCCGAACACGTGGGCGGCCGGGACCTCGAGGGCGTCGAGCAGGCCGGCGGCGTCGGCCGCCATGTCGGCCAGCGCGTAGGAGTCGTCACGGCCGTCGAACCACGTCGAGCGACCCGCATCCCGGTTGTCGAAGCGAACGACGCGGAACCCGCGGTCCAGCAAGCCGTGGAGGAACTCGTCCTCCCAGGAGACGAGCTGCGCGCCGAGGCCGTTCACGAGCAGCAACGTCGGGTCGGCGGGGTCGCCGAGACACTCGTACTCCAACTCGACGCCGTTGGCGCTCGCCCGAGGCATGGCGGTCATCCTTCCGCCCGCTTGACCGGTCGGTCAAGATCCCGTGCGCTAGCGTCCGATGTCCGTGACCGACCCCGCCGCCGGGCCCCACGCCGACCCCGACCGCGCCGACGCGCCGACGGCCCCTGCGGCGACGGACACGGTCGGCCTGCGGGTCGCCCACTTCGNNCGACGTCTCCACCCTCTACGCCATCCTGCGGCTGCGCGTCGACGTGTTCGTGGTCGAGCAGTACTGCCACTTCGCCGACCTCGACGGTCGCGACACGGAGCCGACCACACGTCACCTGTGGCTCGAGCGCGACGGCGAAGTGCTGGCCTACGCGCGACTCCTCGCCGGCGACGACGGCCAAACGACCCTGAGCCGGGTGGTGACCCGTCGCGACGCGCGCGCCGCCGGGATCGGCGGGCGCCTCGTGGCCGAGGCGGTGCGGCTGGCCGACGGTCCGGTGCACATCAACGCCCAGGCCCAGCTGGCACCGTGGTACGAGCGCCAGGGCTTCACGATCACCGGCCGGTTCTTCTACGAGGACAACATGCCGCACTTCCCCATGCGCCACGACGGTTCCCCGTCGCTGGTCGAACCGACGGGCACCACGGTGACCTCGGGGACCGCCACGACGGCCGCGTCGCCGCTGGCGGCACTCGTGGAGGCCTCCGACCTCCCCTACCGCATCGATCCGCTGACCGGCGACGTGGGCTACATCGTGGCGGAGCGACAGGCCCGACCGATGCTGCCCAGCAGCGGCTGCCCGTTCTGCCCGGGGGGCCTCGAGGCCCCCGAACCCTACGACGTGTTCTCCTTCACCAACCGGTGGCCGGCGATCCCCGAGGGACGGTGCGAGGTCGTGCTGTACACCTCGGACCACGACGCCACGTTCGCGTCCCTGGGTCTGGCCGGCGCGCGCCGCGTGGTGGACCTGTGGGCGGCGCGGACGGCGGCGCTGGGCGCACGCGACGACGTCGGCTACGTCCTGGTGTTCGAGAATCGCGGACCGGAGGTCGGCGCCACCATCGCGCATCCGCACGGCCAGATCTACGCCTTCGACCTGACCCCGCCCCGCGCCCGCGACGAGCTCGAGCGCGCCGACGCTGCGGCGTTCGCCGAGGACGCACCTGGGGCCGGTGACGAGCGGCTGGTGAGCGTGCACCGCAGCTGGCGGGCGTGGGTGCCGTGGGCGGCCGGCTGGCCCTACGAGCTCCTCCTCGCCCCTCGGACGCAGGTGCCCGACCTCCCGTCGCTCGACGACGACGGGCGCGACGACCTGGCCGCGACGCTCGTCGACGTCACGGATCGCCTCGATCGGCTCTTCGACGCGCCGATGCCCTACATGCTGTGGATCCACCAGCGACCCTTCGACGGCAACGACTGGCCCGCGGCCTGGCTGCACGTGCACATCACGCCGCTGTACCGCCGCGCCGGCACCCAGCGCTACATGGCTGCCGGCGAGCTGGGCAGCGACGTCTTCTTCAACCCGGTCGATCCGACACGGGCCGCTGCCGACCTGCGGGCTGCCGGAGCGGACGCCCCGTGAAGTCCCGACCCGACGGGTGGGCCCGGCGATGACGGTGCACGCCTACGCACCGGGACGGGTCAACCTCATCGGCGACCACACCGACTACGCGGGTGGCCTGGCGGTGCCGATGGCCATCGATCTCGGCACCAGCGTCGTGGGTGAACCCGGCGGCGAGCGCATCGTGCTGCACTCCGAGCAGCTCGACGGCCTGGTCGAGCTGCCGCTGCGGCCCGAGGACCCGGCCGCGGTCGAGCCGACGTGGGGTCGGTACGTGGCGGGGGTCGCCGCCGAGCTGCAGCCCGACGTCGGCTTCACCGGAGTGGTCCGATCCACCGTACCCGTGGGCAGCGGCCTGTCCTCGAGCGCTGCGCTCGAGTTGGCGACCGCCCTGGCGTTGGGGTTCCGGGGCCCGGCCCGGGAGCTGGCGGCGCTGTGCCAGCGGGCCGAGCAGCGTGCCTCGGGCGTGCCGTGCGGGATCATGGATCAGCTCACCTCCGCCTGCGGCGTCGCCGACCATGCCCTGGTCATCGACTTCACGACCCTCGCCGTCGAGCGGGTCCCCGTGCCGGCCGGGGCCGAGGTCGTCGTCGTGCACTCGGGTGAGGCCCGGGCGCTGGCCGGATCGGCCTACGCCGACCGCCGGGCCCAGGTCGAGGCGGCAGCGGCGCTGATCGGCTCGCTGCACGACGCCGACCCGGGCGACCTCGAGCGGGTCGACGACCCGCTCGTGCGCCGACGAGCCCGTCACGTCCTCACGGAGAACGCCCGCGTGCGCGCCTTCGCCGAGGCCTTCTCGTCGGGCGATCTGATCGGCGCCGGCCGGCTCATGGCACAGAGCCACGCCAGCCTGCGCGACGACTTCGAGGTGTCGACGCCGACCCTCGACGCCCTCGTCGAGCGCCTGTGCGCCACGACCGGCGTCCACGGCGCCCGCCTGACCGGCGCGGGGTTCGGCGGCTGCGTGGTTGCGCTCACCGATCCGGGAACGCTGGACGAGGGCTGGACGGTGCGGGCCTCAGCAGGCGCCACACGACTCAACCCGGCCTCGCCGCCTGCTGGAACGCGGCGTCGAGGCGCCTGAGGGCGGCGGGCGTGCGCACCCCCCACCAGAAGAGGTCCTGCCCGTCGACGAGCCAGACCGGTGCGACCCGCTCCAGCTCCGCCACGTGGCGCGCGCCGAACGGGTACGGCTCCGAGGGCGCCACCACCGCGTCGGGACGACGGCGCGATGCCTCCGCGAGGTCGATCTCCGGATAGCGGACGGCCGCGTCGTCGAACACGTTCGCCAACCCCAGGTGGGCGAGCACCGAGGCGCCGTAGCAGGAACCGCCCAGCGTCATCCACGGTCGGCGCCAGATGGGCACGAACACCCGCAGGCGGGCCGGGCGAGCCGGCGGCGGCGGTTCCCGGTGACCGAGCTCGGGAGTGGCGCCGAACCGCTCCAGGTCGGTGGCCAGAGCGCCGAGCGCGGGTGCCACGTCGTCCACGGTGTCGATGCGCATCACATGCAGGCGAACGCCGGCCGCCTCGAGCGCCGCGGCATCCTCCCGGCGGTTCTCCTCCTCGCACAGCACCACGAGGTCGGGTTCCGCGGCGAGCACGGCGTCGAGATCCGGATCCTTGGTGCCGCCCATGGCGGGCAGCTCCGGGCGCTCGCAGAACCTGGTCACCCCCACCGGGGTGACACCCCACGCCAGCAACGTCTCGGTGGCGCTCGGCACCAGGCTCACGACACGGGCCACGACCGCCCCCGGGTCACATGCGGCCGAGCAGCTCGGCCTTCTTGGCCTCGTACTCCTGGGGGGTGATGTGTCCCTGATCGCGCAGCCGGGCCAGGTGCTCGATCTGCTCGGGGATGGACGGACCCTGCTGAGCCGGCATCATGCCCTGCATGCCCTGGGCCACCCGGTCGAACTTGCGGTTCTCGTTGGCCTCCATCTGGAGGTAGATCTCGTTCTGCACCTTGTTGGGGCGGGGGATGTCGGTGAACTTGGTGGCACCGCTCTCCGCCGCCGACTCGATGCGCAGGTCGCCGAGTCCGAGCATGCGCTCGAAGATCCGCTGACTGAAGTGCACGACGTTGATGCTGTCGAGCGGGATCTCCACGCCCCGCTTGGCGAAGACGCCTTCGCGCCAGATGACCCGGTCGGTCGTGAGCACGAAGTTGGTGGAGATCCACCGCAGGTAGCGCTCGGCGAACCAGCCCAGCGAGACGAGCACGAAGAGCGCCACGATGATCCGGACGATGTCGTTGTCGACCGCGGAGAGGACGAAGATGCCGAGGCCGAGCGTCACGACGAGCGCCGCGACCGCCTTGGCGAAGTACCACCAGTGCGGATGCAGGTCGAGCACCAGGTCTTCGTTGGCGTGGAGCAGCTTGCGGTCGTACGGCATCGCGGCAGCGTAGCTCGGGACGGACTCGCGACGGCTCGTCGCGTTCAGCCCCAACCGAGCTCGTGGAGCCGTTCGTCGGAGATGCCGAAGTGGTGGGCCACCTCGTGCACGACGGTGACCCGCACCTGGTGCACGACCTGGGACTCCGTCCGACAGCGCGCCAGGATCGGCCGACGGAAGATCGTGATGCGGTCGGGCATCACCAGTCCGCCGTACTCGCCGCGATGGGTGAGCGGCACGCCCTCGTAGAGACCGAGCAGGTTCCCCCGCGTGCTGGACTCCTCGACGAAGACGGCCACGTTGTCCATCAGGCGGCCCAGCTCCTCGGGGATGCCGTCGAGCGCCTCGGCGACCAGCTCCTCGAAGCGCTCCGGGGGGACCTCGACCACGGCGGTCAACCGAACGTGGCGTGCAGGAACTCGTCGAAGCCCGCCGGGTCGGCCGTGATCTGGAGGTGGCCGTCGACCCGCTTCACGCTCAGCGCCGGGCAGAAGAAGTCGCCCCCCGGCGGGAAGAAGTGCGGGGAGCCGATGACGCCCCGAGCCTTGCCCTCCTCCCAGTCGGCGAGCACCGCGGCTTCGTCGGCCTCGGCGGTCGGCGCCGGGAGACCGTGCGCGGCAGCGACCTCGGCGAGGACCCCCGGCAGGGAGATGTCCTCACCCACCTCGAAGAGCCGGCGGCGCAGCTCCAGGCTGACGGCCTCGCCGACCCGGTCGCCGACCGCATACGCCCGTGCCGCCAACCCCATGGCCGGCAGGGAGGTGGGCGGGAAGGCCTCCCGCCGGAAACCGACGAACAGGTCCCCGGCGAGCTGCTCGCGGATCTCGTCGACCTCCTCGTCGATGAAGGCGGCGTCGAGCGGCTTGCCGTTCACCAGCTCGAGTGGCCAGGCCCGCACCCGCAGGACGACGTCGTCACGGCCCGCGACGCGCCGCCGCTCCACGAAGCGCAGCAGCCCGACGTGGGTGAACGGACAGCAGACATCGGCGAACACCTCGACGACGACGTGGTCGGGCTGCTCGCCCAGCTCGTTCTCGGACATGACGACTCCTCGTGGCGACGGGCGGGTCCCCTCGGGGCGCCGCCGCCTCCGACCCTACCGGGCTGCTCCGGTCGATCGGTCGAGGGGCCGTCGGGGTCAGGGGCTGCGGATGGTCCAGGTGCCGTCGGGTTGGTGGTGGAGGGTGTGTTGGTGGTGGTGGAGCCAGGTGTGGTGGTGGCGGCAGACGAGC
>JALOLF010000008.1 GCA_025456085.1 Acidimicrobiales bacterium
CGGCTCGTGGTGAACGGGCGCTCCGAACCGCTCGACGTGGGCCGCCGCCAACGCAGCTTCACCGCCGCCCAACGCCGAGCCGTCGTGGCCCGAGACCGCCACTGCCGGTACCCCGGCTGCGACATCGACGCCGCCTGGTGCGACCTGCACCACCTCCACCCCTGGCACACCGGCGGCCCCACCGACCTCCCCAACGCCGTGCTCGTCTGCCGCCACCACCACACCTGGCTCCACCACCACCAACACACCCTCCACCACGAACCCGACGGCACCTGGACCATCCGCAGCCCCTGACCCCGCGGGCCGGTCAGCCCACCTGCTCGACCGGCGGGATCTCGTAGGCGCCGGTGAGGATCTCCTCCTGCGGGAGGTAGAAGCGCAGCATCAGGTTGAACTCGCCTTGTGGCGCGGGCAGCCAGTTGCTCTCGTTCCCCGCGGGTGGATCGTGCTGCAGGAACAGATCGAGCGAGCCGTCGTCGTTGTAGCGCAGGCCTTGCGTGCGGTCCCCGATGGCGTAGCGGCCGGCGACGTTCTCGGCGAAGAAGTTGTCCTCGCCGTACATGCTCAGCGACCAGAACGCGTCCACCGGCGGCAGTTGGCCGGCGTCGAAGTGCAGCAGGTAGCGGTTCGCGCCCGAGTACGCCACCCCGTCGACGTCAGCTCGGGACACGGGGTACACCGCCTCCTCGGGCACGTTCGCCCCCCAGCCGATGTGGGCCACGGCCGCCCGCAGGCGGAGGTCGTCGCCGTAGCGCCCGACGTCGAGGTTCACCCGCCAGCCGTTCACCTGGTCCGAGACGCCTTCGGCGGCCTCCTCGATCGTGGCGTCACCCCGGGTCACGCCCTCGGCGAGCGCCTCGAGCACCTCGGGATCGGTGACCTCCGTGGAGGGCTCACGGCCCGGCCCCACGCCGAGGCGCTCGAGCTCGGCCAGCAACGCCCGCTGCCGGTCCGTGGCCGGCGGGTTGACCGCGAGGGCGTGGCCCAGCTCGTCCCAGAAGGCGATGCCTGCCCGGCTCACCTCCTGCGCCGATCCCACGGGCGGCTCGAGCGGTGGCGCTGCCGGGGCCGGGGTCGCGCCGGTCAGCGTGCTCAGGGGCTCCAGGCGTACCAGGTCGCGGTAGGCGAGCACGTTCGCGATGTCGGCCTCGTCGTCGACGAGGTACCGGCCCAGCAGGAAGACCTGGGGGGTGGCCGACTCGATCCGTTGCGCACCGTCGGGCAGCTCGCCCTCCCACCCCGGTGGGGTGACCACCCAGGTCCCGGCGCCACCCCCGGTGGCGCGGGTGCCGACGTACGCGAACGACTCCGTCCACGCGTCCAGGAACTGGTAGGTGTAGTAGCGGTCGGTGATCTCGGGCACGGTGAGCGCCATGGGCTCACCACGCAGATCCAGCACGGCGATCGAGTAGATCGTGTCGCGGTTGGGCGCCACGATCAGGCGGGTGGAGGGCCCGGCGAGCTGTTCGCCCCACAGCAAGCGGTTCACGCCGGTGAGCTGTCCGAGGCGCTGCATGGTGCGCATGGTCACCACGAGCGGATAGCCCCAGATGTAGCCCTCGGTGGCCAGGGTGACGTCGTCGGAGAGGTCGGGCCCGGCCGGGGAGGACGTCGTGGCGTCCGTACCCGGGCTGGTCCCCGCGGGTGCCCGGGCGTCGTCGCCCCCACCGCAGGCGGCGACCAGCAGCGCCAGCGAGACGAGCGTCGCCGTCAGCGGCGCTCGCCGTTGCCGCACCGCGTCACACCCCGAAGGGATTCGACAGCACGGGTTCGGCGTCGGCCGTGCAGGCCAGCAGCGTGGCCTGCTCGACCGCGGCGTCGCGATGGACGTGGGCCTCCATGTACCCGGGCACGTCGGCCAGGGCCAGGAACGCGGTCCGGCTGGGGTACCAGACCGCCACGACCTCGTCGTAGCGGTCGTGGTCGCAGCCGATCACGACCTCGTGGGCGTCGGTGGCCCACAGGATCTTCCCGCCGACCGCAGCGATGGCGCCCGCGGCCACGATTCCGTAGCGCAGGTACGCTTCCCGGCCCGAGACGTCGGCCTCATCGCCGCTGAGCGTGCCCTCCGGGTAGGCGGCCCGGTCGCGGTAGCGGTTCAGGTTCAGCATCACCACGGGTCGGTCGTCCCCGCCGGCCCGCTGCAGGACGACTGCCAGGCGGTCGTCGGTGGGGGTCACGTGTTCGACGCTCATGTGCAGGTCTCCTGGTCGCCGGGTTCGGTGGTTCGTGGGGGGCGGGCCGGCGTCGCGAGCAGCGCGGCGACCGTGCGCCGCACGGCGGCGCGAGCCCGACGGGGTCCTACGTCGCCGACCTGGAGGTGCTCGATGGCCCGGAAGCTGGCGGCGAGGTCGAGGGCCGTGAGCAGCTCGGTGCGGTCGGCCGGTGTCCGATCCGCCAGCTCGGGCGCGAACTGCGCGGCGACCTGGCTTCGCAGGAGCCGGTCGCGGTCGGTGAGCGTGTCGGCGATCGTCGGTGACGACGGTGCCAGCAACTGGGCGGCGCGTGCCACGGGTGCGACGGCGGCGTGCAGGGCCAGCCGCTGGCTCACGTAGGCGTCGATGCGGTCCTCGCGGCAACCCGACGGATCCGGCGGGTCGAACAGGTGACCGACCTCCTCCCAGTGCCGTTCGATGGCGGCGGCGGCGAGGCCCTCGAGGTCCTGGAAGTGCCGGAACACGGAGCGCTCCGACACGCCGGCCCGCTCGGCGATCTCGGCCACGCCGGGACGCAGCACCCCCTCGCGGTACAGCCCCAGCAAGGCCTCGACGACAGCGGCTCTCGACCGCGACGCCCGTTGGCGTCGGCCGTCGGAGCGGGTCGGATCCAGCGCCGCCGTCACTGGTTCTGCTGGTGCAGGCCGTGCGTCGGCCACGTCGGGTCCCTCCCGGTCCTGTCCCGTCGACGCTGCGAGCGTAGGGAGTGCGCCGATCCGCTGTCAACCACTATTGACAGTCAGGCTGCCAAAATGGTCTGCTGGTCGAGGCGCGGACCACTGCGTCGGGGACGGTGGCGCTGTGCGCAGCGCTCAGGGGAAGGCGAGGTGCGGCCATGAGTGCCGACAGCGACATCAGGGCCTGGGCCGCCGGCCTCCCGGCTCCCGAGTTCGACACGACGGCGTGGACCACACCGCCTCCGCTGGCCGGGGCCACGGTCGCCATCGTCACCACGGCGGCGCTGCACCGGCGCGACGACGAGCCCTTCGGGCCCTTCGACGTCGGCTACCGGGTGATCGACCGCACCGACCGCGACCTGGTGCTCGGTCACTGGAGCCCGAACTTCGATCGTGAGGGCTTCGCCCTCGATCTGGACGTGGTGTTCCCGATCGACCGCCTCGAGGAGCTGGCCGCCGACGGGACCATCGGTGCGGTGGCCCCGCACCACCTCGCCTTCGCCGGCAACCAGGACGACACGGTGACCAAGGTCCGCCTCGACACGGCGCCCAAGGCGGCGCAGCAGCTGCGCCACGACGGCGTCGACGTCGTGCTGCTCACCCCGGTCTGACCGCTGTGCACGCGCACCGTGTGTGCGCTGGCGCATGTCTTCGAGGCCCACGGCCTGGCCACGGTCGCGCTCGTGGCGGTCCGCCCCGTCGCCGAGCGGATGCACCCGCCCCGGGCCCTGTACGGCGAGTTCCCGCTGGGTCGCCCGCTCGGTGTGCCCGGTGACGCGGCCTTCCAGCACGACGTGCTGCGCCGGGCCTTCGCCCTCCTGGAGCGGCCCGAGGGCCCGGTGCTCGAGGACCACCCGGAGGTGATCGAGTTCTCCGAGACGCCCCTGGCCTGCTCGCTGCCGCCCCGCTACGACCCCGACGTCCCCGAAGCCGTCGACGAGGCCCGCGCCCTGCGCGACGCCTACGAACGTTCCCGGGCGGCCCGCGACGGCCGCACCTCCGTCGGGCGCGTCGCCGAGGCGGCCGCCGTCCCCGACCTGGTGGCCGCCTTCGTGGCGATCGCCGAGGGCACCCCGTGGGATCAGGCCGGTCTGCCCGGCGACCCCATCAGCGCCGCCCACGACGTGCGCACCTACTACGAGGAGGCCGCGCTCGACCTCGTCGACGTGTCCCCGGACCCCGGTGCGGCCGAGGCCTGGTTCTACGAGAGCACCGCCGGAGGGCGGGCCGTGCTCGCCGCCCGCAAGGCCATGCAGGACGCCGGGGTGCCCTTCGCCTTCTGGTTCTACATGGCCCGGGCGACCAGGTAGCAGCCCGCCCAACCCTCACCCACGCGGCACCAGCGCGAGCTGGCGGGACTGCGCCACCAGCCGCCCCGTGGCGTCCCACACCTCACCGTCCTCCTCCAGGAACCCGCCGGTGACGAAGCGGGTCGAGAACGCGCACCGCAGCCAGCCCGGTTCGGGCCGGGCCCGCACGTGCGCCGTGAGCTCCACCGTCGGCGTCCACCCCACGGGGAGGCGGGCGTTGAAGATCGTCGGCGGGAAGGCGTCGACCGCCTGGAGCAGCCCGATGGTGTCCAGCGGCTCCCCGTCGCGGAAGCGGAACCAACCCCGCACCAGGGGTCGGCCGCTGGGTCGGCCGAAGCCGAAGCCGGCGTCGTCGGGGTGCAGGCGCATCTCGACCCGGTGCATGAACGTCGGGGCCTCGTCCGCAGGTGGCTCGCGCCCCGCGCACTCCTCGGGCGAGGGCAGCTCGGGTGGCTCGGCGTCGACCCGCTCGGGTCCCGCGGCCGGGGCCGTCGAGGCCGGCAGCTCGCCGAAGGTTCCCAGCACGGCCAACAGCGGCCGGTCCGACGACGACAGGGTGGCCGAGCCGGTCGCGAAGCGACGTCCGGCGCGCAGCACGTCCACGGTGACGGAGACCGGCCCCGGCGTCCCCGGTGCCAGGTAGTGCGCGGTGATGGTGACCGGGTCCGGGCGGCCGGTGGCCTCGGTCAGAGCCCGGGCGGCGATGGCGAGTAGGTAGCCGCCGTTGGCGTTGCCGGCGATGTCCCAACCCTGCTCCACCCGGGCGTGCCAGCTCCGCTCGTCGGCGCGCTGCACGGCTGTGGCTTCGGCGAATCCGCTCACGTGGGCACGCTAGTGGCGAGCGTGTTGGGTAGCGTGCGGGCGTGGAACGTCGCACCGTCGAGATCACCTACTGCGTCCCCTGAGACTATTCAGCTCGCGCCGTGCGCGCGACCGAGGACATCCTGACCAGCTACCAGCACGTCATCGACGAGCTGCGGCTGGTGACGGGCGCCAGCGGCGTGTTCGACGTGCGCGTCGACGGGCAGGTCCTCTTCTCCAAGAAGGCCGAGGGGCGCCATGCCCGGCCCGGTGAGATCCTCGAGCGGTTCCGGTCCTTCGTGGGCCCCGACGTCCCCGTGTACGACAAGGGCTGAGACCCCCGACGAGAGGAAGGGCTGACATGGCCGCTGGCTGGCCCCTCACGTGGCGCGCCCGGTGGATCTGGAGCGAGCGGCCGCGCATCGCGCTGGCCTCCATGACCAACCCGGTGCTGGAGCCCGACGTGGGCGACCGCGTGGCACTGCTGCGCCGGACGTTCACGCTCGAGGCGCCGGTTCCCGGCGAGGTGCCGGCCCGGGTGTGGGCCGACGCCCGCTACGTGCTCCTGGTCAACGGCACCGAGGTGCAGCGGGGACCGGTGCGGGCCAACCCCCGGCGGGCCCGCTACGACGTCGTCGACCTGGCACCCCACCTCGTCACCGGTGAGAACGTCGTGGCCATCCTGGCCCGCCACTTCGGCGCCCCCACCTCGTGGTGGATGCCGGTCCCCCCCTCGTACTCGCTGGGCTCGGGAGCGGTGGTGTTCGAGGCCCGTCTCGGCGACGACTGGCTGGTCAGCGACAGGTCGTGGAAGGCCGGTCGAGGCGAGGCCTGGACCCCCGTGCCCATCCCCGGCGACGTGGCGAGCCTTCCCCTCGAGTCCTTCGACGCCCGCCGCCATCCCGTCGGCTGGGACCGCCCGGGCTTCGACGACCGCGACTGGAAGCCGGCAACGGAGATCCAACCGACGCACACCGGCGGCTCCGGCAATCCCTCGCCGCCGTCGGAGCCCTACGGGCTGCTGACCCCCATCGAGCGGACCCCGCTCGGTGGCGAGCGGGTGGGGATGTCCGAGGTGACGCGTGTCGTGGTGGAGGCCACGCCGGCGCACGCCGATCCGGTGAACCAGGTCCTGGCCGACCAGCAGGAGCTCCCCGGCGGCGTCGACCGCTCGACGGCGGGGGCGCCGGACAGCGCCGTGCTGGTGCGCTTCGACGCCGGTCGGGTCGTGGCCGGCACGGTGCAGCTCACCGTCGAGGGGGCGACCCCCGGCACGGTGATCGACGTGGCCTGTGCCGAGCACGTCGACGACGCCGGTCGCCTGGTGACGCTCGGTCAGCACGCGGGGTTCCGCTACGTCACCCGGGGCGAGGCGCCCACCGAGCGGTTCGAGACCCTCGACGTCCTCGGCACCCGGTACGCCACCGCGGTGGTGCGCCCGGTCGGGGGCACCCCGGTCGGCGCGGTGGTACCCACGGTGCGTCTGGCGGTGCAGGAGCGTCTGCGGTCCCGGCCCGACGGCCCGTTCTTCGCCTGCTCCGATCCCCTGCTGGAGCGCGTCCACGCCGTGGGGCTGCGCACCGTGGACCTGTGCGCCTTCGACGCCTACGTCGACTGCCCCACCCGCGAGCAGCGGGCCTGGACAGGCGACTCCGTCGTGCACCAGATGGTCGACCTGACCTGCAACCCGGATTGGACCGTGGCCCGGTACCACCCGCAGTTGGCGGCGTCGCCCCGGGCCGACGGCATGCTGCCCATGGCGGCGGCCAGCGACTTCGAGCACCAGGACGCCACCGTCATCCCGGACTGGGCGCTGCACTGGATCCGCTCGCTGCACAACCTGTGGCGCTGGACCGGGGACCGGGACCTGGTGGGCGAGCTCCTGGTACCGGCCGAGGGGGTGCTGCGCTGGTACGACCGGTGGCGGGGCGACGACGGCCTCGTCCACGACGTGAGCGGCTGGAACCTCGTCGACTGGTCGAGCGTCTACACGACGGGCTGCTCCAGCGTCGTCAACGCCCTGTGGGCCCGCGCCCTGGAGGACGTGGCGGACCTGGCGGCGTGGCTGGGCGACGCCGGCCGCGAGGTCTGGGCCCGGGAGCGCTACGAGGCCGTCCGCGCCGCGTTCGACGTCTTCTGGGACGAGCGGCGGGGGGTGTACGTCGACCACGTGGTCGACGGCGTGGTCCGACCGGTGGCGGCCCAGCACGCCGGCGCCGCGGCGCTGGCCGCGGGCCTGGTTCCGGCCGACCGGGTGGACCGGGTCGTCGAGCGGTTGGTGGACCGGACGCGCCTGATCCGCCACTCCTGGGTCATGGACACGGTCACCCCCGAAGGCGGCTCGACCGGGTTCCTGTACCTGGTGCAGGGCTACCCGGAGCCCGTCTGGGACGTGGAGGAGCGCCACGTCGAGTGCCAGCCCTTCTTCCGCTACGTGCTCCACGACGGCCTGGCCCGCAACGGCCACGCCCACCGGCTGGCGGAGCTGTGCCGGGACTGGGGTGAGCTCCTCGACCGCGGTGACGCCAGCTGGCCCGAGTGCTGGGTGGGGGGCACCCACTGCCACGGCTGGTCGGCCACACCCACCCGTGACCTGGTGTGGTACGTGCTGGGTGTGCAGCCGGCCGAGCCGGGCTGGGGCCGGGTTCGGGTGGCACCGGCGCTCGGTGACCTGGCGTGGGCACGCGGCACGGTGCCGACCCCGCACGGCCCGGTCACCGTGGAGGCCCGCGCCGACGGCACCGTCACCGTCGACTCGCCCGTGCCCTACGAGGTCGTTCCCGACGCCGTCAGCTCGGCAGCTCCTCGGGGAGGTCCGGCTTCCAGCTGACGCCGTTCACGTGGGAGCCGCCGTCCGCGAACAGCGTGTTGCCCGTGAGGTAGCGGCTGTCGTCGCCGGCCAGGAACACCGCCACCCCGGCGATGTCGTCCTCCGGGTCGCCCATGCGTCCCATCGGGTTCTGGCCCAGCAGCTCCTCGGCCAGCTCGGGTGCCATCGTGCGGAACGCCTCGTAGGCCTCGGTGGCCGCCGCCGGGCAGATGGCGTTGCAGCGGATCTGGTGGCGGCCCCACTCCACCGCCGCGGTGCGGGTGAGGGTGCGGATGGCCTCCTTGGCCAGGTTGTACTCCAGCGTGTAGGGGTGGGCGTTGACCCCGTTGAGCGAGCACAGGTTGATGATCGAGCCGCCCTGCTGGGCCTTCATGGTCGGGAAGGCGGCCTGCATGGTCCAGAACGCGGCCAGCACACCGACGCGCCAGCCGTGCTCCAGGTCGCCGTCGGCCTTCCACTCGAGGCGCGACAGGGTGCCGCCACCCCAGGCGTTGTTGACCAGCACGTCGATGCGCTCCCACCGCTCGAGCGCGGCGTCGACGCAGCCCCGGGCCTGGTCGCGCACCCCCACGTCGGTGGGCACGAACACGGCCTCCGCGCCGAGGGCGGCCACCTCCTCGGCGGTGCGCCGGCCGGTGTGCGCGTCGCGCTCGGCGATCACCAGCCGGGCACCCTCGCGTGCGAAGCGGCGGGCGATGCCCCGCCCGATGCCGGCCCCGGCCCCGGTCACCACCGCCACGCGTCCGGTCAGCGCACCGCCGTTCGAGGCCGTCACGACAGGCCCAGCCGTTCGCGGACCACGCTCGACGCGGTGCCGTAGTCGGCCTTGCCGACGTTGGTGCGAGGTGCGGCCCCGAGCACCAGGTCGCGCGGCACCTTGTAGCCGGCGACCTTCGTGCGGCAGTGGGTCTGCAGCTCCTCCAGGGTGAGCTCCTCCACGCCGTCGCGCAGCTGCACCAGGGCGGCCACCCGCTGCCCCCAGCGCTCGTCGGGCACGCCCACCACCACGGCGTCGAAGACCGCCGGGTGCGAGCGGATGGCGGCCTCGACCTCCTCGGGGAAGACCTTTTCCCCGCCGGTGTTGATGCACACCGAGCCCCGGCCCAGCAGCAGGATGCGGCCCTGGTCGTCGACCTTGGCGTGGTCGCCGGGGAGCACCCAGCGCACGCCGTGCTCGTCGGTCACGAACGTCGAGCGGGTCTTGACCTCGTCGTTCCAGTAACCGAGGGGGATGTGGCCCCGCCGGGCGAACAGGCCCTGCTCGTCGGATCCCGGCGTGACCGGCCGCAGCGTGGCGGGGTCGAGCACCGCGGTGGTGTCGTCGACCACGAAGACCGGGGTGTCGGAGCTCTCCCCCTCGTCGAAGCCCCGGCCCGCGGCGCCCGTCTCCGAGGAGCCGAAGGCGTCGTAGATGACCGCGTCGGGGAACGCCAGGTGGAGCTGCTGCTTCACCGAGCCGGTGAGCGTGGCCCCGCCGTTGCCCACCGAGACGAGCGACGACACGTCCCAGCGGTCGGGGTGGGCCAGCACCGTCTCGGCGAGCTGACGGCCCATGGCGTCACCGGTGAGGCCGATGCTCGTCGGGCGCTCCTGCCCGATCAGGTCCAGCACCGCGGCCGGCTCGTAGGAGCGGCCCATGTACAGGATGGCCTTGCCGCCGGAGTAGAGGGCGATGAGCGTGTTCCACTGGCCGGCGCCGTGCATGAGCGGGCCGAGGATGACCGAGTCCACCCGGAACACGGGCACGACGTTGTCGCGGATCTGCTCGGGACTCGAGATCGGCCCGAGCGCCGTGCCACCCATGAGGCAGGCGAAGAAGAAGTCCTCGTGGCGCCACATCACGCCCTTGGGCATGCCCGTGGTCCCACCCGTGTAGAGGATGTAGACGTCGTCGGGGATGCGGGGCACGTCGAAGCCGCCGGTGGCGGGCTGGCGGCCCACCGCCTCCTCCCAGGCGAGCGTCTCCAGGTTCGCCGGCTGATGGTCGGTGCCGTCCTCGAGCACCACGTTGGTGTGGATGCCGGGGAAGTCGGCCGCCAGCTCGTCGAGGACCGGCAGATAGCCCCGCTCCACGAACACGGCCACCAGCCCGGCGTCGTCGAGGATGTAGCGGAGCTCCTCGGCCACGTAGCGCCAGTTGATGTTGACGGGGATGGCCGCGACCTTCCAGCAGGCCAGCAGGGCCTCGATGAACTCCGCCCGGTTGCGGGCGTAGATGCCCACCCGTTGGCCGGGCTGCACGCCCCGCTCCACGAGCAGGTTGGCGACCCGGTTGGCGGCCCGGTCCAGCGAGCCCCGGGTGTGGCGGACGTCGCCGGCGACGAGGCACTCGTCGTCGGGGCCGGCCTCGGCGAGGGCTTCCCAGAGGTCGGCGAGCTGGTAGGTGACCGTGGACATGGCGGCCATTGTGGCCGATCTGGTTCAGTCGGAGCGGCGGAAGCGCCCCGGTGCCGTGACCCGGACCCGCCACCCGACGGGGTCGTCGTGCGTGGCCGTGCGGGCGAGGTCCGCGTCGTCGCAGACCGCCACCGAACGGGCGCCGTCGGCCCGCTCCACGATGGCGACGACCCGGGCCGGCTCCCCTCCGGCCGGCAGCACCGTCGCGCCGACGATGCTCGCCGGTCCGGTGGCGTCGGGGGCGAGGGGTCGCGCCGGCGTCGCGTCGGCGGCCGCCGCCGTGACCTCGACGCAACGGAACGCGCCCGCCGGTGGGGAGCTCGACCACAGCCCGATCCCGGGCTTGGTGAGCATGCCGCTGACCGAGGTGGACAGCCCGATGCTGCCGGCGTCGTCGCGCAGGCGGCGCACCAGAGCCACCAGGGCCTGCACCACGTAGTTGTTGAGCGGGCCGCCGGCGAAGGTCATGCCGCCGGTGACGGTGAGGGGTCGATCTCCCGGCCGGTCGAGAGGCAGGCCCAGCTCCCGGGCCTGGATCTGCACCGCGGCGGGGAAGCAGCTGTACAGGTCGAGGTGGGCGACGTCGTCGAGGCCGAAACCTGCGGCGTCGAGCACGGCGCGGGCGGCGAGCCCGAACGCCGGCCACCGGTGCAGGTCGCCCCGAGCCGGCAGCGCCAGCATGTGGTTCGACTCGCCGGCGGCCAGCGGGAACACCCGGCGCTCCTCGGGCACGCCTGCGGCCCGGGCCCGCTCGAGCGAGCACAGCACCACCGCTGCGGCCTGGTCCACGTTCCACTGCGAGCACAGGCGCTTCGTGTACGGGAAGGCCACCAGGCGGTTGCCCGGCCCGGGTCGGCCGATCTCGTCGGCCGACCAGCCGGCGCGGTCCCACGCGTCCGGGTTGTGGGCGGCCACCCGGGCGAACGCCGCCCACAGCGCCGCCACCCGGTCGCGATGGGCGCCGGGTGACTCGCCCGCGGCGTGGGCCAGCGCGCTCTCGACCAGGGCGTACTGGTGTGCCGGCACGGCCAGGTCGCGCTCGATCTCCATGTCGGTGAGGATGTCGGTCGCCGGCTGCCAGAACTCGTCGGGCGGTCGGATCGGTCCCGCCTCCTCCAGCACCGGGACCCCCTGACGGGCGGCGGCGACGGCCCGGGCCTTGGCCTCCCCGCCGACCACGACCGCCACGTCCACCTCGCCGGCGGCGATGGCGGTGCACGCCCGGCTCAGCAGCGTCTGCTGGAGCACCCCGATCTCGGCCAGCACGGTGCGGGCGCCGGGTGAACCCACCCGCTCGGCCAGCACCCGACCGGGATCCGTGCACGCCCAGATGCCGTTGGGCACCGCGATCCAGCCGATCCGTCCCAGCAACCCCGGCGCGCCGGCGTCGTCGGCCGCGGCCACGAGCGCCCGCTCCATGAGGCCCACCGCGTCCGGCGCGCTCGTCGGGTCCGGGTCGCGGCCGGTGACGGCGCCCGCGCCGACGAGCACCGGGGTGCGGGGGTCGGGACTCACGGGTGAGCGGCAGCCGCCGGGGGCCACACCTGCGGACAGTCGGGGCCGCCCAGGGGATCGCCGTCGTGCACCGCGTGCTGGTGGGGCTTGCGGGGCGCGCCCGGCCGCAGGTGGTAGCGGGCGTCGTCGCCGCAGTAGCGCACCGAGATGGCCCGTCGACGGCGGTCGGCCGAGCGGTTCGCGGGCGCGCCGTGCAGGGTGCGGTAGTGGTGCACGGTGAGGTCGCCGGGGCCCAGCTCGAAGGTCACCAGGCGCTCGGCCAGGGTCGGATCGCCGAGCACGTCGGGCACGGGCTCGCCGTCAGTGCCGGGGATGGGCTCGTCGGTGACGAACAGGTTCGGGCGGTAGTCCACCGGCCAGCGGTGCGAGCCCCGCACGAAGCTCACCGCGCCGCTCTCGGCCGACGCGGGGTCGAGGGGGACCCAGAACGTGCACACCTGGTCGCCGGCGACGTGGAAGTAGCCGGCGTCGGTGTGGAACTCGGTGCGCAGCGAGGAGCCCGGCTCCTTGACCAGCAGGCTGTCCTCGTACAGCCAGATCCCCGACGAGCCCAGCAGGGCGGCGGCGATGGCCGGCAGCGGCGAGTCGCAGGCCAGAGCCCGGAAGTCCCCGTCGCTGCGCCAGTGGTCGACCCCGCCGAAGAAGGCCGCCGTCGCCTCGCCGTCGGGCGCCAGCACGGCCAGGTCCGGTGCCTCCCCGGAGCCCAGCACCCGCTCCACCGGTTCCTCCATGGCGCGCACGAGCGTCACCGGCACGATGCCCCGCAGGCACACCACGCCGTCGTCGCGGAACCGGGCGATCTCCTCGGCGGTGACGGGTCGCAGCGGTTCGGCGGTCATCGTGGTTCCGGCGCGCTCATGGTCGGCCGCGGTGGAAGGCCCGCACGATGTCGCCCAGCAGGTGCAGCTCGGCGGCGTAGGGCAACGAGAGCGCCAGCCGGTCGGCGACGCCCTCGTAGCGGGCCCGCAGCCGTTCGGCGACCTCACCGGGCGTGCCCCGCACCACGATGGCCTCGAGCAGCGGCTCGTCGATCAACGCCCCCATCTCGTGCCAGTGGCCGGCACGGGCCAGCTCGTCCAGGCGGGGCTGCAGCTCGCCGCGCCCCTCGGTCTCGAGGGTGCCCCGGTAGGCCGGGGTCGCGCCGTAGAAGGAGAGCAGGGCCCGGGCGCCGTCGTCGGCCACCGCCTGCTCCTCCGGCGTGCGGCCGCAGGCCACGATCACGCCGACCCCCACCCCGAAGGGCTGCTCGGCACGGCCCGCCTCGGCCCGGGCGGCGTGCACCCGGGGCAATTGCTCGCCCCGCAGCCAGCGCTGGCTGTGGAAGGGGTGCACGAGCAGCCCGTCGGCCACCTCGCCGGCCAGGCGGGTCATGCGCGGCCCCACGGCGCCCAGCCACACGGGCGGCGGGCCCGACTCGAGCGGGCCGGGGTTGAACAGCGGTGGCATGAAGGTGTGGGTCGTGAACTCACCCTCGAAGTGGAGCGGCTCGTCGTCCTGCCAGGTCGCGAAGATGGCCCGCAGGGCCTGCACGACCTCGCGCATCTGATCGACGGGGCGTTCCCAGCGGGCGCCGTAGCGGCGTTGGATGTGGGTGCGCACCTGCGGCCCGAGCCCCAGTAGGAAGCGGCCGTCGGTGAGTCGCTGCAGGTCCCAGGCGGCGTGGGCGAGGTGGATCGGGCTGCGGGGGAACGCGATGGCCACGTTGGTGTAGAGGTCCAGCGCGGGTCCCTCCGGTGCGGTGGCCAGCGCGGCCTCCACGAGGGGGAAGAACACGTCGTGGGGCCCCTCGAAGGTGTAGGTGCCGTCGAGGCCGTGCTCGGCGAGCGAGCGGGCGACGTGGCCGGCGTGGCCCAGCGGCGCCGTGAGTTGGAGGTCGAGCTTCACGGGCCGACACCGTACCGGTGGGAGGCCTCCAGGGAGGAAACCTCGCGGTGATGGTCGGCCAGTCGAAGGTCGGTGGCGGCCGCGTCGTCGAGCACGACCGTCACCCGCGGATGCAGCTGCAGGGCCGAGGCGGGCACCATGGCCGTGATGGGCCCCTCGAGGGCCCGGGCCACGGGCCCGGCCTTCGCCGCGCCGGCTGCCAGCAGCACCAGGTGGCGGGCTTCGAGGATGGTGCCGATGCCCTGCGTGAGGGCGAGGCGGGGCACGTCGCCGGGATGGTCGAAGTGCCGGGCGTTGTCGGCGCGGGTGCGGGCGGTGAGCACCACGGGACGCGTGCGTGAGCCGAGGGCGGAGGCGGGCTCGTTGAACCCGATGTGGCCGTCGGCGCCGATGCCCAGCACCTGGAGGTCCACCCCGCCCGAGGCCCGCAGCCGGTCCTCGTACGCCGCGCAGGCCGCGTCGAGGTCCGCGGCATCGCCGTCGGGACCCTGCACCGCGTCCGGCGGGATGCCCACTGCGTCGGTCACCACACGGCGGATCTGGGACCGATAGCCGGCCTCGTGTCGCGTCAGTCCGACGTACTCGTCGAGCAGGAACACCCGGCAGTGCTCGAAGGCGAGTCCCTCGGCGCGGTGGCGTCGCACCAGCTCGGCGTAGGTGGCGAGCGGCGAGGACCCGGTGGCCAACCCCAGCACCGGGCGCGGTGTCGAGCGCACGACCTGTTCGACGAGGTCCGCCACCAGTCGGGCCTGGGCAGCCGCGTCGGCCACGATGCGGACCTTCACGCGTCCGGCCCCGCAGGTGGGTCGGTCGACGCCCGGCGTGCCACCTCGACCGCGACCGCGAAGCTCACCGCGTTGGTGGCCGTGTGGGTCAGCACGGGGGTGACCACGCTGTCGGTGCGGAGGCGGTCCCAGGTGAAGAACAGCCCCGCGATCGCCGTGCTGGCGACGCTCGCGGCCACGGTCGTCACCGGGGTGTGGTCTCTCGTCGCCGGGTTCGCCTCCCGGCTCGACAGCGCCGGCAGGACGTGCCACAGCCCGAACAGTCCCGAGGTGACCAGTGCGGCCGGGACGTCGTGCAGGCGGCGTCGGGCCAGGCCCAGCAGCACCCCCCGGAACAGCACCTCCTCGTACAGGGCCGTGCCGAAGGGGATCTCCACCAGGGCCCGGACCAGGGCCTCCCGGCGGGTCAGCGTCGCGGCTCGCCGGTCGAGGAAGAGGGTCCGGCTACGGGGCGGCAGGGCGGCGGCCAGGATCACCCCGCCGATGACCGAGCCCCCGAGGACGCCCCGGCGGAGGCCGCGGCCGAGGCGGGCCGGGTCCAGGCCGAGCTCCCCCCAGGACAGGCCGAGCACGCGCCCCGCGCCGACCAGGGCGGCGGTGGCCGCCAGGTGCAGGGACAGGTGATGGCGGTGCGGCACGACCCGGTGGTCGACCACGTGGAGGGCGGTGACGCCGGCCAGCAGCGCCACCTCGGGGGTGACGGGACGGTCGGTGGCTGGCGGAGCGGGAGCCGGCATCGGGGGCGCAGCGTAGGCCAGTGGGCGCGCCGGACCGCCGTGGCCCGTCCTCCACACCACCTTCTGGCAGTCGCTGTGACAGAATGCGGCATGGACGTCGTGCTGTTGGGAACGGGGAACCCGCTGCCGGATCCGAACCGTGCCGGGTCGGCGACCCTGGTGCGGGCCGGGGGGACGCAGCTGCTGTTCGATGCCGGGCGTGGGGTGCTGCTGCGCGCCGCGGCCGCGGGGACGGGGCCGGCCCAGTGGGCGGCCGTGCTGCTCACCCACCTCCACAGCGATCACCTCACCGATCTGAACGACGTGATCACCACGCACTGGGTGCAGAGCTTCGTGCCCACGACCCTGCAGGTGTACGGCCCACCCGGTACCCGGGAGGTGGTCGACGGCGCCCTCGCCATGCTGGGTCCCGACATCGGCTACCGCCTCGCCCACCACGCGGATCTCACCTGGCGACCCCAGGTCGAGGTGACCGAGCTGCTGTCCGGACCGGTGCTCGAGACGGGCGGCGTGCGTGTCGTGGCCGAGCCCACGGACCATCGTCCGGTCGAGCCGAGCGTCGGCTACCGCGTCGAGCACGACGGCCGGTCGGTCGTGATCGGCGGGGACGGCATCCCCTGCGAGGGACTCGACCGCCTGTGTGCCGGCGCCGACGCCTACGTGCAGACCGTGCTGCGCGACGACCTGGTGCGCATGGTGCCGGTGCCGCGCTTCCAGGACACGATCGACTACCACTCCACCGTGGCCCAGGCGGCGCAGACCGCGGCGCGGGCGGGGGTGCGCACGCTGGTGCTCACCCACTACGTGCCGGGGCTGTTCCCCGGCCAGGAGGACGAGTGGCGTGCCCTGGCCGCCGAGCACTTCGCCGGTGAGATCGTGCTCGGCGACGATCTCACCACGGTCACCGTCTGAGCGGGCTCAGTGGGCGCTGGCCCGGTAGCGCTGCTTGGCGTCGAGGATGGCGGCCTCGGCCGCGGCGGCGCCCTCCCAGTCGCGGGTCTCGGAGCCCTTGCCGGGCTCGATCATCTTGTAGACGTCGAAGAAGTGCCCGATCTCGGCGGTGAGGAACTCGGGCAGGTCGGCGAGGTCCCTGGTGCCCGCCCACCGGGGGTCGTGGGCCGGCACGCACACCACCTTGGCGTCGGGGCCGGCCTCGTCGGTCATCCAGAACACCGCCACGGCGCGCACGTGGATGTGGCAACCCGGGAACGTCGGTTCGCCGAGCAGCACCAGCGCGTCGAGCGGATCGCCGTCCTCGGCCAGGGTGTCGGGGAAGAACCCGTAGTCGGCCGGGTACGCCATGGCCGTGAAGAGCATCCGGTCCAGCCAGATGGCACCGCTGTCGTGGTCCATCTCGTACTTGTTGCGTGAGCCCTTGGGGATCTCGATGATGATCTCGTGCTCCATGGCGTCGACCCTAGACGGCGTTGGACAGGGCGGAATCCGCCCTGCCTCGGGTTCGCATGACCTCCGACCCTGGCCGGTGACCGCCACCGGTGGGATCGTGGGGTCGTGCCGGGCGTCGGTGCCTCCGTGGCACGGCGCCGAGCGGTGAGGAGGAGGTTCGTCGTGAACGTCGTCCCTGTCCTGGTCGTCGGTGCTGCGGCGACCGTCGCGTTGGTCCCGCAGGTGCGTCGTCGTCTCGCCCCGGCCGTGGGCGTCGTCGGCCACCTGGCCGGCGAGGTCGGCTCGGTGGCCTGGCACGGGGTGGAGGACGTCGCCGGGGCGGTGTGGCGCGGCGCCGGTGAGGTGGGTTCGGTGCTGGTGCGGGGTGAGCCCCTGGAGCAGGAGGTGCTGGAGGGCGTCGAGGTGGCCGAGGGCGCGGCCGAGCTCGCCGCCGTCGTGGCCTGAGCGTCCTCAGCGTGTGAGCTCGAGGGCCAGCAGCGCGGCGCCGTAGGCGCCCATGAGCTGTGGCGCGGAGGGCAGGCGCACGGGCTGGCCCGTCTCGCGGCCGAGCAGCTCGCGGATGGCGTCGTTGCGGGCCACCCCGCCCGACAGCAGGAGCGGCGGGGTGAGGCCGACCCCGCGCACCATGGCCACGATGCGGCTCACCAGGGAGCGGTGCAGGCCGAGCAGGATCTCGTCCACGTCGGCGCCCTGCGCGATGAGCGACACGATCTCGGACTCCGCGAACACCGTGCACGTGGAGCTGATGTGCTCGGCCCGGGGTGCGGCCAGGGACCGGGGCCCGAGGTCGTCGAGGGGCACGTGGAGACGGTCGGCGGTGTACTCCAGGAAGCGGCCCGTGCCCGCCGCGCACTTGTCGTTCATGGCGAAGTCGACGGGCCGGCCCCGCTCGTCGATGCGGATGACCTTGGCGTCCTGGCCCCCGATGTCCACCAGCGTGCCGCCCGTGCCCAGGTCGGCGAAGACGCCCCGGGCGTGGCACGTGATCTCGGTGACGTCGCGGGTCGCGGCCCGCACCAGCTTGCGGCCGTAGCCCGTGGCCACGACGGGCACCCCGTCCGCTGCGCCCAGCTCCAGGGCCAGCGCGACCAGCAACGCGTCGGTCTGGGCCTCGACGCGGGGCAGCGCCGACTCGAGTCGCCAGCCCACGCTGTGCCCGTCGGCGTCGACGGCGACCGCCTTGCAGGTGGTGGAGCCGGCGTCGATGCCGAGGGCGGCCACGGTCATCGGTCCGCCTCCGTCACGACGCCGCCGTCTCCAGCATCTCGATGAAGGCCTCGATGCGGTTGACGCTCTGCTCCTCGGACCAGGCGCGGGGGTCGTTGTGGTCGGCCTCGAGCAGCAGCGCCGGCACGCCGAGGGTGTCGACGATCTGGTCGCGCTGGTCGATCTGGCCCAGCGAGTAGGGCTTGCACGACCGGTCGGAGTGCAGGATGACCCCGTCCAGGGAGAAGCCCTCGACCATGGTGCGCATCGCCTCGAGCTTGTGGCCCGTGGAGCGGTTCAGGATCGGGTGCAGGTACACCCGTGCCCCCGAGCCCAGCGGATCGGTCGGGTCCATGAGCGGGGCGAGCTCCCCCCAGGCGTAGGTGTACGTGGACGCCACCACGTTGACCCCCCGGCCGGCGAGCAGCTTGGAGAGCTTGGAGAGGCGGTACCAGATGGGCAGGTTGTCCCACGCCACCCGGTACCGCTCGTGCGCCACCGCGCCGACGCCCCGTTCGACGCGCGCGTCGAGCTCGGCCAGCAGGTCCCGGTAGAACTCGGTCGTGGCGCGCCGCCCCCGCAGGTTGACGATGGGCCCCATGAGCAGGAACCCGTCGAAGGCGGTCATGGGCGCGGGCCGGTGCCGGGACCGGTCGAGCACCTCCCGCCACAGCTGCGAGGCGTCGCGGGCTTCGAGCATCACCCGCACCAGCTCGCGCTCGTCGAGCGTGCGGCCCGCCACCCGCTCGGCGGTGGGTACGAGCTCCTCGTCGAACTGGCGGCGCACGTAGGCCACCTGGTGCTCCTGCGCCTCGCCGTACAGGAACGGGGTGTCGATCACGACCAGCGGGCAGTCGAAGTGGTGGGCCAGCACCTCGTACCAGTACAGGACGGTCTGGCAGATGTTGTTGCAGCACACCAGCAGGTCCGGTCGGGGGAGGCGACCGACGGGGGTCTCGCCCGACAGGACCGTGCCGATGTCGGTGCGGGCGTAGGAGCACAGGTCCCGGGAGTACCCGTGCGCCTCGGCCTCCTCGCAGTTGGCCTCGGCCCGGCGTCGCACCCCGCACAGCGCGGCGTGGTTCTCGGGGTAGACGGGGAAGAACCCGAGTGCCTCGAGGGGCTCCCACGGCGCACCGCTGGTCACCCAGGCCACCTTGCGCACCCCGTTGGCGTAGCGGCCCTCGAGGTAGTGGCGGCTCATGAGCTCCTGCATGCGGGCCAGAGCCCGGGGCGGCGGGGCGAGCACGTCGTCGGGGCCCATCCGCAGCGCGCCCAGCTTGCGCTCGTTGCGGAGCCGCTGCACCCGCAGCGCCGTGGAGCCGAGCACCTGGAACTGCAGGAGGTGCTCGCCGTGCACTCGCAGGTCCGACAGGGTGGTGGGCAGGTTCATCGCAGCGTCTCCACGAAGGCCTCGATGCGGGTGAGGGTCTGGTTCGGCAGCGTGGTGCCGAGCTCGTGCTCGACGTGCAGCACGCCGAACCCGGCAGCCGTGACCCGCTCGCGCAGCACCGGCACCGCGAACAGCTCGGGCTCGCAGAAGGTCACGTCGTAGATCAGCAGGCCCCGTGCGCCGCTGGCGCGCAGGCGCTCGACCAGCAGCCCGGCCCGTGCGTCGAGCGGCGCGCCGAGCGTCGGGTCCGGTGGCGCCGCCAGCAGCCGGTCGGCGAGGCGCTCGTAGGGGTCGGCGAGGGTGGAGGGCGGATAGACACGACGCCACCCGGTGGCCAGGTCGTCGGCGACGACCCGCGCTCCCATCGCCCGGAGCCGGTCGAACAGGTCGAGGGGCTCGGCCACGATCCCCGACAGCAGCAGGCCGACGTCGCCGTCGGCGTCCGGCGCGCCGTCGTGCTCTGGCAGCGACGCGGCCAGCGCGGTGAAGTCCTCGGCGGTGAGGTACTCCCGGGCCCGCACCACCTCGTAGAAGCGGCGGTCGTCGACGTCCAGCCGGCCCCGTCGGTGGTAGAGGTCGGCCAGCGCCGCGTCGGCGGCCTCCTCGGCGGCCAACGCCTCGGCCCAGTCGGCCTCGTCGGGGGTGTGGCCGCTCACCTCGGCCAGACGTCGACCGAGGGCCCTGATCTCCTCGACGAGGTAGGCGCGGTCGGCGGGTCGGGCCCGGCGGGGCGGGTAGAAGGTGAGCACCGGTGGGGTCGGTGCCACGAAGTCGCCCAGCACCGAGCCCATGCCCTGGAGGGCGTCGCAGCCGTGGGGCACGAGCACCGCGTCGACCCGGTCGAAGCCCTCCCGCACCAGGAACGACGTGGCCTTGACCACGATGCCGCACGTGTAGGCCTGGAAGTGCAGCGCTCCGAGGTCGCCCGGCTCGAAAGGCGGTCCCCACACCTCGATCGGGTGGCAGCGGTGGGCCCGCAGCAGGGCCCGGGGGTAGTGGTAGGGGAGCACGGCCACGATGGCGCGGCCCTGCTCGCGTGCCACCGCCAGGGCGCCGGACCGGGACGGGATGGTGTCGTGCATGGGCCGCTGCCTCCCCCGAGGGTCTCCCGGCATTCATGCGCCCACGGTGCGTCGGATGCCAGAGCCGAAGGTCCGCGGGTCTCGGGCGCTGGGACCCGCAGCGGCCTCGCTGGCCCGTGCCGCCCGGCGTCGGGCACAGTGGCGTCGTGGAGTGGTGGATCGACGCCTACCGAGATCCGATGTTCTGGTGGTTCCCGGTGGGCACCGTGGTGTTCAGCATGGCCGCCTTCGCCCTCTTCGCGGCGCCGCTGACCTGGCTCGCCACCCGCGACCCCGCATGGGCCCGCCCCTACCGCATCCAACGGCGCGGCAACCAGGGCACCGTGCCCACGAGTGCCTGTGTGGGGCGGTGGCTGCTCAACAACGCCGTGCTCTTCGTCGGGGTCCTCGTCGCCTGGCCGCTGCTGCGCCACGCCGGCATCCACACCGGCGACCTGCCGGCCTGGTGGGTGATCGCCCTGCAGCTGGCGTTCTTCGTCTTCCTCGACGACTTCTGCTTCTACTGGATGCACCGGGCCCTGCACACCGACCGGATCTACCGGCGGGTGCACGCCCGCCACCACCGCATCCTGCGACCCCGGGCCTTCACCGGGCACTACATGCACCCGCTCGAGTACGTGCTCATCGCGTCGTTGATGCTGCTGGGCCCGCTGCTGGTGCAGGCCCACCTGGTGGTGCTGTGGGTGTGGATCGCGTGGCGGCAGTGGGAGGCGGCCGACGGCCACGCCGGCTACGACCTGCCCTGGACGCCCACGCACCTGGTGCCCGGCAACGACGGGGCCGTGTTCCACGACGTGCACCACGCCAAGGTGCGGGGCAACTACGCCGGCTTCCTGGCCATCTGGGACGGCGTGTTCGGCACCTACGCCAAGGGCTACGAGCCGCCGTGGCGGCGGGGGAAGCACGCCGACGTCGAACCCGCCGGCGCGGCGTGAGCGCCGCGGAGCGGAGCCGAGCGGCGCAGTAGGGTGCCGGCGTCGCCTCGACACGGAGGGGCACGCCCGACCCGAGGGGGAGCCATGGCCACCATCCGTCACCACGCTCGTATCGCCAAGCCCGCCGACGAGGTGTGGGCCGTGGTGCGCGACACCGGCGACATCGCCGAGTGGTTCCCCGCCATCGACGCGTCCTCCCAGGACGGCGACGTGCGGATCTGCTCCATGATGGGCCTCGAGCTCAAGGAGGAGATCGTCACCAACGACGACGAGCTGCGCCGTCTGCAGTACCGCATCGTGGAGGCGCCCCTGCCCATCGAGTTCCACCTCGCCACCGTCGACGTGTTCGAGGACGGGAAGGGCTCACTCGTGGTCTACAGCACCGACGTGCAGCCCGACGACCTGGGCCCGGTGATCAGCCCCTCGCTGGCCGACGGCGTCGCCGGCCTGAAGGCGTTCGTCGAGCGCTGAGCGCGGTCTCGCCGACCCCCGCGGGCATCAGACGTCGTGGTCAGTCCATGAGGTGGGCGAGCACGTCGCGGATGGAGATGATGCCCACGACCTTGCCCTCGTCGACGACCGGCAGGTGCCGGATGCCGCCGTCGAGCATGGCCCTCGCCGTCTCGGCGATGTCGTCGTGGGGATCCACCGCCACCACGTCGAAGGCCATGTAGTCCGAGGCCCGCTCGGCGTCGAGGTCGACGTCGTCAGCCACGGCGCGCACCAGATCCCGCTCCGACACGACGCCGGCGACCTTCCCGGTGCCTTCCACGACGGCGCAGCCGATCTCCTCGCGCACGAGGATGTCCGCGACCTCGCGCAGGGTCGTCGACGGCTGGATCGTGACCGTCGTGTGCTGCATCACCGAGGAGACCTTCTCGTCCTTGCTCACCGCGTTCGCTCCTTGACCCGGTTGTCCCGGTGCCGGCTCGTCTCGACGGACCGGGGCCAACGTAGGCGCCCGAGCCGCGCCGGTGCGAAACGGGTCGGGTCGGCTGGCGTCGCCGGTGACCTAGACTCGGGCGCCGGACGTAGGGGGACCGATGAGCGACGACACGACGATGGCCCGTAAGGACGCGACCGACGTGACGGCGGCCGCCAACCGCGTGGCGGCCGGCCGGCTCCCGAGCGACACCAGCGACGTGGACCTCGTGCGGCGGGGCCTCATCGCCCCGCTGGCGGGACCGGTGCTGCACCCGACGCTCGGGTTCCCCATGTGGGACCAGGGTGCCTTCGCCTTCCTGGAGGGCGAGCCGACGCCCACGGTGCACCCGAGTCTGTGGCGGCAGGCCCAGCTCAACACGGTGGCCGGTCTGTTCGAGGTCGTCGAGGGCATCTACCAGGTGCGTGGCATCGACATCTCCAACGTCACCTTCGTGGCCGGGGAGACGGGCTGGATCGTGATCGACCCGCTCTCGTCGGCCGAGACGGCCCGGGCCGCGCTGGACCTGGTGCACGCCCACCTGCCCGAGCGACCGGTCGTCGCGGTCATCTACACCCACAGCCACGTCGACCACTTCGGCGGCGTCCGGGGGATCATCGACGAGGCGGACGTGGTGGCGGGGAAGGTCCGGGTGCTGGCGCCCACGGGCTTCCTGCGCGCCGCCATCAGCGAGAACGTCAACGCCGGCATGGTGATGAACCGCCGCGCCACCTACATGTACGGGCCGCTGCTGCCCAGGGATCCCCAGGGCCACGTGGACTGCGGCCTCGGCAAGGCCATCCCCCTGCTGGGCACCGTCGGTCTCATCGCACCGACCGAGGAGATCGCCACGACGGGAACCGAGCTGGTGGTCGACGGGGTGCGCATCGTGTTCCAGTACACGCCCGACACCGAGGCCCCGGCGGAGATGAACTTCTTCTTCCCCGACCAGCGGGCGCTGTGCATGGCCGAGAACTGCTCGGCGGTGCTGCACAACGTCTACACGCTGCGCGGCGCGCAGATCCGCGACGCCCTGGGGTGGAGCAAGTACATCGACGAGGCCATCGAGCGCTTCGGGGCCGACACCGACGTGGTGTTCACGAGCCACCACTGGCCCCGCTGGGGTCGTGACGAGGCCACGGCCTATCTGGCCGCCCAGCGCGACGCCTACCGGTTCGTGCACGACCAGACCCTGCGACTGGCCAACCACGGGCTCACCGCGGTGGAGATCGCCGAGGAGCTGCGCTTCCCGCCCGAGCTCGAGCAGTGCTGGTTCGTGCACGACTACTACGGCACGCTGAACCACAACGTGAAGGCCGTGTACCAGCGCTATCTGGGCTGGTTCGACGCCAACCCGGCGCACCTGCACCCGCTGACGCCGGTGGAGGCCGCGGTCCGCTACGTCGAGTTCATGGGCGGGGCGGACGAGGTGCTGCGCCGGGCCCGGGCATCGTTCGAGGCCGGTGACTACCGGTGGGTGGCCGAGGTGGTGAACCACGTCGTGTTCGCCGATCCCACCAACGCCGAGGCCCGCGCCCTGCAGGCCGACACCCTCGAGCAGCTCGGCTACCAGGCCGAGTCGGGGCCCTGGCGGGACTTCTACCTCACCGGCGCCCAGGAGCTGCGCACCGGGGTCCCGCCGCTCGGCTCCGGCATGTCCACCACCGTCGACGTCATGCGGGCCATGACCACCGAGATGCTGCTCGACCTGCTCGGCGTGCGCCTCGACGGGCCGTCGGCGGCGGGCCGGCTGCTCGGTGTGAACCTGGTCGTCACCGACCGCGACGAGCGCTGGTTCGTCGCCGTGGAGCGGGGCGCGCTGCGGGCCGCGCCGGGCCGTCACGACGCCGCCGCCACCGTGACCGTGTCTCTCGCCCACCTCGACCTCGCCCGCCTCGCCAGCGGCCACGTCACCCTGGACCAGCTCGAGGCCGAGGGCGGGTCGCGGATCGACGGCCGGCGCGAGACCCTCGTCGAGCTGCTCGACCTGCTCGATCAGTTCTCGATGGGGTTCGCCATCGTGGAGCCCTGACCGTCCGCAGCGCCGCCGTCCTCGACCGCCGGCTCGCCGTCTGCGGCGCCGCCCAGCACCTTCGTCGGCAGCCCGCCGGTGAACAACAGCGCGCCGGCCGCGATGAAGGCCGAGATCAGCAGGCCGGTCTCCAGGGCGCGGAGCTGAGACTCCTCGTAGTCCTCCACCAGCGCGTCGACCTCGGCCGGGCTGATCCCGGCCTCCTCGGCGGCCTGGCGCACGTCGCTGCTGGCCACGAACGACACGGGCCCTTCGACGGCCACCGTCACCGCGTCCTGCACCTCGGCGCTGATCCGCTCGTCGGCCTGCACGTCGACGACGAAGGTGCGGACCAGGCCGGTGAGCACGATGGCGCCGATCAGGGCCACGCCGAGCGATGAGCCGAGCTGCTGCGCCGTGTACTGCATGCCGCCCGCCTCGCTGCGGTCGGACGCCCCCACCGAGGACTGCACGACGTTGCCGAGCTGCGAGGCGATGAGGCCCATGCCGATGCCGAGCAGCGCCATGCCGAGGCGGAACGCGGCGTCGTCGAGGGTCGGCTCGATCGTGCCCGACAGCACCAGTGCCGCGGCCGTGATGACCACGAAGCCCGTGCGCACCAGCACCCGGGCCGCGACGCGCGCCGCCAGGCGCGAGCCCACCACCGACGTGAGGAACATGGTGACCGAGACGGGCAGCATCTTGATGCCCGTCTCGAGGGCGTCGAGGCCCAGCACGAGCTGGAGGTAGAGCGGCACGACGAAGAAGACGCCCATGAGGATGGTGTTCTGGGCCAGGAAGGACACGAGCCCGGCGCGCAGCTGCACCCGTCGCAGCAGCGCGAAGTGCACCAGCGGGTCGCGCCCGCTGCTCTCGCGCCGGGCCTCCCACCCTCGGAAGCCCCAGAGCACCCCGACGCCCGCAGCCACCACGAAGGGGGTGAGGGCGAAGCCCAGGGGCTCGACCGGTGAGTCCTTGGGCTGCAGCCATCCCCACTGGCTGGCCTTCAGCAGGCCCAGGACCACGAGGGCCATGCCGCTGGCCGACAGCACGGCGCCCAGCACGTCGAGGCGAGGCGCCGGACCGGGCCGGGGGGCGTCGCGCACCAGACGCATGCTGGCCAGGATGGCCATCCCGACGACCACCTCACCGGCGAAGACCCAGCGCCACGTGAACTCCGTGGTGACCCAGCCGCCGAGGATGGGGCCGACGGCGATGCCGGCGCCGGCGACCCCGCCGATGGTGGCATAGGCGACCCGCCGGGCCGGGCCCACGAAGTTGCCCGCCACCAGTGCGGCGAGGCTCGGCAGCACGAGCGCGGCGCCGATTCCCTCCAGGATCGACCAGCCGAAGGCGAGCACGGGGGTCGACCACGCCACCGCGGTGAGGCCCGAGCCCAGGCAGTACACGACCATGCCGATGGCGAAGGCCCGGCGCCGCCCGATGATGTCGCCGATCTTGCCGCCGGTGATCATGAGCGCGGCCATGGTGAGGCTGTACAGGGTGATGATCCCCTGGATGACCGTCACCGTCGTGTCGAAGTCCTCCACCAGCCGGCTGATGGACACGTTCATGACGGCCTGGTCGAGGACCATCAGGAACTGCGTGGCCGCCAGCACGACGAGCGTGCCCGTGGCCAGGCGGGACGGTGCGCCGTCGTCGTCGTCGGTCTCGGGTGGCGGTGTCGTCATGGCTCGACACTACGTGGCGTCACGAGCGGGACCGAGCCGGCGATGCGGTGAGGCGGTGACCGGGTCGGGGGTGAACAGCGGCCGCAGCCGGGGGCCCGCGCGCCGGGGGCGCACGACCAGCGCACCCTCACCGGTCGCTTCCTGCCAGCTCACCGCTCCCTGGCGGAACCACAGCAGCCACGCCAGCGACCCCGTGACGACGGCGTCGGGGGTGCCCACCAGACCCGGTTCGACGTGCACCCGGCCGAGGGCCCGCACGGGCGGGTCCGCGACCGGATCGACGACCAGCGTCGAGCGGAGGTCGCCGTCGTGCTCGCCGGCGTGCAGGTCGAGGTGCACGACGATCCCGTCGTCGGGCAGGTGCTCGATCGCCACCAGCGACCGCTCGCCGAGCGGGAGCAGATGGGGCAGCAGGGGCTGATCCGGGGTGGGCAGGTCGAGCAGTCCGACGCCCCAGCGGGCCAGCTCGTACACGACCGGTTCGAGCTCGCGGCCCCGTTCGGTGAGCTCGTAGACGGTACGTGCCGCGGGGGGCGGCAGGTCGCGGCGATGCACGATGCCGGCCGCCTCGAGCTCCCGCAGGCGCTGGCCGAGCAGGTTGTTCCACATGCCGGGGAGGTGCTCGCGCAGGTCGGTGTAGCGCTTGGGGCCGGTCAGCAGCTCGCGCACGATGAGCAGCGTCCATCGCTCACCCAAGAGGTCGAGGGCCCGTGACACGGGGCAGAACTGCTCGTAGGAGCGTCTGGCCATCCCGGTATGTTATACGAAGTTTCACTTGATCGGTACGGAAATCGAGAGTTACAGTCGCCACGTGGGTCCTGGCTTCTCCGGCTTCCCCCGTGCGGCGCTCGCCTTCCTCGACGGGCTCGAGCACGACAACTCCAAGGCCTTCATGGACGCGCACCGCGACGAGTACCGCGACGGCCTGTTGGAGCCGGCTCGTGCCTTCGTGGTCGCCCTGGGCGACTGGTTGCACGACCACGGGTCGCCCGGCATCGTGGCGGACCCCGCGGTCAACGGCTCGCTGTTCCGCCTCAACCGCGACACCCGGTTCACGCACGACAAGTCGCCCTACAAGACCAACGTGGGCATGCTGTTCTGGAAGGGGCGCTCCAAGAAGACCTCGCCCTGTCTCTACGTGGGCTTCGACGCCCGGACGGTCACGGTCGGCGGCGGCCTCTTCCCGTTCCCCGACGTCGACCGGTGGCGGCGAGCCCTCGCCGACGACGCCACCGGGGAGGCCTTCGTGGCCGCCGTCGAGCGCTGCGAGGCCGCAGCCCGCCGATCGCAGGGCGCGCGCTTCGAGATCGGCGGGCCCGCCCTGAAGCGGGTGCCGGCACCCTTTCCGGCCGACCATCCTCGGGGCGCCTGGCTCACCCGCAAGGGTCTGACCGTGACGCAGGTCCGATCGACCCCGCAGGACTTCCACCGGGCGGCGTTCGTCGACTGGTGCGGGACGCGGCTCGCGCCCTACACCGACCTCGTCGATTGGTTCGCCGACCACGTGACCTGACTCGGCTGCCGCGCCCGTTCGCCTCGATCCGACACGACGTCAGAGCAACAGGGAGTGACCACGATGCCCGAACGCAACGCCTACCAGGACGGGGTCCCCAACTGGGTGGACCTGCCGACCCCCGACGCCGAGGCCTCCAAGGCCTTCTACGGCGCGCTCTTCGGGTGGGAGTTCACCGAGGAGCCCACCGATCGGGGCGTGCCCTATGTCATGGGCCGCAAGGCCGGCCGAGCCGTGGCCGGCATGATGCAGAAGGCGCCCGACGACCCGACACCCACGTTCTGGACCAACTACGTCGCCGTCGATGACGTCGATGTCACCGCGGCGAAGGTGTCGGCCGCCGGCGGCACGGTCGTGCTGGAGCCCATGGACGTCATGGAGTCGGGACGCATGGCGCTCGTCGCCGACCCGACGGGCGCCTTCCTCGGCCTGTGGCAGGCGGGCAACCACATCGGCGCGGAGCTCGTGAACGAGCCCGGAGCCATCACCTGGAACGAGCTCACCACCCCCGACGTCCCGGCGGCGGCCGCCTTCTTCGCCGAGGTGCTCGGCTGGCGCGCCGAGACCCAGGCCATGGCCACGGGTGACTACACGGTGTTCCTGGTGGGCGACCGCGCCATCGCAGGCGCCATGCCGCCGCCGATGGAGGGCATCCCTGCGAGCTGGACGGTGTACTTCGCGGTCGAGGACTGCGACGCCGCGGTGGCTGCAGCCCAGGGCCTGGGCGCGGCGCTGGTCGTGCCCGCGATCGACGCCGAGCCGGGTCGGTTCGCGCTCGTCGCCGACCCCCAGGGCGCGATGTTCTGGGTCATGCAGCTCGCACAGCCCGGCGACTGAACACAGGGCTGGCGGGTTCCGACCTCAGCCGGTGTAGGCCGGTGCGGCCGTCACCGCGACGGGCTGCGCGGTCGCCGCGACCGTCGTCGACGTGGACGTCGGCGCCGTCGTGGTGGTGGTGGTCGTCGTCGTCGTGGTGGTCGGGTCGGTGGGGGTCGGACCCCCGGGCGGCGCGCTCACCGTGAAGTTCAGGATGACCTCGGAGAACTGGTCGCAGATGACCACTGCCTGGTAGCCGGGTCCCGGCGCGGCGTCGGCAGGGATCTGGAGCGTTCCGGAGAACTCGCCCGTCCCGTCGGAGGGTGCGTTTGCGGAGGCGATCGTGTTGTCGTCCGGATCCAGGATGCTGATGGGGAACGACGTGGCGGCGTCGAAGCACTCACCGCTGAACGTCACGGTGCTCCCGGCCGGCGCCGGATCGGGCGTGATGCTGAAGCCCGGGTCCGCCGCCGTGCAGCAGAGCGGCGAAGGGGGGCATGGCGTGGTCTCCTCGTTGCGGGGGTGGGTCATCGTGGGTGCGATCGACGCTCGGCATCCGGGCCGCCGGCCGCGGGCGTCCTAGGCTCACCGGATGCCCGAGTCGACCCGCTTCGCCAACCGCGTCACCGAGCTGCTCGGCGTGGAGATCCCGATCATCCAGGCGCCCATGGGCTGGATCGCCCGCGCACCGCTGGCGTGCGCCGTCTCGAACGCCGGGGCGATGGGCATCATCGAGACGTCCTCGGGGGAGCTCGACGTCATCCGCGACGAGATCCGCCGCATGCGGGACCTCACCGACAAGCCCTTCGGGGTGAACATCGCCCAGGCCTTCGTGCGCGACCCGTCGATCGTGGACTTCGTCGTCGACCAGGGCGTGCGGTTCGTGACCACCTCGGCCGGCAGCCCGACCCGCTACACCGCCCAGCTGAAGGACGCCGGCCTCACCGTGTTCCACGTCGTGCCCACGCTCAAGGGGGCACGCAAGGCGGTGGAGGCCGGCGTCGACGGGCTCATCGTGGAGGGCGGCGAGGGCGGCGGCTTCAAGAACCCCCAGCCGGTGGCGTCGATGGTGCTGCTGCCCCTCGTGGCCTCCAAGGTCGACGTACCGCTGGTGGCCGCGGGCGGCATGCTCGACGGGCGGACCATGGCGGCGGCCTTCGCCCTGGGGGCGGAGGGCATCCAGCTCGGCACCCGCATGGTGTCGGCGGCCGAGTCGCCGGTGCACGACAACTGGAAGCAGGCCATCGTCGAGGCCGCCGAGACCGACACGGTGTTCCTGAACCGCCACACCTCACCCGCCCTGCGGGCGCTGCGCACCGGGCGCACCGGCGCACTGGAGTTCGACACCGAGCAGAACGCCATGGCGCTGTTCGCCCGGCATCTCGATCTCTACTTCGGCGGCGACCTGGAAGCCGCGGTGGCGTTGTGCGGCGAGGTGGCCGGGCGCATCGAGTCGGTGCGCCCGGTGGCCGACATCATCGGCGAGTGCGCGCAGGAGTGTCTGACCGTGCTGGGGGACCTGGCCGACCGCTACCTGGACGGATGACGACCGCTCGGGTGGCCGGTCAGAGGTAGAACCCGTTGACGTCGACGACGGCGTGGGTCGAGCACCCCGCCGGCGCCACCAGGGTGATGGCGCGCAACGACGAGACGGCGACCACCGACGCGTTGGCCAGGGTGACGCCCGAGCCGCTCCAGTTGATGGCCGAGGAGCCGATGGTGGTCACGCCGCCGGGGTTGACCGTCAGGAAGCCGGCGCCGGTCGTGGCGGTGATCGTGAGGTTGTAGGCGATGGCCCGTGTCCCGGCGGGCACGGCGGTGCCGATCACCGCACCCGTGTCGAGGTTGCGCCGGTCGGCCACGGAGACGTAGCGGAAGCTCGGGCCGGTCAGGGCGCCGACCGGCACCCCCGACGAGGCCGGCCAACGGGAGTCGTAGACGCGAGCCGGGGTGGTGGGTGCGAACTGTGTGGTGATCGGGAGGTACTGGCAGATGGCGCCCACGAAGAACGCCGTCGGGGAGGAGGTGATGGCGGTCACCTGCAGCACGTGGCCGGCGCCGAGCACGGTGGCGAGGGTGGAGGACGCGTCGTAGAGGCCCGTTCCGCTGCGCGGGCCGTACTCCAGCGTCGTGAACTCCCCCGTCGTCACGTCGTGGTCCAGCAGCCCCACGGTGATCGAGCCGGCGGACGTCCGGTAGAGGTAGACGTCCACCCGGACGATCTGCGAGCCCGGAGGGACGTGGAACCGCACGCCGAGCTGGCCGTTCGGGGTGGCGTAGGCGGCGAGGCCCGTCGTGCCGAAGGTCGTGAAGCCCAGCGTGGACCCGGCGGTCATCGGCGCGGCGTCGTGCCACATGGCCGACAGCACCTGGGCGCCGGCGGTGACGGGTGGCAGGGCCTCGGGCCCGACCGCCTGGGCCAGGGCCGGTAGGGCCGCCTGCGCGGAGACGGCACGGGCCTCGGTGACCAGGCCACCGAGGCTGGTCGCGGCCAGGCCGGCTGCGGCCAGACCGGTGCCGAGGAAGGAACGGCGGCTGGGGATCCCAGCGGGCGTCGCAGCGGTCATGGGGCACCACCGGATCGTGCGAGCGCCGCGTCGCGGGCGGGCTCGTGCTCGCCCTGGTCGAGGCGGAACGGCGGGTAGCGGTCGGTCATGAGGGCGACGTAGGCCAGCACCCGGAACACCCAGCGGTTCAGGCCGATGATCAGTCCGAAGAGGCCGCGGGGGTACCGGCCCGCGAAGAGCAGGGTCACGACACCCACCAGCACCAGCCACGGCAACAGGCCCGTGTAGGGAACGTCGACGGCCTCCCCGCTCTCCGAGAACCCGGTCCGTGTGCCGCCGAGCAGGATTCCCACCACGACGTAGTGGGGGATGGCGAGCAGCCACCACTTGACCAGCACCAGGCCGCGCGAGAGCCGGTCCGGGTAGGCGACGTCGAGGGTCGCGGGGTAGTCGGGTGCCGCGCCCAGCGTGAAGGGCGGGTAGCGGTCGGTGCCGTTGGCGCCGAAGCTGTAGAAGAGCACCCGCCACGTCCAGCGCAGCACCGCCACGTCGAAGTCGAAGATCGCCCTCGGGTAGCGCCCCGTGAACGCGATGGCGAAGAACGCGAGCAGGGTCAGCACCGAGAACGCGAGCCACAGGAAGGCGAGCACGACGTAGTGGGGGATGGCGAGCAGCCACTTCACGAGCCACAGCCATCGGCCGAGGCCGGGGTCGAGCGTCCCGGTCAGGCGCACCGGCGTGGCGGCGCTCCCGCCCGCCGGCTCCGTGGGCGCCCCGGAGGACGCGTGGATCATGAGCCCGACCACGCCGATCACGAGAAGTGCCGTGGCGAGCACCAGGACCACCACGCCGGTCACGAGCAGTCCGATCGCCAGCGGCAGCAGCCAGTCCAGCTTCACGCCCGCGGACGCGGCGACGCCGACCCCGGCGGACCCGTCGGCGTTCATGACCACCACGGTCCAGTCCCCCCGCTCGAGGTCCCACTCGAAGGTCTGTCGACCGGCGCCCTCGGCCCGAAGCGCCCAGAAGTCCTGCTCGCCGGGCGGCGACGCCGGCGCCCCACCGTCCACGTAGCGGTAGCGCACCCGGAACGGATCGACCGAGACGTCGGCCACTTCGGCCCGCGACACGCCCGTGAGGTAGCGCTCGACGTCGCGTCGGGGCCCGATGCCCACGAACACCGGCTCCTCGTCCTGGCCCTCGACCTCCAGGCGGACGGTGGCGAGGCCGCCCAGGTCGGCGTCGCGGCCTCCCCGGCGGGTGCCGAGGTCGATCTCCTCGGAGGTGAGGGCGTAGCGCGTCGTCTCGAACTGCTCGGTGTCGCTCGTGAAGAAGCCGTCGTCGTCGCGCTGGGTGCCGTAGCCCCACACGAGGGCCCCACCGCCCGCCAGCAGGCCGAGCGCGGGGAGCAGCAGCACACAGCCCACCACGGTCAGGACGATGCGGCCCACCGGGTGGTGGCTCGGCGGCGCGGGTGCCGACTCGGACACGGACTCGGGTGCGAGAGGCTCGACCATGTCTCCTCCCACTCATCGACCACGATCCATGCTGGACGACCACGGGTCGGCGGCACAGAGCACAAGGTCAGGCCTTGCCCTGCGGCCGGTCCTCCCTGGGACGCCGAGGTCCGCGCTGGCTAGGGTGCGGTGCTGGCCGCACAGGACACGTCGCAGGGAGGGGTCGACCATGCCCACCAACGCCGAGAACGCCGCCGAGAAGCTCACCGCCCGGGTCGGTGAGCCCGAAGGTGCGGGCGATTACTTCGAGATCACCCAGGACCAGGTGAACGCCTTCGCCGACGTGACCCTCGATCACCAGTTCATCCACGTCGATCCCGAGGCGGCGAAGGCCACCCCGTTCGGCGGGCCCATCGCCCACGGGTTCCTGACGCTGTCCATGCTGACCCACCTCGTGAGCTCGATCCCCGCCGACACCTCCTGGGCCACCGGCGTGCTGATGGGCGTCAACTACGGCTTCAACAAGGTGCGGTTCGTGGCTCCGGTCCCGGTGGGCAGCCGTATCCGCGCCGCCGCGGTGCTCTCCGCCGTCGACCTCAAGGACCCCAACACCATCGACGTGACCCGCACCATCACGGTGGAGGTCGAGGGTGGCGCCAAGCCCGCGTGCGTGGCGGAGTGGATCACGCGCGTCGTGTTCGCCTGACCGTGCGGACGTGACGGACGTCGCCGCGGACAGGCCGAAATCACACGCGTGTGGTCCCGGGCACCCGTGAAATCCGTCACAATCTGAGACCGTGCGGCCGGACCCCGTGCCCCGGTCCGAGGCCGGCTCGCCCCGTCGGAGCGAGCACCGCCGATCCTCCCGGATCACGCTCCTGGAGCGGGTTCTGGGCCTGTGCCCCCGCGCTGCGGGGTGCTCGTGCGTACTCGTTCACCCGTTCCGCTCGCGCCCGCGAGCGAAACGGCGCTGTACGACGGATGTGTTTCGTAGGTTGCGATTCCATGACGGAAGCGCGCAGGCTGGTGTCACCCCCGAGCTGCAGCCGGCGAACCGGAACCTCTGGTCCGACCGGCTGCGGCACACCTGGAGACACCGTCATGACCTCGTCGACGACGCCGACGCCCCGCCCGCTCACCGACCGACTCCGCTCCCGTCGGGTCGTGGCCGCCCTCGTGGCCGGCGGTGTGGTGGCTGCCGGAGCGGTGGCGCTGCCCACCCTGGGGTCGAACGACAGCGGCTCGGTCGCAGACGCCGAGACGACGACCACCACCGTCGAGGCCGCGACCACCACCACGACGACCCCCCTCACCCCCGAACAGGAGTGGGCCGCCCGCTACGAGAGCCTCGACGCCGCCGAGCGGGTCGCGTTCCGCCTCTACATCATGACCCCCGAGGAGCGTGCCGCCTTCAGCTTCTACGTGGCCACCCCCGAGCAGCTCGAGGCCTTCGAGAGCTTCGTCAACCCGCCCCCGCCCCCGCCGCCGCCGGCCGCCAAGCCCAAGGCGCAGAGCACGTCGGCCGGCTCGGGTTCGTCGTCGGGAACCAGCTACTCGAGCGGCGGGTCGGCTCCCAACGGCTACCTGTCCTGCGTGGTGAACCGGGAGTCCCGGGGCAACTACGGCGCCGTCAACTCCTCCTCGGGTGCCGGTGGCGCCTATCAGTTCATGCCCTCGACGTGGAACAACACCGCCGCCCACGCCGGACGCTCGGACCTGATCGGTGTGCATCCGTCCCAGGCGTCGCCGGCCGACCAGGACGCCATGGCCGCCGCGCTCTACCAGTGGCAGGGGGCGTCGCCCTGGGCCGGCCCCGGCTGCTGATCCCCCGCTGCGATGCCCGGTGGACGGGGTGGCCGGCGACGCCGCCCCGTCCCAACGGCCAGAATGGGCCTTGTGTCCGATGATGTCGCTGCACCCGATCCCGCCTCGTCGCCGCCCGGCGCCGGCCTCGCCGACGGTCCGGCACCGACCGGGGTCGTGGCATCCCCGTCGGGCCTGACCCGGCCACTCGACGGCACGAGTCGGGAGTTCCTCCTGGCCCAGACCCACGCCCTGGGGCCCTTCGAGTTCCTGGTGCTGGCGTCGCCGGCCTCGCCGCTGGAGCCCATGGAGATCGCCCGCGAGGAGTCGGGTGCGCTCATGGTGCGCGTCCCGCCGCGTCTCACCGGCGAGGCCCTCCCGGTGCCGGTGCGCTCCGCGCTGGTGGCCCGTGGGTTCCGCTCCCGCGACGCGGCCAGCGCCCGGGTGCCCTGGGAGCATCCCGTCGCATCACCCGGCGATGCCGTCGACCTGGCCATCGCCACGCTCGCCGAGGTGCTCGACGTGCCCGTGGGGGAGGCCATCGACATCGCGCACGGCAGCCATCGGGCCGAGCACGAGCTGGCCGAACGGCTGGTGGCCCTGCGCGAGCGCCTCGAACCGACGCTCACCGACGTGCTCGGTAGGACACCGGTGCAGGACGAGGACGGCGACTACCTCGTCCCCGTCGACGGCGTGCAGGTCATCGTGGCGCCCCGGGCGGTGCTCGGTGCGCCGCTGGTGCTGCGGGTGTTCACCATCACCAACGTCGGCGTGACCATCAACGCCGAGCTGGGGCTGTTCCTCGCCCGGCTGAACTTCGGTCTCATGTTCGGTCGCTTCGCCCTGGACACCGAGCACCAGGCCGTCTGGTTCGACGAGACGTTGCTGGGCGAGGAGACCTCCGACACCGAGCTGCGCTTCGCGGTGCGCATGGTGGCGGCGACCGCGGCCGACTGGGCGCCGAAGCTGCAGAAGATGTTCGACGGCGCCACCCAGGAGGACCTGCGCAAGCGGGCCGAGCAACCACCGGCGCCGTCGACCAAGCCCGGGCAGGGCGGCTACCTGTGAACGGGGGGTGGTGAGCGTCCCGCTCCCGGCCCCGGTGACGCTGCGTACCCCGCGGCTGGTGCTGCGGCCGTGGCGGCCCCGGGACCGGGAGGCCTTCGCAGCGCTGAACGCCGACCCCGTCGTCATGGAGCACTTCCCGGCACCGCTGGCCCGCGCCGCCTCGGACGCCTTCGTCGACCGCATCGAGGCGGCTCTGGGCCGACGGGGCTGGGGCCTGTGGGCGCTCGAGGTGCCCGGTGTGGTCGGCTTCGCGGGCTACGTGGGCCTCGAACCGGTTCGCTTCGAGGCCCACTTCACGCCCGCGGTCGAGGTGGGCTGGCGCCTGGACCGGGCCTGGTGGGGTCGGGGCTACGCCCCCGAGGGCGCAACGGCGGCCCTGGGCTTCGCCTTCGACGAGCTCGGCCTCGACGAGGTGGTGTCGTTCACGGCCGTGGCCAACGCCCGCTCCCGCCAGGTCATGGCCAAGCTGGGCATGGTCCACGACCCTGCCGACGACTTCGACCATCCCGACCTGGCGGAGGGCGACCGCCTGCGGCGCCACGTGCTCTACCGGATCCGGCGCGCCGAGCCCTGACCGGACGGGCGCGTCGACTGGAACGGGTTCTAGCATCGCAGGCGTGGACGATCTCGACCTGCAGCTGGACCATCCGGTCATCGACGCCGACAACCACTACTACGAGGCGCTCGACGCCTTCACCCGGCACCTCGACCCCGCGCTCGGACCCCGCTGCGTGCAGTGGTGCGAGATCGACGGCCGTCGGTACCACGTCGTCGGCGGGCAGGTGAGCAGGGCGGTCACCAACCCCACGTTCGACCCGGTGGCCAAGCCCGGGGCCATGC
This sequence comes from Acidimicrobiales bacterium, assembly GCA_025456085.1. Taxonomy (GTDB): domain Bacteria; phylum Actinomycetota; class Acidimicrobiia; order Acidimicrobiales; family Acidimicrobilacustridaceae; genus JALOLF01. Next base: position 35,804 of record JALOLF010000008.1, read on the forward strand.
ACGACTACTTCCGGGGCAACCCCGAGGGCCGCAACCCCCTCGACTTCCTGCGCGACCGCGAGCCCATCCGGGCCGCCTACCGCGATCGGGACGCCCGGTTGGCCGAGCTCGACGCCCAGGGCCTGGCCGCGTGCTGGCTGTTCCCCACCCTCGGGATGATCTACGAGGAGCTGCTGCGCGACGACCCCTTCGCGGTGTGCGCCACCTTCCGGGCCTTCAACCGGTGGCTGGCCGAGGACTGGGGGTTCGCGCACGCCGACCGCATCTTCGCCGGGCCCTACCTCACCCTGGCCGACCCCGACTGGGCGGTGGAGGAGCTGGAGTGGGCCCTCGACGCCGGTGCACGGCTGCTGGTGATGCGACCGGCGGCGGCCACCACGGTGCTGGGTCGGTGCTCGCCCTTCGACGAGCGCTTCGATCCCTTCTGGGCCCGGGTGAACGAGGCCGGCATCGCGGTGGTGCTGCACGCCGGCGACGGCGGCGTGTCCTCCAACGGCTACGCGCCCGAGGGCTTCGCCGCCCAGTTCGGGCAGTCGTGGAAGCCGTCCATCAAGTTCTTCGCCATCGAGCGGGCCATCATCGAGTTCCTGCTCACGCTGGTGCTGGAGAACCACCTGGTGCGCTTCCCCAACCTGCGCTTCGCGTCGGTGGAGAACGGGGCGGAGTTCCTGGGCGACGTGTTCGCCAAGCTGCGCTCCGTGCACCGCAAGGCCGTCGGCTGGTTCCCCGAGGACCCCGTGGAGACCTTCCGGCGTCACGTGTGGATCAACCCCTTCTGGGAGGACGACGTCCACGAGGTGCTGGAGCACGTGGGCCCCGAGCGCGTGCTGTTCGGATCGGACTGGCCCCACATCGAGGGCATGCCCGCGCCGCTGGACTACCTGCGGGAGCTGAAGGACGTCGACGCCGACGATCGGCGACGCATCCTGCACGACAACGCCGTGGAGCTCATGACGCTGCGGCCTGCCTGAGCACGCGACGGTAACGTGCCGGCGTGATCTTCACCCTCGGGGGCGTCCCCCTGCCCGTGCTGGCCCGTGCGCGCGTCTACGTCTGCGGCATCACCCCCTACGACACCACCCACGTCGGCCATGCCGCCACCTTCGTGTGGGTCGACACCCTGGCCCGGGTGCTCGAACACGTCGGCATCGAGGTGCAGGTGTGCCGCAACGTGACCGACGTGGACGACGATCTCGTCGCCGCGGCGCGTCAGCGGGGTCTGAGCTGGCACGCGCTGGCCACCCAGCAGACGTTCCGCTTCGAGGAGGACATGCGCAAGCTGAAGGTGCGCCGGCCCACCTTCGAGCCCATGTCGCGTGAGTACGTCACCGACGTGATCTTCCTGGCCCGGGCGCTGCTGGACCGCGGCGTGGCCTACGAGCGCGGGGGCACGGTGTGGTTCCGGGGTGCCGGGGTGGCCGAAGGGGTCGGGCTGACACCCGAGGAGGTGCAGGCGCTGCTCGTCGCCAGCGGCGGCGAGCCGGCCGACCGGCAGGTGGAGCACCCGGCCGACGTGGCGGTGTGGCGCCGCTCCGTGGCCGGCGAACCGGCCTGGTCGAGCCCGTGGGGCGACGGCCGACCCGGTTGGCACGCCGAGTGCGCGGCGATGGCCACCAGCGTGCTCGGCCTCGGCATCGACGTGCAGGCCGGCGGCCACGACCTCGCCTTCCCCCACCACGCCTACTCCTCCGCCATGGCCGAGGCGGCCATCGGCGCCGCGCCCTTCGCCCGGGCCCACATGCACGTCGGCACGGTGCGCTACCGGGGCGCCAAGGTCGCCAAGTCCACCGGCAACCTCGTGTTCGTCGACGACCTGCTGCAGGCGTGGCCCGGCGAGGTGGTGCGCCTGTACCTGCTCGACCGCCCCTGGTCGCAGGGCTGGGACTTCGACGAGGATGCCCTCGGATTCGCCGCGACGCGCCTCGAGGACCTGCTGTCCCGGGCGGGCGGTCTCGTCGAGGACGAGGCCGCGACCGCCGCTGCCCTGGCCGCGCTGGCCCACGACCTCGACGTGCCCCGGGCCCTGCGCATCGCCGAGGAGGCCGGTGGAGGGACGCTGCGCACCATCGGCAAGCTGCTCGGGGTGCTGTGAACCCCTCCGGGCGCGTCCCCGTGCTCCTGCCGACGCCGCGTCGCGTGGAGCTCACGGCCGTCACGGTGCCCGCCACCGACCCCGACGTGGTGATCGATCGAGCCTGCGGCCTGCCGCCCGAGGGCTACCGCCTGGTGGTCGGCCACGACACGCGGGTGCGGGTCGACGCCGCCGACGAGGCGGGCGCCTTCTACGCCCGGGTGACGTTGGCGCAGCTGACGGCCGTGCACGGTGGCGAGCTGCCCGTGGGGGAGGTGCAGGACTGGCCCGACCTGCCGGTGCGGGGCGTCCTGCTCGACATCTCCCGTGACAAGGTGCCCACGACGGCCACGCTGCGCGAGCTCGTGGTGCGGCTGGCGTCCTGGAAGGTGAACCAGCTCCAGCTCTACGTGGAGCACACCTTCGCCTACGCGGGCCACGAGGAGGTGTGGCGTGCCGCCAGCCCCCTCACCCCCGACGAGGTGCGTGACCTCGACGCCTTCTGTGCCGCGCACCACATCGAGCTGGTGGCCAACCAGAACTGCCTCGGGCACTTCGAGCGCTGGCTGCGCCACGAGCGCTATCGCCCCCTCGCCCTGCGTCCCGAGGGCATGCACCTGTTCGGCCGCCATCGCGGCCCCATGACCCTGGACCCGGCCGACCCCGGGTCGCTGGCGTTGGTGCGTGACCTGCTGGGGCAGCTCCTGGGCTGCTTCACCAGCCGTCGCGTGCACGTGGGTCTCGACGAACCGTGGGAGCTGCCCGCCGAACGTCTCGGGGACTACACCCGCTGGGTGCGGGACCTGACCCGGGCGCCGGAGCTGGCCGGCCGAGACGTGCTGGTGTGGGGCGACGTGGTGGCGGCGCACCCCGAGCTCCTGGCCGACCTGCCCGACGGGGTGACGGTGTGCGAGTGGGGTTACGAAGCCGACCACCCGTTCGACGAGCGGGCCGCTGCCCTGGCCGGCGCCGGTCGCCCGTTCTGGGTGAGCCCGGGGACCTCGTCGTGGCTGAGCCTGCTCGGGCGCTCGGCGAACATGCGGGCCAACACCCTCGCCGCGGCCGACGCGGCCCGAGCCCACGGGGGGAGCGGCCTGCTGACCACCGACTGGGGCGACCTGGGCCACCTGCAGTACCTGCCCGTGAGCGAGCCCGGCCTGGCCTGGGCCGCCGCCGTGGCGTGGTGCGCCGAGGCGAACCGCGACCTCGACCTGGCCGCGGCGCTCGACGCCCACGTCTTCCACGACCCCGCCGGCGAGCTGGGCGGAGCCCTGTTGGCCCTGGGCGACGCCCATCGGGCCAGCCCCGTGCAGTTCCCCAACGTGGCCGTGACGGTGCTGCACCTGTACTACCCCGACCTGCCCGTCGGTCAGGGTCTCACCGAGGGGGTCGACGCCGAGGTCTTCGAGGAGGTGGACGCCGTCGTGGACCGGGCGCTGGCCGCGGTGGGACGGGCCCGTTCCGCCCGGACCGACGCCGCGCTCGTCGCCGCCGAGCTGGCCAACGCCGGGGCGCTGGTGCGGGTGCTGAACCGAGACGCCCGGGCCCGCCTGGCCGGTGACGGCACCATCGCCTCGGTGCCGGTGGGGGTACGCGCCGACGTCGCGGCCGACCTCGACCCGGTGCTGGTCGACCACGCCGCGCTGTGGCACGCCCGCAACCGGGAGGGTGGACTCGCCGACAGCCTGTCCTGGCTGGTGCGGCTGCAACGAACGTACGAGACCGGCGAGCCGCACGTCGGCTCGCCGTGAGACACGAGCCGCACGTCGGCTCGCCGTGACACGGGGGGGGACCATGACGACGCACCTGGACGTGACGCCCGGGCGGGCACCGACCACCGCGCTGGCCGTGGCCGACATCTGCCTGGGCTACCCGGAGACCTGGCTGCGGCCTGATCGCGAGGGGATGTTCGCCAGGCTGCGGGCCGAGGCACCGGTGTCGTTCCACGAGGAACCGGAGTACCTCGACCCCCGGACCGGCGTGCAGGTCATGGCCCAGGGTCCCGGGTTCTGGGCGGTGACCCGCTACGACGACGTGATGCGGGTGAGCCGCGATCCGCACACGTTCCGCTCCGCACCCAGCGTGAACATCAACGACATCCCCCCGGAGATCGCGGAGTGGCTGGGGTCGATGATCAACATGGACGATCCCAAGCACACGCGGCTGCGTGGCCTGGTCAACCGGGGCTTCACCCCGCGTCAGGTGAACCGCATCAACGAGCTCATCCGGGACCAGGCCCGGGCCATCGTCGAGCGGGTGGCACCGATGGGGGAGTGCGACTTCGTGCGGGAGGTCGCGGCTGCGCTGCCGCTGGCCATCATCTGCGACATGCTCGGCATCCCCCGGGCCGACCACGACCGCATCTTCGAGCTCACCAACGTCATCCTGGGCGTGGGCGATCCCGAGTACGTGAGCTCCATCACCGACCTCATGGCCGCGGGCATGGAGCTGTTCCAGTACGGGCTGAGCCTGGCCGAGCAGCGCCTGGCCGATCCCCGGGACGACATCACCACGACGCTCATGCAGGCCGAGATCACCGAGGAGGACGGCACCCGCCACCGCCTCACCCCGAGCGAGCTGGGTTCCTTCTTCCTGCTGCTGGTGGTCGCCGGCAACGAGACCACGCGCACGGCGATCAGCCACGGCCTGCTGGCCCTGACCCGCAACCCCGACCAGCGCCGGATCTGGCTGGGGGACCTCCACGGGGTCACCCCCACCGCGGTGGAGGAGATCGTGCGCTGGGCCACCCCGGTCATCCACTTCCGCCGCACCGCGGCGCACGACACCGAGATCGACGGGCACCCCATCGCCACGGGCGACAAGGTGGTGATGTTCTACAACTCCGCCAACCGCGACGACGCGGTGTTCCCGGACCCCTACCGCTTCGACGTGCGCCGCACGCCCAACCACCACGTGGGTTTCGGCGCCGGCGGGCCGCACTTCTGTCTGGGGGCGAACCTGGCCCGCGTGGAGATCCGGGCCCTGTTCGACGAGCTGCTGCGCCGACTCCCCGACATCGAGGCGGCCGCGGAGCCCGACCTGCTGCAGTCCGGCTTCATCAACGGCGTCAAGCGCCTGCCGTGCCGGTTCACGCCGGCCTGAGCGGCCTCACCCGCCTGCGGTGAGCTCGCCGCTGGTCGCGTCGCCCGCCGGAGCCGAGCGGGCGCGGGCCAGGATCGACGCCACCAGCCGCCCGTGGCCGCCCTCGTCGAGCAGTTCCACGTGCCAGGAGCCGTCCCCGGTGGGACCGATGGCCGTGGCCCGTGACGTGACCGGGCCGACGCGGGCCTGGGCCAGGTAGCGCACGTCGAGGTCGGTGACCACCGGGGTCGATCCGGTGGCCCGCCCCGCGGCCACCTCCACGGCGAGCTCCCCGACCAGGGCCACGATGGCGCCCTGCAACGCACCGGCCGGGTTGCGCAGGTCGTCGACGATGTCGCAGGTCACGATCCCGCGGCTCGCGTCCTCGACGACGATCCCGGCCGCGTCGGCCAGGGGCCGGTCCAGGAACCGGGCCTCGGTGAGCACGGACCAGTCCAGCGGCGGCTTGCACGGATCGCCCTCGCGCCGGGGCAGTCGTGCGAACCCGGCGAGGCAGTAGCCGAGTGACACCCCGGTGTCGTCGGCGAGCACCGAGGCGGTGGTGAGGCCGCGGTTGCCGCGCCGCAGGACCGTGCTCGTGCAGTGGAGCACGGCCGGGGCCGGGATCGGCGCCAGGCGCAGGCTCAGGTCGGACGTGAAGGTCCAGGCGTCGGGGTCGGTGTCGACCAGGATGCCGGCCACCATGTCCACCAGGAACGCCACCACGCTCGGGCGCACGACGCCGTGCACGCAGGTCTCGGGCCGGGGCACGAGCGTGCCGTGCAGACCCGCCGCCGGGTCGTGCGGGTCGGCGGGCAGGGCGGTGCTCGTCATGGCGGCGCCGAGCCGCGCCGGGACGGACCGGAGGGAGGGCGGGAGGTCGGTCATGCGGCGGCGACCGTAGCGCGCGCCGGTCGTGGGGCGGCTCCCGGCGGGTCAGCGGTCCCCGGCGGGCAGCGTCAGCCGAGCTGCTTCATGGCCCGCAGCAGCAGCGGGTCCATCTCACCGGTCGAGCGGCCGGCGTCGAGCTGGGCGTCCTGGCGCAGCAGGGCCCGACGGGTGAGGGCTGCGCCCACGAAGCGGAGGGGCTCGGGCGGGAACGTGGGCTCGACGGCGTCCACGAAGCACAGCTCGGTGAGCTCGCTGCGCCGTCCCAGCACCTTGTCGCGCAGCACCTTGCCGCCGGTGTGGCTGGGGGCCACCCCGTGGCCGTTGTAGCCCACGCCGTAGTGCAGGCGGCCGTCCAACAGGCTGCCGAACAGGGGCAGGAACGACACCGTGATGCCCACCGGGCCGCCCCAGTGGTGCGTGAAGCGCACCCGGTCGAGCTGCGGGAAGGTGCGCCGGAAGGTCCGCTGGAGGCCGGCGAAGACCTCGTCGTTGCGGTCGTGGCGCGCGGCGATGGCGCCACGGGGGTAGATGATCCCGTCGCTGCCGCCCCACAGGATGCGTCCGTCGAGGGTGCGCCGGTAGTAGTGGACGTAGTTCCGCTTGTCCTCGATGCCGCAGTGGTCGTCCCAACCGACGTCGTCCCACTGGGCGTCGGTGAGGGGCTCGGTGAGGGCGATGTAGGTGTACAGGGGCACGATGCGACGTCCCAGGCGCTCGCTCTCGGCGGCCCAGGCGTTGGTGGCCAGCACCACCTGGTCGGCCACCACCTCGCCCCCGGCCGTGGCGACACGTAGCCGGCTTCCCGATTCCTCGATGTCGGTGACGCCGGTCTGCTCGAAGACCTGCGCGCCCAGGCCGGCCACCACGTCGGCCAGGCCGACGGCCAGCTTGGCCGGGTGCAGCACGCCGCAGTGGGTCTCGTGCAGACCGCCGTGGTAGGTGGGGGAGTGCACCCGGGCCTGGGCGTCGTCGGCGCTGAGGCGGGTGAAGCCGTCCAACCCGAGCGCCTCCGCCGCGTCGAGGTCGTCGTCGATGCGGCGCTGTTGGCCGGCGTTGGTGGCCACGACCAGGAGCCCGCCGTGGCGCCACTCGCACTCGATGGCGTGACGCTCGACCGCCTCGCCGATCTCGTCGACGGAGTCCGCCACCGCCCGGTGGGCGGCGCGGGCGCGCTCGTCGCCGTGGTTGCGGCGCAGGTGGGCGAGGCTCATGTCGAGCAGGGTCATGGCGAACCCGCCGTTGCGGCCGCTGGCGCCGAACCCGATCGTCTCCTGCTCGAGCACGGCGACGCGCAGCGCCGGCTCCTCGAGCAGCAGGTGGTACGCGGTCCACAACCCGGTGTACCCGCCGCCGACGACGGCGACGTCCACCTCGAGGCGTCCGGCGAGCGAGGGCCCGGGATCGCGCCGGGCGGTCTCGAGCCAGTAGATCGAGGAACCGAGCGTCGGGGCCATGCCCCGCAGTCTGCCAGCGCCGCGGTCGCCGTGCCGCCGGTCTCAGGTGGCGGCGGTGAAGGTCTCGGCGTCGACCCGTCGCAGCGAGCGGAGCAGCGCCACGGCGTCGTCGCCGTCGACGCCCTGCGGGTAGCTCGGCCCGTCGAGCGACCAGCGGCCGTCGGGGAGGTCGACCCAGATCTCCTCGTACTCGCCGTTCGGCGTGTAGCCGTCGAGACGCACACCCCGGATGGGTGTGCCGTCGTCGAGGGAGCCGAGCTGTCCGCAGGTGCGGCCCTGCTCCGGTGGGGGACAGCCCGGTGTCGGGGCGGGGCGCTGCATCGACAGCTCGACCCACTGCCCGCCGGTGGCGAAGGTGACCGTCACGTCGTCGGGGGACCAGCCCTGGGCGACCCGGGTGAGTCGCCAGCCGGCGACCGGGGGATCGAGGGTGCGGCCGTCGACCAGGGCCAGCGGCACGCCGGCGGCCTCGTAGCGCTCGGCCCGAGCGGCGTCCGCGATCGCCGGGGCGCGCGCCGTGCCCACGGCCACGGGGACGCCGATGCCCAGCGCGGCCGCGACGAGCAGGGGCACGGCCCGCCGGCTGGCGACGATCCCGGCGGCCCAGCCGACGAGCACCACGCCGCCGCAGAGGGCGGCCGACGTGGCGACGAGGACCAGCCCCCCGAGGCCACCCCGGCGGACGCTCTCCCCGCCGACGGCGATGGCGGCGGGGACGCCGATGCAGGCCGCGACCGCGGCGATCCCGGTGACGAGGCGACGGCCGCGGGGCACGGCCCGGCGCACACCGACCACCAGCGCCGCCGTGAACGCCACGGTGCCGACGAGCGCCCCGGCCAGGACGCCGACCACGGCGTCGCCGAGCGCCTCGAACTCGCCGCCCCGGTCGTCGGACGCCGCGACGGCGAAGACCAGCACCCCGGTGGCGGCGGCCGCCGCTCCCCCCGACACGAGCGCACCCACCACCGCGACGACGAGCGCGGCGGTGCGGCCCGGTCCGGCTTCGGCAACGTGGTCCTCCGGCGCGCCGGCGGTCGTCGTCATCGGGTGCCCACCCGCCCGGTCATCAGCCGGCTCAGGAGACCTCGACCGGTTGGCCGACCCGGAGGCGGCCTCCGGCGCGGACCGTCGCGTACACGCCGAGGTTCTGGTCGGCCTCCCGCACCACGGTGCGCATGAGGCGGCGGTCCTGCGGGAGGTCGGCGAAGCCGTGGGTGATCATCACGCACCGGGGACACGGGCCCACGACGTCGAGCTCGACGTCGCCGACGTGCAGCGTGCGGCCCACCCATCCCTGCTCGACGAAGCCCTCGCTGCCGCCGGCCAGCACCACGTTGGGGCGGAACCGACGCACGTCGATCCGCGAGTCGGGCGCCAGCGAGGCCAGGTGGGCCAGCGACGCCTCGGTCAGCACCAGTAGGGGGTAGGCGTCGTAGTGCGTGCCGGGAGGGGACTCGAACTCGATGATCTCGGGCGGGAACAGCGACAGGTCGGGCAGCGGCTCGTCGGCGTCCCGACCGAAGACCTGCTGCAGCTCGGTCAGCAGGTCGTCGCTGTCGGGGGCACCGCGCCGGTAGTGGTCCAGGTCGTCGGCGGGAGCCAGGGGCAGCAGCGTCACGGGATGGTCGATCGCCGCGCCCACCCGGGCGTGCACCTGGGGGTCGTCGCTGGACACCGTCGTGCCGTCGGGGAGGGTCACCTCGACGTGCGGCGTGGCGCCACCGGAGGCCGGCTCGTCCAGGTAGCGAGCTGCGAAGGCCATCAGGCCGGGCAGCTTCTTGGCGCCACGGATGCCGCCCCGCACCTCGTCGCGGCAGGCCCAACCCCGGTCGCCCACCACCCCGAGCCCGTCGACGTCGACCGCGGGCAGCGCCTGGCCCGCCATGCTCTTCACCGGGTACCGCCACAGCTGGCTGATCGTCAGGTCGTCCACCGCCCCAGCTTGCCCGCGATGCGCACGCCGTGCCGGAGTGGGCGTCGCCGCCCCGCCGGCGGCTTGACTGGGGGCCATGACCACCATCACCGCCGAGCTCACCGAGGGCTATGTCGTGCGCATCTCCGACGGTCGCCACCAGTGGCTCGCCGACGAGCCGCTCGACGCGGGCGGCACCGACGTCGGGCCCAGCCCCTACGAGCTGCTCCTGGGTTCGCTCGCCGCCTGCACGGCCATCACCGTGTCCCTCTACGTGCAGCGCAAGGGCTTCGCCGTCACCCGGGTGAACGCCGAGTACACCTTCGACCGGGTGCACGCCGAGGACTGCGCGACCTGCGACGACGACGCCACCGGCGTGCTCGACCGGGTCCGCAGCCACGTCGTGGTGGAGGGCGACTTCGATGCCGCCACCGCCGAGCGGGTCCGCCAGATCGTGTCGCGCTGCCCGGTGCACCGCACGCTCGAGGCGGGCGTGCACTTCGACGAGACGGTGGAGGTCAGGCCGGGGTCGTGACCAGGAGGCGGACGTCGATCCCGCCGTTGGTGGTGCGCAGCGCCTCGTGCAGCGCCAGACCGGTGTGGCCGGCCAGTCGGGGGTCGACCACGAGCAGGCCGACCCGCCAGCCGGGCAGCCGCTCCCGGGCGACGCGTCCCAGCCGGGCGTGCAGGTTGCGCAGGTCGCCGCCACCCACGCGGCTCCCGTAGGGCGGGTTGGTGAGCAGCCAGCCCGGGCCCGTGCCGGCGGGCGGCACCACGTCCGAGACGGTTCGCCGGCTCACCTCCACGTCGGCGAGCACGCCCGCCCGTTCGGCGTTGGCCCGCGTCGCCGTCACGGCGCCCTCGTCACGATCGCTGGCCACCAGCGCCACCTCGGCTGCAGGGCGCGCCCGGCGTCGGGCCTCGCCCATGACGCTGGCCCACGTGCCGGGTCGGAAGCCGCCCCAGTGCTGGAAGGCGAACCCCCGACCGAGGCCGGGCGCGAGGTCCCGGGCCAGCAGCGCCGCTTCGATGGGGATGGTGCCCGAGCCGCAGAACGGATCGACGAGCGGCGTGGTGCCGTCCCAGCCCGCGGCCAGCAGGAGGGCCGCGGCCAGCGTCTCGCGCAGCGGCGCCTTGGCGGTGGCGAGACGCCAGCCCCGCCGGTGCAGCGCCGCGCCGGAGCTGTCCACCGAGACGGTGCACCGGTTCCGGTGGAGGCGCACCACCACGAGCTGTCCCGTCCCGGCGTCGATGTCGCCCGGGAGCCCCGGCGGGCGTCCACAGGCCGCGGCCAGTCGCTGCGCGATCGCACCGCTGTGGTACAGCCGGGACGCCGAGGCGCTCACCCGGAACACCGGCGCCCGGTCCCCGCCGAGGTAGCGGTGCCAGGCGAGCGTGGCCGCGCCGTCCTCCAGCTCGGCGAACGTGCGGGCCGGGAACGAACCGATCCGCACGAGGACGCGGGTGGCGGTGCGTGCCCACAGGTTGACGGCGTACAGCTGCCGTTCGGTGAGGGCCACGGCGACACCGCCCCGGGTGGGTGTCGCGGTCCGTACGCCGAGGGCGGTGAGCTCACCGTGCAGCACCGTCTCGAGGCCGGGGGTGCAGACGACCAGGCAGTCGTGGCGGGCAGGTGGCACGTGGTGCGACGCTAGTGCCCGGATGCCGGGGCGGTGGCCGACGGTCGGCGGGGTTCCCGGCGGGAGGAGGCCGACGTGCTGGACGCGGTGGACGGGTACTGGCGGGCGATCCGCACCGCCTCGACCGATCCGGTGGATCCGGCGTCGCCCGAGCTCGACCGGTTCGCCAGCGGCGACGCCCGTGCGGTCGCCGTCGACTACCTGGAAGGGCTGGTGAGCAGAGGTCAGGCCGTGCGCTACCCGAGCCAGCCCGTGGGGCCGGTCAGCCGGGAGATCATCGAGCGGTCCGCGACCTCGGCGTCGGTGCGGGGCTGTGAGGTGTACGACGGCGCCGTGTACCTGGTCGCCGACGGCACGGTCGTGGCCGACGCCGTCGAGGCGGCCTCCGTGCGCTTCGAGCTGGTCCTCGTCGACGGGCAGTGGAAGGTGGCGGTGAACCGCACGCTGGCCAGCTACCCCGGCCAGGCGAGCTGCGACTGACCGGCGGGTACGCTGGCGTCATGCCGCGCTACGAGTACCGCTGCCCCATCTGCGACGAGACGTTCGAGCTGCGCCGGTCCATGGCCGACTCCGACGAGCCGGCGAGCTGCTCGCAGGGCCACGTCGGAGCCCGGCGTCTGCTGTCGGTGTTCGCGTCGGTCGGCACCGCTGCGTCCTCCCCGGCGGGATCGGCGCCGGTGCCGAGCGGGCCGTGCGGCGGCTCGTGCGCCTGCTACCCCAACTGAGCCTCAGCGCAGCGACAGCCGGCCCCGGCCGGGCTCCTCGCCCACCCGGGCGATGACCGCGGCGGTGTGGCCGCTCGCACCCAACTCGGCCAGGACGCTCTCGCTGCGGTCCGGGCGCACGCCGAACAGGAGGCCGCCGGAGGTCTGGGCATCGGCGAGCAGGGTCACGGTCACCTCGTCCACGCCGTCGACCTGGAGCACGGGGCGGACGTGGGCCAGGTTCCGCCCCGACCCGCCGGGCACGCACCCGTCCTCGGCCAGCTCACGGGCGCCGGGGAGCAGGGGGACGGCGGCGGCGTCGACGACCACGTCGACGGCGGACTCGAGCGCCATGCGGGCCAGGTGGCCGAGCAGACCGAAACCGGTCACGTCGGTGGCCCCGGTGGCGTGTGCGGCCAGCGCCACGGCGGCGGCGACGTCGTTGAGCCGGCACATGGACGCGGTGGCCGCCTCGACGGCGGCGGGTGCCGCGATGCCCCGCTTGAGGGCGGTGGCGATGACGCCGATGCCGAGGGCCTTGGTCAGCACCAGCTCGTCGCCGGGGCGCAGGCCGGCGTTGGTGAGCAGCCGAGCGGGGTGCACCTCACCGATGACCGCCAGGCCGTACTTGGGTTCGGGGTCGGTGACGGTGTGGCCGCCGACGATCACGAACCCCCCGGCGAGGGCGGTCTCCTGGGCGCCGTCGAGCACCTCGCCGAGCAGCTCGGTGGACAGCTCCTCGTCGTTCCAGGCCACCAGGTTGAGCGCGAACAGCGGCCGGCCACCCATGGCGTACACGTCGCTCACGGCGTTGGCGGCGGCGATGCGGCCCCACGTGCGCGCGTCGTCCACCACCGGCGTGATGAAGTCCGCCGTGGCGACCAGGGCCCGCTCGTCGTCGAGGCGCCACACGGCGGCGTCGTCGCCGGTGGCGGTCCCGACGAGCAGGTCGGGGTGCGAGCTCGGGGTCACGTGGCGCAGGACCTGCGCCAGCTCGCCGGGGGCGAGCTTGCACGCTCAGCCCGCGCCGTGGCTGAACTCCGTCAGGCGTCGGCCCATCGGTTCGACCATCTCACTCACCCCCTTCCGGCTTCTCGTCCCGGTCGCCGTGGCGCGCAGGTCACCGGCCGTCGATCTGCGATCTCCCCCGTGCCACGACACCGGCGCGGCGTCGTTCCACCTCGGCCGGGTCGAGGTGCTCCGCCGACCAGGCCCGGGAGGCGTCGGCTTCGATGCGCCAGCCCTCACCTGCGGTCACGTCGGAGACGGCCCGGTAGGTGCCCAGGATGGCCGCGACGGTTCCGGCGTCGCAGGTGGTGATGTCCGCGGCCAGGGACCGACAGGTCCACAACAGCTCTTCGTGGGGCACGACGTGGTTCACCAGTCCCCACGCGAGCGCGGTGTCGGCGTCGATGTAGTTGCCCGTCACGCTCATCTCCCGGGCCCTGCGCAGGCCCACGGCCTCGGGGAGCAGCACCGTCAGGCCCCACCCGGGGTGGACGCCGACCCGGGCGTGGGTGTCGGCGAAGCGGGCCAGGTCGCTGGCCACCAGGAAGTCGCAGGCCAGGGCCAGCTCGAGGCCGCCGGTCACGGCCGCGCCGTTGACCGCCCCGATCACCGGGGTCGTCATCTGGGGGAAGGGGCCGCGGCGGCCGCCGGCGTCGGGCAGCACCAGGTCACCGGCACCCGCTCCCAGCTCCTTCAGGTCGACCCCCGCGCAGAAGGCGGGATCGGCACCCGTGAGGATCACCGCCTCGACGGCGGCGTCGGCGTCGAGCTCGCCCATGACCTCGTGGAGGCGGCGCAGGAGCGCCCGGTTGAGTGCGTTGCGGGCTTCGGGACGGTTGAGGGTCACGGTGGCGATGTGGTCGCGCACCTCCACCAGGAGCAGATCTGCCATGTCGGTCAGGCTAGCCAGGGTGCGATGATGCCCCGGACGGAACGGAGGACCGCCATGACCGTCGACCGGGACCGGATCGCCGAGCTGCGCCAACGCGAGCAGGAGCACTTCGTCGCGACGCACCCACGCTCACGGGCGCTGGCCGAGCAGGCCGGTGCCTCGCTGCTGGGCGGGGTGCCCATGAACTGGATGCGACGCTGGCCGGGACCGTTCCCGGTCTTCGCCGCCGAGGCGTCGGGGGCCACGGTGGTCGACGTCGACGGACACACCTACGTCGATCTGTGTCTGGGCGACACCGGCGCCATGACCGGCCACTCGCCGGCCGCCACCGTCGCCGCCGTGCAGGCCCAGGCGGCTCGGGGCATCACCACCATGCTGCCCACCGCCGATGCGGCATGGGTGGGCGAGGAGCTGGCCCGCCGTTTCGGACTGCCCTTGTGGCAGATAGCGATGACCGCCACCGACGCCAACCGGTTCGCCCTGCGCCTGGCCCGCCACGCCACGGGCAGGCCCAAGGTGCTCGTGTTCAACTACTGCTACCACGGCAGCGTGGACGAGTCCCTGGCCGTGCTGAAGCGGGGCCGGGTGCGGGCCAGCTCCGGCAACGTCGGCCCGCAGGTCGATCCGTCGGCCACGACGGAGGTGGTGGAGTTCAACGACGTGGCCGCGCTCGAGGCGGCCCTCGCGACCGGCGAGGTGGCGGCGGTGCTGGCCGAGCCGGCACTGACCAACATCGGCATCGTGCACCCCGAGCCGGGCTACCACGATGCACTGCGCCGGCTGACGCGCGACACCGGCACCCTGCTGATCATCGACGAGACCCACACCATCTGCGTGGGACCGGGCGGCGCCACGGCGGCGGACGGTCTCGAGCCCGACCTGTTCACCATCGGCAAGCCCATCGGCGGCGGCATCCCGGTGGCGGCGTTCGGCATGACCCACGACGTAGCGGCGCGGGTGGCCGGCGAGGTCACCTACTCCGACGACAGCGACATCTCCGGCGTGGGTGGGACCCTGTCGGGAAACGCCCTGGCGCTCGCCGCGGTGCGGGCCACCCTGGGCCAGGTGCTGACCGCCGAGGCCTACGACCACACCATCCCCCTCGCCCAGCGCTGGGCCGACGGCGTGGCCGGGGTGATCGACGCCCACGGCCTGCCCTGGCACGTGCACCGGCTGGGGTGCCGGGCCGAGTACTGGTTCTGCCCACCGCCCCGCAACGGCGGCGAGGCCGCGGCTGCGGTCGACCACGAGCTCGACGCCCTGCTGCACCTGTTCGCCCTGAACCGGGGCATCCTGCTCACGCCGTTCCACAACATGGCGCTGATGTGCCCGGCCACGACCGAGGCCGACGTGGACCGCCACACCGAGGTCTTCGCGCAGGCGGTGGCCGAGCTGATCCGCTGAGTCGGCATCGCTCGAAGGCGGAGGAAAAGTTCTGATTCGTTGGAACCACGCCGCGGGTCACCCCGTTGAGCCTTTAGCACTAAATGTGCAGCCCCCGGATCGGGGGTCGGGCGATGCAACCCAACAACGGAGGAACCCCCCATGCGTCCCATCACCAAGAAGCTCGTCGCCACCGCCGCCCTCGCCGGGCTCGGCCTGGGCGTGGCCCCCGCGGCCGTCGCCACGGCGTCGGCCAGCACGCCGCCGCCGTCGCAGGTCTACGTGACCCACGGCCTGCCCCTCGACAACGCCGGCACCAAGGTCGACGTCTACGCCGGTGCCGCCGGCGCCGGCACCGCGGGCGCCGGGCTGCTCATCGACGACTTCCTGTTCGGCCAGACCGTGGGCCCGGTGGCGCTGCCGGCCGCCAACTACAGCGTCTACCTGGCGGCCCCGACGGCCGACGACGACGGCGTGCTGAGCGACGCCGAGGTCATCTACAACCAGGACCTGGCCGTACCCTCGGGGCAGAACCTGTCGGTGGTGGCCAGCTTCAACGCCTCGGCGGCCCCGCAGCTCGCGGTGTTCTCCAACAACGTCTCCAAGACCAACTGGTTCACCGGCCGGGTCTCGGTCCGTCACGCCGCCGCAGCGCCGGCCGTGAAGGTCGACGTGGGCATCTTCCCCTGGGCCCGGTACTTCCCCGGCCTGGTCAAGACCGTCGGCCCCGCCGTCAACGGCCAGCAGGCGGACCTGAACCTGCTCTCGGCCCGCTACGACGTGAAGGTCAAGCTGGCGTCCAACAACGCCTTCGTCGCCGGCGTCGACAAGTTCGCCGTGCCGTCCCGCACGCTCACCAACGTCTACGCCGTGGGCAACCCGGCCAACGGGACGTTCCAGTTCATCACCTCGAGCATCAAGCTCTGAGCAGTCCTCCTCCTCCAGGGAGGTGACCAGACGGGAGCCCGGTCCGCCGGGCTCCCGTCGCGTGTACGGTGCCGTCGTGTCGGTGCCGCCCCACGCGCTCGACGCCGACGTCGTGGTCGCGACGCTGGACGTGGACCCCCACCTCGGTCTGCGCGCCGACCAGGTCGAGGCTCGTCGTGCGGCTCACGGCCGCAACGAGCTGCGCCAGGCCACGGCGCCGTCGACCCGGGAGCTGCTGGTGCGGCAGTTCGACGACCCGCTGGTGTGGCTGCTCGTGGTGGCCGGCGCCATCAGCGGCCTGGTGCTGGGCGAGCGGGTCGATGCGGCGGTGATCCTGGCCATCGTGGTGCTCGACACCCTGCTCGGCTTCACGCAGGAGTCGCGGGCGGAGCGGGCGCTGGCCGACCTCCGGGACCTGCACGCGCCGCGGGCGCGGGTGGTGCGCGACGGCGTCCGGGTGTCGATCCCGGCGCGCGACCTGGTGCCCGGCGACGTGGTGGAGCTCGAGGCCGGCGACCGGGTGCCCGGAGACGCCCGGCTCGTCGCCAGCGAGGCGCTGCTCGTCGACGAGGCCGTCCTGACCGGCGAGTCGTACCCGGTGGAGAAGTCGGTCACCCCCGTGGTGGCCGACTCGGTGCTGGGCGATCGCACCGACATGGTGTTCCTGGGTACCGCCGTGCAGCGGGGACGGGCACGGGCCGTGGTCACCGCCACCGGCGCCGCCACCGAGATGGGCGCCATCGCCGATCTGCTGGCCGAGGGCGACGAGCCGCCGACGCCGTTGCAGCGCGACCTCCAACGCCTGGGCCGGCTCATCGCGGTCCTGGCGGTGCTCGTGGCGGCGGGGGTGTTCGGGCTGGGGGTGGTGCGGGGCTATGCCGTGGGTGACATGTTCCTCACCACGGTGGCCCTGGCCGTGGCCGCCATCCCGGAGGGGCTCCCGGCCGTGGTCACCATCACCCTGGCCAACGGCGTGCGTGACATGGCCCGCAACTCGGCCGTGGTGCGGCGGCTCACGGCCGTGGAGGGCCTGGGCGAAGCCACGGTCATCTGCACCGACAAGACGGGGACGGTGACCCGCAACGAGATCGCGGTCCAGGCCGTGGTGCTCGACGACGACGACCGCGTGCTCGAACCGGACAACGGCGGACCCCTCGCGGCGGACGCCGCAGTGGCGGAGCTCTACGGGCGGGTGGCCTCGTTGTGCAACGATGCCCGGCCCGGCGGGGGCGGGTCGGGTGGCGACCCGACCGAGGTGGCGCTGGTGGTGTCCGCGGCGCGCTTCGGGGCCGACGTGGAGGGGCTCCGGACGGAGTGGCCCCGACTCGACGCCGCCGCCTTCACCTCGGAGCGGATGCGCATGGGCACCCTGCACGCCGCACCCGACGGCCGTCGCTTCCTGGCCGTCAAGGGCTCGCCCGAGGTCATGGTGCCCCGGGCCACGCACGTGCAGACCCCCGACGGTCCACGTCCGCTGCACGGCGGCGACCGCCATCGACTCCTCGAGCACGCCGACGCCCTGGCCGCCGACGGGCTGCGCACCCTCACCCTGGCCTACCGCTGGCTCGAGTCGGCCGAGGTCGTGGACCTCGCCGTCGAGGCCCTCGAGACGAACCTGATCGTCGTCGCCACCGTCGGCATGAGCGACCCGGTGCGCGACGGCATCGCCGGAGCGGTGGCCGAAGCGGACGTGGCCGGCATCCGCACGGTGCTCATCACCGGAGACCACCGCAACACCGCCCGGGCCGTCGGCCGCGAGATCGGCGTCCTCGACGGGCGCCGGGTCATGACCGGCGACCAGCTGCACGCGCTCACGCCCGACGAGTTCGCGGCGCGCGTCGAGGACGTCGCCGTCTACGCCCGGGTGGAGCCGCGCGACAAGGTGGCCATCTGCCAGGGCTGGCAGGCCCGCGGCGGCGTGGTGGCCATGACCGGGGACGGCGTCAACGACGCACCGGCCCTCAAGGCGGCCGACATCGGCATCGCCATGGGCAGCGGCACCGACGTCGCCCGTGACGCGGCCGACATCGTGCTCACCGACGACGACTTCACCACGATCGTGCGGGCCGTGCGCGAGGGCAGGCGCATCTTCGACAACCTCCAGAAGGTCGTCTGGTTCCTGCTGTCGTCCAACATCTCCGAGATCGTCGTCATCGCCCTCGCCATGCTGGTGGCCGGTCATCTGGGCCAGCCCCTGCTGCCCACCCAGATCCTGTGGATGAACCTGGTCACCGACGGCCTGCCGGTCATCGCGCTGGGGGTCGACGGCGCCGAGCGCGGGATCATGCGTCGACCTGCGCTGCGCGCCCGGGAGATCCTGGGTCGTCGCCAGCTCCGCCAGATCGTGCTCTACGGCTCCGTGCTCGCCCTCGCCGCCCTCGGCGTGCTGGCCGTCGGGCTCCTCGTGCAGGACCGCGAGATCGAACGGGTGCGGACCATGGTGTTCACGACCCTGGTGCTGGGCCAGCTCCTGCACGCGCTCAACATGCGCGCCCTGCGGGCCAGCGTGTTCCGCGGCTTCGCGTCGCCGAACCGGTTCCTGACCCTGGCGCTGCTGGCCTCGGCGGCGCTGCAGGTGGCCGTCGTGCAGCTCCCCGTCGGTCACGAGCTGTTCGAGACCGTGCCCCTGACCTGGGCCGAGTGGGGCGTGTGCGTGGGGCTCAGCCTGGTGGGGTTCGTGGTCATCGACCTGCTGAAGCGCTACAGCCCGGCACCGGCGCGGACGGTACGGTCGCGTCCATGAGCCCCGGAACCCCCAAGCCCTACACCGCCGCCCAGGAGCGATTCGGCACCTCCTTCATCCGTGTCCTGTCGGCGGCCAACACGTGGCTGTACCGCCGCAGCGGTGGACGCCTCGGGGGTCGGTTCCTGCGGGGTGCCCCGGTGTGCCTCGTGACCACGGTCGGGCGCAAGAGCGGCCAGCCCCGCACGGTGCCCTTGCTGTACCTGGCCCACGGCGAGGACGTGGTCATCGTGGCCTCCAAGGGCGGCATGTCGCACCACCCGCTGTGGTACCTGAACCTGCAGGCCGACCCGGCCGTCACCATCGAGATCGGCGCCCGGAAGCAACGGATGGTGGCCCGCACGGCGAGCGCCGAGGAGAAGGACGCCCTGTGGCCCCGGCTGGTGGCCATGTACCGCGACTACGACAGCTACCAGGCCCGCACCGAGCGGGACATCCCGGTGGTGATCTGCAGCCCGGCCGGCGACGGCTGAGCCGACGGCGCACGACGCCCGTCCGGGAACCGGAGCGTCCCGGTCGAGCGTCCAAGGTGCGCCGGTCGGCGACGACGCGGCCTCGAGGGCGCGCTGCGCCCGGCACCCGAGACGAGGTGGGAGACATGGACGACCAGCACGACCGGCACGACGAGCGGGACGGCAGCGTCGAGGACCCGGCGACCGAGGTGTACCCGGGCACCGGTGTCGCCCCGGCGGCGGGAACCGCCCAGGGCCGAGCCCGGCCGAAGCCGTGGGTCCTGGGCGTGGTGCTCGTGGCCTTCGTGGCCCTGGTGGTGGCGGGCCTCGCCCTCGCCGGGATCGGCGACGACGGGGATGGCCGGGCCCTGCCGAAGCTCGGCCTGTACGGCGGCGGTCAGGGCTTCGCCGAGGCGGGCCTGTCTGCCGACGCCATGTACCTGCCGGCCGTCGAGTACCGCCTCGGCGTCGAGCTGCCCGATCTGGGACCGAGCGCGCCCGTGTACCGCCTCGTCGCCGCCGAGCTGGATGCGACGACGGTGGCCCGATGGGCCGGCGTGTTCGGCGTGCGCGGTCAGCCGGCGCAGGACAGCGCGGGCGGCTGGACGGTGTCCGACGATGCGGGCACGTTGTCGCTGTACCCGGACGGCAGCGGCGGGTGGTCCGTCTCGTTCGGCCCCGCCTTCCAGGACATGGGCTGCGCCATCGACGAGAACGGCACCGAGCAGTGCTGGTCGTCGGGCTCGTCCGGTTCGGCCTCGGCCGGGGCTGCCGGCTCGTCGGAGGCGACGACCGCGCCGGTGACCACCGTCGTCGGGCCCGGCTCGGGGTGGGCGCCGTACGAGGGCCAGCCCGAGGCGCCGGCGGACCTGCCCGACGAGGCCGAGGCCGAGGCCGTCGCCCGGGACCTGCTCGGCGCGCTGGGCGTGCTCGAGGGCGACTGGGAGGTCTCGGTGCACGACGGCACGAGCTACGGCGTGGCCGTGGCCTGCTCGGTGGAGGCGGACTGCCCGCCGGCGCCCGAGTCCGTGATGCTGTCCCGCTCGGTCAGCTTCACCCGGGTCGTCGACGGCCACCCCGTCGCCGGGCTCGTGTGGACCGTGGAGGTCGGCGACGGTGGCCGGGTCGCCAGCGTGTACGGCGTGCACGCGACGCTCGAGGCCCTCGGCGACTACCCGCTGCGCACCACGCAGGACGCCTACGACGCCCTCGTCGCCGGTGAGCTCACCTACGGCGGACCCGTGCCCGCCTACGACGTGGTGACGGAGCTCGGCGAGTCGGGTGCCGGGCCGTCCGACGAGCCGATGTTCTCCGACGTGCGCGAGAGCGTGGCCGATCCGGTGGCGCCCGATTCAGCGGTGCCCGACACGGCGGTGCCCGACACGGCGGTGCCCGCGCCGGCGAGCCCGGAGACGACCCTCGCCACCGAGGAGCCGATTCCGCTCGAACCCGTGGTCGTGACCGTCACCGGGGTCGAGCTGTCGGCGATGCTGTTCTACGGCGTGGCCGACGGCCAGCCCGCGGGGTACGTGGTGCCGTCCTACCGGTTCGTCGGCACCTACGCCAACGGCGAGACGTTCGAGGCCGAGGTGCCCGCGGTCGATCCGGCCTACGTGGAGGTGCCCGAGGTGCCGGTGCCCGAGACCGCGCCACCGCAGACCTCGGTGCCGGTGTCGGAGCCCGCGTCCGAGCCGACCTCGACGGTGGCCCAGGAGACCACGAGCATCCCCACGACGTCGCTGCCTGTGGCAGGGACGTCCGTGGTGAAGCCCACCCCCACGATCGGGACGACCGCCACCACGGAGCCGACCGCCACCACCGCCACCACCGTGGCCCGGACGTCGGACGGGTGAGCCACCGGCCCGGCGACCGCGTCCCGGCCGAGGTGCGTGACGCGCTCGCCATCGGCCTCGCGGTGGGGGTGTTCGGCGTGGCGTTCGGGGTGCTGGCCGTGGCCAATGGCCTGAGCGCCCTCCAGGCCTGTGCCATGTCGGCGCTGGTGTTCACCGGGGCCTCCCAGTTCGCGGCAGTCGGGGTGATCGGCGCCGGGGGATCGGTGCCGGCGGCGCTGGGCAGCGCCCTGCTGCTGGCGGCACGCAACGGCGTCTACGGCCTGTCGGTGGCCCGGTTCCTGCCGCCGGGGCGGTTCCGCCGTCTGGGGTCCGCCCAGCTCGTCATCGACGAGTCGACGGCGCTGGCCGTCGCCCAGCCCGACGAGCCGACGGCCCGGCGCGCCTTCTTCGCCGGTGGCCTGTCGGTGTTCGTGTGCTGGAACCTGGGCACGGCGGTGGGGGCGCTGGGAGGCGGCCTGCTCGGCGATCCCGCCACGCTCGGTCTCGACGCCGCCTTCCCGGCCGGCTTCGTGGCCCTGCTGCTGCCGCTGCTGCGCGACCCGGGTCGGCGCGCGGCCGCCATCGCCGGCGCCGTGATCGCCGCGGTCTGTCTGCCCTTCACCAGCCCCGGCGTGCCCATCTTGATGGCTGCGCTGGGGGTGCTGCCGGTGCTCGCGCTCGAGCGTCGAGGGCGGCCCTCGGCATGAGCTGGACGGCGCTGCTGGTGCTGGCCGCCGGAGCCTACGGCTGCAAGGCGCTCGGCGTGTTCGTCGGGTCGCGCTGGTCCGACGAGGGTGTGGCGGCGCGGGCGACCCTGCTGCTGCCGCCCGCGCTGTTGGCGGCGCTCGTCGTGGTGCAGACCTTCTCGTCGGGTTCGTTGTTCACCCTCGACGCCCGGGTGGCGGGCGTGGCGGCAGGGGCGGTCGCTGCGTGGCTGGGTCGGTCCTTCGTCACGGTGATCGTCCTGGCCGCCGCGGTCACCGCGGCGCTGCGGGCGTTGGGCTGAGCCGGCCGCGTCGCCGCGTCGGCCAGGCGTGATGCCCCCGGGTCGCCGATCCACCGTAGGGTGCAGCCATGCAGCGCGTGCGGTGGGTGCTCGTGTCGTTGCTGGTCGGTGTCGTGCTCCTCGCGGGCGCGTGTGCCGCGGACGACGACGACTCGACGAGCTCGGCGCCGATGGCGCCCGAGGAGGAGCTGTCGGGCGACGCCTCCGGCGGGGAGGTGGCGACCGGCGCACAGGTCCCGGAAGGGGAGCCCATCGACGTCGAGCGGGCGGTGATCTACACGGCCGACCTCACGGTGCGGGTGGACTCGGTCGAAGGCGCGACCGAGGAGGCGACGCAGCTCGTCAGCGACGCCGGTGGCTTCCTGTTCGCCCAGTCCAGCGATCTCGAGGGCGATCCGGAGAGCCGGCTCACGTTCAAGGTCCCGCCGGAGCGCTTCGAGGAGCTCCTCGACGTCCTCGGCGCCCTCGGCGAGGTGACCAGTCGGGAGGTGGCGGCCTCCGACGTCACCGACGAGGTGGTGGATCTGGAGGGGCGACTGGCCACGGCCCGGGCCAGCGCCGAACGGCTGCGGGCGTTGCTGGCGGAGGCCACCTCCACCGCGGACATCGTGGCCGTCGAGTCGGAGCTGGCCATCCGCGAGAGCGAGGTGGAGTCACTCGAAGGCCAGTTGCGGGTGCTCGAGAGCCAGGTCGACCTGGCCACCGTCCGGTTGGTGCTGACCTCCCGCGCCGAGGCCGAGGTCAGCGACGACGTCCCCGGCGTGGAGGAGGCGCTCGAGGCGGGCTGGGTGACGCTGGTGAACGTGGCGCTGGTGGTGGCGGCGGTCGCCGCCTTCCTGGTGCCCTTCCTGCCGTTCGTGGTGCTCGCCTGGTGGGGTGTCCGCACGGTGCGACGACGCCGTCGGCGTGGTCGCACCGGACCGCCCGGCGGGCCGCCGCCCCCCGTTGCGCCGGCCCCGGCCCCCGTCCCGTCCGCGTCGCCGGGGCTGCCGCCGCCTCCGGCGAATCGCACAGCCGGCTAGGTGTTCTGCACCAGCAGGCCGCCGTCGACGGCCAGCACCGCGCCGTTGGTGAACGACGCCGCCGGCAGCACCAACGACAGGATCATCTGTGCCACCTCCTCCGGGTCGCCGTAGCGGCGGGCCGGCACCCGGCGGTGGGCGAACTTGTCCTTGGCCTCGTCGGGTATCAGCTCGGTCATGCCGGTGCGGATCGGTCCCGGCAACACCGCGTTGACCCGCACCCCCGTGGGGCCGAGCTCCACCGCCGCCGCCCTCGTGAGGCCCACCACGCCGTGCTTGGCGGCCACGTAGGCGGAGTTGTAGGCGGTGGCACCCACCCCCTCGGTCGACGCCACGTTCACCACCCGGCCCTCCCCGTCGCGCACGAGGTCTTCGAGGCAGGCCCGCAGCGCCACCACGTAGGCGGTGAGGTTCACGGCGAAGGTGCGGTCCCACGACGCCAGGTAGTCGGCCGAGCCGAGCTCGGTCGGGAGGGCCACGCCCGCGTTGTTCACCAGGATGTCGACCGGGCCCAGCTCCCGACGGGCCTGCGCGACCACCGCCGTGACGGCGTCTCGATCGGACAGGTCGGCCGGCAGGGCCACGGCGGTGGCTCCGGTGGCGGTGATCTCGCCGACCTCGGCGGCGAGCCGCTCGGCCTGCACGTCGACGGCTGCCACCCGGGCGCCCTGCTCGGCCAGCAGCCGGGCCGTCGCCCGACCCATGCCGCTGGCCGCGCCGGTGACCACCGCGACGCGTCCCCCGATCGATCGGCTCAGGTTGCTCAGGCTCGTCATGGACGCACCCTACGGGGTCCGCGAAGATCGGTGGGTCGGGCGGTGCGACGGGCAGCCGTGCAGCCGGGCAGCAGCGTCGAGGGCAGGAGGCGTCACCATGGGCACATCGACACACGACGAGCGGACGGTGCTGGTGACGGGGGCCAACTCCGGCATCGGCCTGGCCGCCGCGGTGCGGGCCGCGGCCGCGGGCTTCCGGGTCGTGGGCACCGTACGCTCGGAGGCCAAGGCGGCCGTGCTGCACGAGGCCGCCGAGGCTGCGGGGGTCGAGGTCGCGAGCGATCTGCTCGACGTGTCCGACACCGACGGCTGTGCCGAGGTCATCGAACGACACCGGCCGTGGGGGCTGGTCAACAACGCCGGGTTCCCCGTCATCGGCGCCGTCGAGGACGTCGTCGACGACGAGGCCCGGGCGGTGTTCGAGGTCATGACGCTGGCTCCCATGCGCCTGGCCCGCCTGGCGCTGCCGCACATGCGCGCCGCCGGCGGAGGTCGCATCGTGAACGTGTCGTCGGTGTACGGGTTCACCACCACACCGTTCAGCGGGTGGTACCAGGGGACCAAGCACGCGCTCGAGGCGCTCTCCGATGCGCTGCGCATGGAGGTCGCCGCGGACGGCATCCAGGTGGTGCTGGTGCAGCCCGGCGGGTTCCGCACCGGGATCTGGGCCGAGAACGACGCCGGGGCCGAGCGGCGCGCCGGCTCGCGCTACGCCGAGGGGTACCGCCGCTCCCTGGCGTTGACCCACCGGTTCCTCCCGATCATGGGCGAGCCCGACGGCGCCGCCAAGATGATCGTCGGCGCGCTGACCACCAGGTCGCCCCGCGCCCGCTACCTCGCCGGCAACGACGCCTGGGTGATCGCCCTCGTCGACCGCGTCGCCCTCACCTCGGTCAAGGACCGCCTCACCCGCCTCACCCTCGGCCTCTGACTCCCTCTCCGCCGAAATCTCGTCAAGGAGCCTCGGAAGGCGGGGTTGGATGACGAGATTTCGAGGAGTGGGGGAGGACGGGGGTGTGCAAGGGTGTCGGATGGCCCGCACCGCCTGTCCCCTGGACTGCCCCGACACCTGCTCGCTCGAGGTCGCGGTCGAGGACGGGCGCATCACGCGCATCGA
>JALOLF010000063.1 GCA_025456085.1 Acidimicrobiales bacterium
CCGGGCCCAGCCCGGCAACCAGCACGTGGCGCAGGTGCGGATCCGCCACCCGCTCATGGAGGACGTGCACTGGCCGCTGCAGGTCCACGGTTCCTACCTGCCCGACGATCCGGCCATCGGCGGGTTCGCGGCGCGCCTGCACCTGCTCGTGACCGAGAGCGAGCCCCTCGACGGTGCCGGCGCGGACTTCCCGACGCTGGCCGAATCGGTGCCCATCGGCATGATCGCGGCCACGGTCGAGGATCGCCTGACCTTCTGCAACGGCCTGGCCCGCGCCCTCGTCGGCCCCGTCGACCCGCGCGACGCCCTGGCCTGGGTCGATCTGGCCCGGGCCGAGCACCGCCCGGACCTGCACCGCATCGTGGCCAACGCCCGCCAGGGTCGAGGTCGGGAGTTCGTCGTCGCCGGCTTCGACCGCCCCGACGGCACGACCCGGTGGCTGCGGGTCGAAGCCGTTCCCCAGGCCGACCGGCGCGGCGTCCCCTCGGGCTGGCTGGTCACCCTGCTCGACCTCACCTCCGAGACGCTGGCCCGCCAGCAGCTCCAGCAGGCCCAGGACCAGCTCTGGCACCTGGCCAACCACGACCCCCTGACCGGCCTGCCCAACCGCATGCTCTTCTCGGATCGCCTCGAGGTGGCCCTGGCCCGCACCGAGCGGGGGGCGGGCCACCAGGTGGCCGTGCTGTACTGCGACCTCGACGACTTCAAGCCCATCAACGACCGCCACGGCCACGACGCCGGCGATCGCGTGCTGCAGGTCGTGGCCCGGCGCCTCGGCGCCGAGGTGCGGGCCAGCGACACGGTGTGCCGCTTCGGCGGCGACGAGTTCGTGGTGCTGTGCGAGGCCTACGGCACGGTGCGCGAGCTGGACGGCATCGCCGGCCGACTCATCGGCGCCACGAGCGATCCCGTCGACGCCGGCGACGTGCAGGCCCGGGTCGGGCTCAGCGTCGGGATCGCCATCGCCACACCCGGCGAAGGGGCCATCTCGCTGCTGTCCCGGGCCGACGGCGCGCTGTACCGCGCCAAGACCGAGGGTGGTGGGCGCGTCGCCGTGGCGCGCTGAGCGGCGGACCGACACGCCATGGGGCCGAGTCGGGTGAGCCACCTATGATGCTGCCACCCATGCCCGCCGCTCGCGCCGCCCGCCTACTCCTACGCCTCGTCCTGGCGTTCAGCTTCACCGTCGTGGTGGCTGCGGTCGGCCCGACCGCGCCGGCCGGCGCCCAGACCACGACCACGTCCACCAACCCCGGCACCACCGGGTCGACGGTGCTGGCGGACGACCAGCCCGCCCCGAGCGGCGGTGAGCTCGTCCGGGGCACCCTCACCTTCGCCGACGAGTCCGGCCGCGTGCCCGTCGACGGTGCCGTGGTCATCGTGTCCACCGAGGACGGTACCGAGGTCACACGGGTCACGTCGGGAGCCGACGGCAAGTGGGAGGTACCGCTGCCCGGCCCCGGGACCTATCAGGTGACCATCGACGTGGAGTCGCTCCCTGCGGGCGTCGGCCCCGAGGATCCCGCGAACATCGTGCGCACCATCGAGGTGGCCACCGGCCAGAAGGCCGGCGCCGGTTTCCCGTTGGCCAAGGCCGGCGCCGAGGTCAGCTCCCCCACCGCGCCGGAGGGCAACAAGTTCCTCAAGCTGCTGGGGCAGGGGATCGCCCTGGGGTCGATCATCGCCATGGCCACCATCGGGCTGTCGCTCATCTACGGCACGACCGGCCTCATCAACTTCGCCCACGGCGAGCTCGTGACGTTCGGCGCCCTCGTGGCGTGGTGGCTCAGCACGGGTACCGGCGGGCCCGGGCTGTCGCTGGTCCTCGCCGGTCTGCTCGCCGTGGTGGCCGGTGCCGCCTTCGGCGGGGCGCAGGAGAAGTACCTGTTCGCCCCGTTGCGCAAGCGCCGGACGAGCAACGTGGCCCTCATCGTGGTCACGATCGGCTGGGCGCTCGTGCTGCGCCACCTGTACCTGATCATCTTCGGGGGGTCGTCGCGCCCCTACGACGAGTACGTGCTCCAGCGGGAGATCGACGTCGGCCCCTTCACGTTGGCGCCGAAGTCCTTCTGGACCACGGGCATCTCCCTGCTGGTGCTGGTCCTGGTCGGACTCATGCTGCAACGCACCCGGCTGGGCACGGCCATGCGGGCCGTGGCCGACAACCGCGACCTGGCGGCGTCATCGGGCATCGACGTGCGCCGGGTCATCCTCCTGACCTGGGTGCTGGGCGGCGGGCTGGCCGCACTGGGCGGCGTGCTGCTCGGCCTCACGAACCGGGTGAGCTGGTCCATGGGCGCCCTCCTGCTGCTGCAGATGTTCGCCGCCATGGTGCTGGGCGGGTTGGGCTCGGCCTACGGCGCCATGGTGGGCGGCCTCGTCATCGGCATCGTCACCACCACCAGCACCGAGCTCATCCCGGCCGAGCTCGACCTCGTGCCGTCGCTGTTCGTGCTGATCCTGTTGTTGCTCGTCCGGCCCCAGGGTCTGCTGGGACGCGCGGAGCGTGTCGGATGAGCGCGCCCGATCGCACGAGGGGAGGCCACTGATGGATGTGGTCGAGACGCTCACCGAGAGCATGCGCCAGGCCGTCGGGCCGCAGGCCGCCGCCTTCGCCATCGCCGCCGTGGGCATCAACCTGCAGTTCGGGTACACGGGCCTGCTCAACTTCGGCCAGGTGGCCTTCCTGCTGGCCGGCGCCTACGGCCTGGGCATCACCGTCGACGCGGGCGGGTCGTTCTGGCTGGGGCTGGTCGTGGCGATCACCTCGGCGGTGCTGCTCGCCTTCCTGCTCGGCGTGCCGACGCTGCGCCTGCGGGCCGACTACCTGGCCATCGTGACCGTGGCGACCGGCGAGATCCTGCGGCTGGTCGTGGGATCGGCGTGGGGTGGCGACAACCTGGGCACCGGCGGCCCGCAGGGCGTCAAGGAGGTCACGGGCGTCTTCCGCGACCTCAACCCCATACCCGACGGGAGCTACGGCTTCAGCTCCTTCCGCTTCGAGAGCCAGACCCTGTGGGTGACGCTCGTCGGGTGGACGCTGGCGCTCGCCGCCACCCTGCTCGTGCGCCAGCTCGTGCGCAGCCCGTGGGGACGGGTGCTGCGCTCCATCCGTGAGGACGAGGACGCGGCGCGCAGCCTGGGCAAGAACGTGTTCGCCTACAAGATGCAGAGCCTCGCCCTCGGCGGGGTGATGGGGGCGATCGGGGGCATCATCATCACCCTCAACTTCACCTCCGTGATCCCCGACTACTTCATCCCCACGGTCACCTTCTTCGCCTACGCCGTGGTCATCCTGGGCGGCGCCGGCAGCGTGTGGGGGCCGCTGGTGGGCAGCGTCATCTTCTGGTTCGTGATCCAGTTCTCCGAGAGCTCGCTCGACGCCACGGTCCCCGAGGACATCCTCAGCTCGCAGGACCTCGCCGCGCTGCGCTTCGTGCTCGTCGGCGTGCTGCTCATGGCGCTCATGGTGTTCCGCCCGCAGGGACTGCTGGGCAAGAAGGAGGAGCTGCTCGCCGATGGCTGACGACGTCATCCTCGTCGCCGACGGCGTGCAGCGGGTCTTCGGTGGGCTGACCGCCGTCGACGTCGACCACGTGGAGGTCCCCCGCGGCCGGATCACCGCGCTCATCGGCCCCAACGGCGCCGGCAAGACCACGTTGTTCAACCTGCTCACCGGTTTCGACAAGCCCACCGAAGGCAGCTGGAGCTTCGACGGCCACCAGCTCGCCGGCGTGCCCGCCCACAAGGTGGCCCGCTACGGGATGGTGCGCACCTTCCAGCTCACCAAGGCGCTGTCGAAGATGAGCGTGCTCGACAACATGCGTCTGGCGGCCCCCGACCAGTCCGGCGAGCGCATCCTGACCAGCCTCGTGCCCGGCACCTGGCGGGCCCGGGAGCGGGCCGTCACCGAGGAGGCCGAGGCCCTGCTCGAGCGGTTCAACCTGGCCCACATGCGCGACGACTATGCGGGCACGTTGTCGGGGGGGCAGCGCAAGCTGCTGGAGATGGCCCGCGCCCTCATGGCGAAGCCGAAGATGCTCATGCTCGACGAGCCCATGGCGGGGGTGAACCCGGCGCTCGTGCAGTCGCTGCTGGAGCACATCAAGCAGCTGCGCACCGACGGCATGACCGTGCTGTTCGTCGAGCACGACATGGACGTCGTCATGGGCATCTCCGATCAGGTGGTGTGCATGGCCGAAGGTCAGGTGATCTCCGTCGGCACGCCACACCACGTCGGCAGCGATCCCAAGGTGATCGAGGCCTACCTGGGCCTGCGACGCGCGGTGGAGTTCGAGGAGGGCTACGTGGAGGGTCACGGTGGCTGACCGCGCCACGACCGGCCCCGCCGGCCCCGCCGGCCCCGCCGACACCACTCGGGTGGTCGTCGACGCCCGCGAGGTGGTCGCCGGTTACGTGCCGGGGGTGAACATCCTCCAAGGGGCGAACCTGGTGCTCCACGACCGGGAGATCATCGGCATCGTGGGCCCCAACGGCGCCGGCAAGTCCACGCTGCTGAAGAGCATCTTCGGCCTGGTGCCGGTGCGGTCCGGGACCATCACGCACCTCGACGACCCGATCACCAACCTGCCGGCGCACACCCTGGTGGCCCGAGGCCTCGGCTTCGTCCCCCAGACCGAGAACGTCTTCCCCAGCCTCTCGGTGGAGGAGAACCTCCGCATGGGGCTCTTCCTGCGCCCGGCGCAGTTCGGTGAGCGCTTCACCGCACTGGTGGAGCTGTTCCCCCGCCTGGGTGAACGCCGGCGGCAGCGGGCCGGCTCGCTGTCGGGCGGCGAGCGTCAGATGGTGGCCATGGCCCGGGCGCTCATGATGGAGCCGTCGGTGCTGCTGCTCGACGAGCCCTCGGCCGGGCTGTCACCGCTCATGCAGGACGAGGTGTTCGACCGGGTGGTGCAGGTGAACCGGGCCGGCGTGTCGGTGATCATGGTGGAGCAGAACGCCCGCGCCTGTCTGGAGATCGCGCACCGGGGCTACGTGCTCGACCAGGGCCGCAACGCCTACACCGGCGCCGGCCGCGAGCTGCTCCACGACCCGAAGGTCATCGAGCTCTACCTCGGCACCCTCGGCCGCGCCGCCGACCGCTGAACCGACCCGGAGAACGACGTGGGGCCCGCCGGAGCGGGCCCCACGAACACCTGCGTCGAACGAGCGTCAGTCGCTCTCGACGGTCTCCGTCGACAGCGCGGTGTAGGTGCCGTCGCCGCCGAACTCCCAGACGTCGTAGACACCCTTCTTCGGCTCGCCGTTGTCGTCGAAGTCGATGCCGGTGAGGCCGGTGTAGTCGATGTCCTCACCCTCCTCGAGCAGGCCGAGGCACTCCTCGAAGGTGGCGCACTCGGTGCCGCCGGTGGAGACGTCGACCATGTTCTGGGCGATCAGCGCCGGGTCATCGGACTCGGCCGCCACCGCGGCGAGGCCCATCAGGATGGCGCAGTCGTAGAACTGGGCGGCGAAGGTCACCTTCTCCGCACCGGCCTCGGTCATCCGGGCCGAGAACTCCTCGTTCTCGGGTGCAGCGGGCGCCGTGCCCTTGATGCTGGCGACGACCCCCGGGTTGTTGGGGTCGACCGTCTCGCCGAGGGTGTTGTCCTGCAGACCGTCGGTCACGTAGATGGGCAGGTCAGCCGGACCCACGCCCTGCTTGACCATCTCGGCCAGCACCAGTGCGCCGTCCTCGGGGAAGGCGATCAGGATCACCGAGTCGGGAGCGGCGTCCTTCACCGCGGTGACGTCGTTGGCGAAGTCCGTCGACTCCGGGTCGTAGGCGAAGGTCTCGGGCGCGGCGCCGAGCGAGGCCTCGAGGTCCGAGGCCAGCGTCTTGGAGAACTCCTCGCCGTACTCGTCGTTGCGGTACACGATGGCGACGTTGGCGTTGCCGTCGCCGGCCACCACGCCGCTCAGCACCTTGGACTGCAGGTAGTCCGAGGGGGCGGTCCGGAAGTAGAGGCCGTCGTCCTCGACGGTGCTGAGCAGCACCGACGTGGCCGAGCCCGAGCACTGGGTGCGCCCGGCGCCGACGACCTTGTCGAGGGTCGCCAGGGTCACACCCGAGGCGGCGGGACCGAAGATGGCGTCGACGTTGTCGGTGTTGATCAGACCGTCGATGGAGGCGCCCGCCACGTCGGGGTTGGTGCCGTCATCGGTCTTCACGATGGTGACGTCGTTGCCGAGCACGCCACCGGCGGCGTTGATGTCGTCGACCGCGAGCTGCACCGCCGTCTCCATGCCGGGGCCGAACGGCGCCAGCGCGCCCGTGAGGGGCATGACCGTGCCGTAGGCCAGCGTGCCGTCGACACTGCCGCCGCCCGTCTCGGCGCCGCCGCCGGCGGCCGACGTGCCCGTCGTGCCTCCCGCAGAGGTACCTTCGGTCTCGGTACCGGTGTCGTCGTCCTCGTCGCTGCAGGCCGCGGCGCCCAGCAGCGACAGTGCCAGCACTGCGCCCCCGAGCCGCACCCCGAGTGATCTCCTCCGCATTCGCATGCTCCCCTTTTCGTCGATCGCCGCAGGCGCGGTCGGTCGTGATCGGGAGAGTCTAGGAAACGCCGGCCTCGTTGTGGGGCCATCCCGGCCGTGACGGCAAGGTTCAAGTCAGATCGGCGGGCAGGAGCTGCTCGGACAGCAACCGCTCGAAGCGCGACGTGTCGCCGGCTACGAACCCCCGACACAGGGGCAGGCCCTCGACGTAGCAGCTGATGTAGGCCCGCCAGGTGGGGTCGGTGAGGAACGCCACCGCCTTGGACGCCCGGGCCGGGGAGAGCAGACTCCAGTGCTCGGCGTAGGCCGTCGCCTCCTCGACCGACGCGCCCTCCTCGTGGAGCTTCCAGGCCACGTTGGCCCGCACCGCCTGCAGGGCCTCCCCCGCCACCGCCACCTGCGCCGCCACCTCCGCGTCGTAGCGCGCGCCAGACCCCTCCAGGTGCGCCGCGACGACGGGCTCGGGCCGGGGACCCACCAGCACCTCGAGACCCAGATCGGCGAGCCCCTCGGCCAGCAGGCACTGGGGGGTGCCGACGAGGAAGATCGTCTCCTCGAGCTGGCGGCGACGCCGCACCAGGCCCACCTCCTTGCGGGTGTGCTCGGTGTGGTGGCCGGGGTAGGCCTCGTGGGCCACGAGGTGCCCGACGGCCGTGGCCAGCACGGGCAGGTCGGTGTTGATGGCCACCCGGCTGCGCAGCCCACCGAGGTAGTAGTTGAACCCCGACCAGGGCTCGTTCGTGACCAGCTCCCAGTCGACGTGCTCGCCGTCGGGCAGGCCGAACGCCCGGTCGGTGCGGGCCCGGAAGTCCTCGGCCAACGACGCCAGCACGCCGGGGAGGCGCTCGACCGGGATGGCCTGCGCCTCCCGCCAGGTCGTGTAGCGCTCACCCAACGGGCCGTCGCCGGGCAGCACCTCGTCGAGGCGGCGGTGGGCGGCGGCGAACACCTCCTCGTCGACCGGGGCGGGGCGCACCCCGTAGCAGGCCTCCACCTCGTCGGCGTAGCCGATGGGCTCGCCGGCCAGCTTGCGGGCCGTGGTGTGCAGGCCGATCACCTGGGCCCGCAGCCACCGTCGACGGGTGGCGTCGAGCTGGCCGGCATCGGCACCCCCGTCGAGATCGGCGACGAGACGGGCCGCGTCGGCGACGAGCCCGTCGGGTGGGCGCACCGGCTCGGCGGCCACCCGGGCCTGCAGGTCGGTCGGGCCGTAGTAGGCGTCGACGAGCCCGTCGACGTGGCGACCCAGCCGCAGTCCCAGCTCCAGGTAGCGCCCGACCAGACCGGAGGCGGGCATGACGCCGGCGGACGACCCGATCGTCATGGTCGCGACCGGTTCACGGGCGAGGCGCGGTCGACGTCACAGGGTCGAGCGGAAGAACTCGAGCGTGGCGTCCCAGGCGAGCTGCGACGTGGCGGCGTCGTACACGTCGGGGCGGGTGTCGTTGAAGAAGGCGTGGTCGACGCCGGGGTGCACGGTGAGCACGACGTCCTTGCCCATGGCCTGCAGCTCGGCCTCGAGCGCCGTCACCGCCTCGGGGCCGAAGAAGCCGTCGTTGCCGGCGTAGTGCCCGCGCACCGGGGCGGCCAGCGCGGCGTAGTCGGGCTGGGCGATGTCTCCCCACGGGATCACGCCGTAGAAGGGTGCGCAGGCCTTGACGGCGTCGGGTCGCCTGGTGGCCAGCAGCAGCGCCAGACCACCGCCCATGCAGAACCCGACGACCCCCAGGCCGGCGCCGGTGGTGGCGTCGTGGCCCACGAGGAAGTCGACGGCACCGTTCAGGTCCTTGGCGGCCTGCTCGATGTTGAGGGTCATCATGAGCTTGCCGGCCTCGTCGGGCTCGGTGGTCTTCTCGCCGTGGAACAGATCGGGCGCCAGGGCCACGAAGCCCTCGGCCGCGAGCCGGTCGCACACGTCGGTGATGTGGGGCACCAGCCCCCACCACTCCTGGATGACGATGACGCCGGGGCCGGAGCCCGAGGCGGGCACGGCGAGATACCCGGACGCGGAGTGGCCATTGCTCGGGAAGGAGACGAGTTCACCCATGGCCCAGCACCCTAGCCCGCCCCCACTCCCGAGACCCCTCCCCCGAAATCGGGTCCCACGAGGTCGGTCTCCGGCGTCACGACGCGCGAGAAGGAGGAGTCGGAGCCGCCAGGGACGCAGGCGGTTGCGGGGACCTCAGATGACGTCGCCCTTGAACAGCTCCGGCGCCACGGGGCAGTCGGTGCGGCGCAGCGCCTCGGCCACCGGCTCGGGGCCCCCGGGGCCCACGATGCGGTCCACGAGCCCGAGGGGCACCGACTCCTCCTCGGCCTCCCACGGCTCGTCGGAACGCCCGACCCGCCGCCACAAGCCCTCCCACATGCGCGCCGGCAGCAGCCGGCCGACCCCGCCCACGAGCCACACGGGCACCTCGGCGTGGCGGGCCACGGCCGCCGCGGCCCGCGAGCCGGCCACCCCGAGGAAGTCGTGCGGTCCGATGGCCGGCGACTCGAGCAGCACCAGATCCGCCACGGCCACGGCCGCGCCGAGGCCCTCGACCGGCACCTCGGCGGCTTCGACGTCGACCCGGCGCAGCCAGGACACCAGCCCGGTCGCCTCGCCCCCCACGTCGACGGCCAGCACGTCGAGGTCACCCCGGCGGGCCAGCGCGGTCGACACCTGGTCGGGCCAGCCCAGCACCACCACCCGGGCGTCCCCGGGAAGGGCGTGCACGAGCTCGCCGGGGGTGGCATCGCCCTGCACGGCACCCGCCGCCTCCCACAGCTCGCGGTAGGGGTCGGTGGCGGTCAGCACGC
Organism: Acidimicrobiales bacterium; assembly: GCA_025456085.1. GTDB lineage: Bacteria > Actinomycetota > Acidimicrobiia > Acidimicrobiales > Acidimicrobilacustridaceae > JALOLF01. Next base: position 9,298 of record JALOLF010000063.1, read on the forward strand.
GTGCCGTCAGCCACAGCAGCGGGCCGCTGGCGGGTTGGCGCGACACGATGCGTCGGCAGGCCGTGACCAGCCCCTGCGGGTCGTCGCCGAAGGAGGACAACGCCGCGGCCGTCTCCTGCACCAGCACGGTCTGGCTCACACCGGAGGCCCGGGCCACGAACCGCAGCCGCTCGATCGGATGCATCACCTCGACGTTACCGGCCGACGCGACGCCGGGCCGGGTCGTCGGACGACCCGTTCGATCAGGAGGGCTTCCAGATCATGTCGATCATGAGCAACAGGAACAGCAGGTGCAGGAGGCCGCCGTACATGGCGGCCCGCTTGCCCCGCGCCTGCAGCTCGGCCACCTCCGCCGGCGGGCCGCCGCCCGCCGGGGGCGTGACCTCGCCGTTCACCAGCTTCTCCTGGAGCGCGCCCATGGCCTTCAGGTTGGGGGTGTGCAGACCGTAGGAGATACCCACCCCGGCGAAGAACAGCAGGAAGGCGATGCTGATCCAGGGATCCGAGAACTCGATGGCGTCCTCGCTGAGCAGGATGAGGATGACGCCGAACGCACCGGCCGCCCAGATCGCCGGCGTGGTGATGCTCTTGGACACCTCCATCGCCGCCTTGTTGATGTTGTAGGCCGCACCCGCCTCGCTGGGCGGCAGCTTGCGGGCCTTGGCCGCCAGCATCGGGTACACGAACGTGGACCCGAACCCGACGACGACCGCGAGAAGGTGGAGCAGGAAGAAGATCCGGTACGCGAGCGTGTCACTGTCTGCCAGGGCGAAGACCACGGCTGCCTCCTCGTTCGTGCTGCCAGCCGCTGGCACCGTAGTCCGCGACGACAGGGCCCGGCCGCTTTGCGGCCGGTCGCGGTGCCGCGTACCGTTGCCCGCCGTGGCAACCGTTGTCGACGGAGACGTCAAGCTCGCACCGCTGACCGGGGAGTCCCGCTCCCTCGAGGAGTGGGTCACCACCTTCCACCTGGCCCTGGTGGTGCTCGACCCGTACACGTACGAGAGCTCGTGGATCCTCCCCACGGCCGGTCGGATCCTGCGGGTCTACGCCGACGCGGACTGCCGTACGGCGTTCCTCGTGACCTGCAACGCCAAGGACGCCCGCCGGTTCCTGGGGCCGTGGGTCGACGAGCTGCTGGTGTTCACCGATCCCGACCGTGCGGCCGTGAAGGCCATGGGCCTCGAGACGCTGCCGGCCTTCGTGCACGTCAACCAGGCCCGGGCCGTGGAGGTCAAGGCCGAGGGCTGGGACCCGGAGGAGTGGCGCGCCGTCGCCCAGAACCTCTCGACCCGCATGGGCTGGGGCGCGCCCACCATCCCCGAGGCGTCCGATCCGGCTCCCTTCGAGGGTACGCCCGCGCTGGGCTGAGCCCGCCGCCCTCCCCGAACCGCACCCCTCCATCCCGGGTTCGCTGTGACGCAGACCGCAGCCGCTGCGGCCCCCGTCACCGCAAACGACCGGCGGACTGCCCTCCGAGCGTCCGGACACCGGGCCCGCACGCCGATCGCCGACACCGTGCACCCCGGTCGCCGAGGCCGGGGTACCCTGGCGACGTGACGGGGGTGGGCGCTCCCGGGGCAACGACGCCAGTCAGACACGCCGTCTGCGCCAGCGGCTCGATGCACGGAGGAACACGTCATGGCAGCTGGATCACGGGCTTCGGCCATCGTCGGGATGGGAGCCGTCACCGGCTACGGCTGGGGTGTGGAGCACCTCTGGAACGGCCTCATCTCGGGCAAGTCCTCGGCCGAGCCCATCGAGTTCGAGGAGTTCCGGGGCCTGGCGGCCATGATCCCCGACGGCGGCGACGAGGAGGACTCGATCACGCTGTTCGGCCGGGCGCTGTACGGCTCGGGTCGCGAGGCGGTGGAGGATGCCCGGGCCCGGGGCTGGCAGCCGGGTGACCGCGTGGGGCTCATCCTGTGCAGCTCGCTCGGCGAGGCCCAGGGCTGGCGGGAGCTGTACTTCGAGCGGGACCGCAGGATGCGGCGCCGCCACTTCCTCCAACTGCTGCCGTCGACGGCGCCGTCGATGCTGATGGCCGAGTACGGCTTCACCGGCCCGTCGATGAACGTGGGCGCCGCCTGCGCATCGGGTGCGCTCGGCATCCTCATCGCGCATCAGTGGCTGGCCACCGGGTTCGCCTCCGACGTGGTGGTGAGCGGCACCGATCTCTCGGTCACCCCCGAGACGGCGTGGCACTTCCGGGAGCTGGGCGTGGTGGCGCTCGAGGGCTCACCCGAGCAGGCCTGCCGCCCCTTCCAGGAGGGGAGCCAGGGCTTCATCGCCGGTGAGGCGTCGGCCACGGTCATCCTCACCCGTGCACCCGAGGCCCGCCCCTACGTGCACGTGCTCGGCGGCGGCTACACCCATGACGCCTTCCACCCCATCGCCATCAAGCCCGACGGGGTGCAGGTGGCCCGAGCGTGGTCCGACGCCCTGGCCGACGCCGGGGTGACCGTCGACGACATCGCCTACGTCAACGCCCACGGCAGCGGCACCCTGCTCAACGACACGGTGGAGGCCGGCGTCGCCGACCACCTGCTGGCCGAGCGCACCCGGCTGTACTCGACCAAGATGCTCACCGGCCACGGCCTCGGCGCCGGCGGCACCCTGGAGACGGCCATCGCCGGGCTTACCTACGAGGTGGGCGAGATCCCGGCTCCGGCTCTGGTCGCCACCGCCCATCCCCGGGCACTCGACGGCATCACCCCCCGGGCGCCGGGCGCCACGCTGAAGTCCTCCATCGGCATGGGCGGCTACAACTGCGCGCTGGTGCTCGACAAGCTCGACGGCTGAGCCCTGGCCCGCCGGCCGTCCGACCACCAGCGGCCACGTCAGGAGACCACCCCGCCGCGGGTCATGGCGTCGACGTCCAGCACACGGTCGAGCACGTCCGCCCCGAGCAGGCCGCGAGCGAGCACCTCCTCGCGGATGGTGCGACCCGAGGCCAGGGCGTCGTGCACCACGGCGGCCGTCACCGAGTAGCCGAGCGCGGGAACCAGCGCGGTGGCGATGGCCGGTGAGGACTCGGCCAGGCGACGGCACCGCTCGACGTCGACCTCGAGTCCCGCCACGACGAGGTCGGCCAGCAGCCGGCAGGCCGCCGCCAGCAGGTCCACCGACTCCAGCAGGTTGCGGGCCAGCACCGGCAGGTGGACGTTCAGCTCGAACGCACCCTGGGACCCGGCGAAGGCCACGGCGGCGTCGTTGCCCACGACCTGGACCGCGACCTGGGCCACGACCTCGCAGATGACCGGGTTGACCTTGCCGGGCATGATGGACGAGCCGGGCTGCAGGGCGGGCAGGCGCACCTCGGCCAGCCCCGTCGCCGGCCCGCTGCCCATCCAGCGCAGGTCGTTGGCGATCCTGGTCAGCGCCACCGCCAGGACGCGCACCTGACCCGAGGTCGCCACCAACGCGTCCTGGGCGCCCTGGACGGCGAAGTGGTCGGCGGCCTCGGTGAGGGGCAGGCCGGTCTCGGCGGCCAGCCCCGCCACGACCCGGCGGGCGAAGCCCGGCGGCGCGTTGAGCCCGGTGCCGACGGCGGTGCCGCCGAGGGGCAGGGCGCACAGCTCGGGCAGGCCCGCCTCGACGCGGGCCGTCGCCTGCTCCACCTGGGTCGCGTAGCCGGCGAGCTCCTGGCCCAGCGTGACCGGCGCAGCGTCCATGAGGTGGGTGCGACCGGCCTTCACCGTGCCCCGGTGCCGTCTCGCCTGTCGACGCAGCTGCGCCGCCAGCGCCCGCGCCGCCGGGCCGAGGTCCTCCACGAGCGCGCCCGCCACCGCCATGCGGATGGCCGAGGGGAACACGTCGTTGGAGGACTGCGAGGCGTTCACCTGGTCGTTGGGGTGCACCGGTGCGCCCAGGCGCTCGCCGGCCAGCGACGCCAGCACCTCGTTCATGTTCATGTTGGACGAGGTTCCCGAGCCGGTCTGGAAGACGTCGACGGGGAACTGGTCGTGCCAGCGCCCGGCGACGATCTCACCCGCCGCCGCGGCGACGGCGTCGCCGGTGGCCCGGTCCACCGCGGGGACCGAGCGCAGGGCGGCGTTCACCGACGCCGCCTGCCCTTTGATGCGGGCCAACGCCACGATGAGCCGGCTGTCGATCGGCCGACCCGACACGGGGAAGTTCTGCACGGCACGTTGGGTGGAGGCACCCCACCGGGCGTCCTCCGGCACACGCACCTCCCCGAGGGCGTCGCGTTCGACACGGGTCCCCCGGCGGGGGCCACGGGAGCGGCGGGCAGGGTCGTTCGGGTCCGGCATGACCGGACCGTACCCGGCAGGCGGGCCGCGCCGACGGGCCGGCCGGGGCAGGGGTGGTGACGGCGGGAGTGATCAGGCCGGGAGCTGGTACTGCTGGAAGAACTCCCAGATCAGCGCCGTGGCGTCGATCTCCATGTTCGTGGGGCCGACCAGCGCGAACGTGGCCGGGTTCGACCCGAGACCGGCGAAGAACTCGCTGCCCGGCCAGTTGTGACCACCGCCCTGCACGACGTACAGCTGCACCGTGGCGTCGTCGGTGCACTCGCCCCAGGTGCGCAGCTCCACGTTCTCGCTGACCTGGGTGACCTCGGGCTCCGCGGCGCAGCCGTTGTCCGCCGCCCAGCCGGCGATCACGTCGGTCGGTGCCGGGATGCCCGTCTCCTCGGCCGACAGGCCCTCCTCGGACACGTCGTCCAGCATGCTCACCTCGCTGTCGGCCTCGCCCACGCCGGGGATCTCCGCCGCGGCGCCGCCCACACCCCCCTCGAAGGGCAGGATGGGGTCTTCGGTACCCCAGAACATCGATGCCGGCACCGGTCGGCTCGTGTCGCAGTCGGTCCGGGGACGGGTGCCCGACACCGGCGCCACCGCGGCGAACCGGTCGGGTTCGTAGCAGGCCAGCATCGTCGACATCATGCCGCCCATCGACATGCCGGCTGCGTAGACGCGCGACGTGTCGATGCACAGCTCCTCGCCGGTGGCGTCGAGGAGGTCGCCGACGAACACGACGTCGGGATTGGCGGCATCGGGCTGCACCGACCACTGGATGGGGGTGCCGGTGCCGTTGGGCGACACCACGACGAAGCCCTCCTGCTCCCCCAGGGCCTCGAACTGCGTCGAGGTGGCGTGGATGTCCATGCCTTCGGACAGACCGTGGATGTCGACCACGACCGGCAGCGGCGTCGCGCCGTCGTAGGAGGACGGCACCAGCCGCCGGGCCTGACGGTCGACGCCGCCGGAGGCGACGGTCTGCACCGTCATCTGCCCGGTTGTGGGCGAGCCCCCGCCGGCCTCACAGCCGGGCGACGGCACCGGTTCGCCCGACGCCGGCACCGACTCCTCGCCCACCGTCGTCGACGAGGCGTCACCGGCCGACGCGGCGCCGTCGCCGGTCGCCTCGGCCGCGTCCTCCCCGTCGTCGGAGCAGGCGGCGACCGCCAGCAACAGCGTCGCCGTGACCGCGAGCATCGCGCCCCGCCACCACCGACCGGCCGTGCGTCCCTGGATGCCCATCGTCCCTCCCTCGTGCGGAGCGGTCAGCCTGCCAGAGCAGGCCCACCCGTGCCACGTCACCCTCCCCTCCCGGCCCGGCCGTTCCTCGACCGGGGATCAGCCCCGTCCCCGCACCCGGCCGCCGGTGTTCGCGTAGCCTGAGCGGCCGTGGCCGTGACCCCCCGCACCCCCGACCCCCGGGCGGCGGGTGACGACGCCGCCCCGGACGAGGACGCCGTGACGGCGTTCCGGGAGGTCGGGCTGTACGACCCGGCCGCGCCGGGCGCCTCGGATCGCCTGGCACTGCTCACCTACCTGGATGGGCTGGGCGTCCCGCTGGAGGCCATGGCGGCCGCCGACAACGACGACGAGCTGGCGGCGCTGGCCAGCGACCAGCTGCTGCGGCCGGCCGGGGAGCTGACGCTGGCCGAGCTGGCGGCTCGCCTCGGTGAGCCGGTCGACGACGTCACCTACCGCATCCGCGCCACCGGCCTGCCGGTGCCTGCGCCCGACGAGCGGGCCTTCTCGGAGCAGGACGTGGCCCTGCACCGCTCGCTCACGCCGGCGCTCGAGCTGCTCGAACCCGACGCCGCCTACCAGGTGCTGCGGGTCATCGGCTCGTCGCTGGCCCAGATCGCCGAGGCCGCCGTGACCACCTACCTCGACAACGTCGAGCGGCTCATCACCGAAGCCGGTGGCAGCGAACTGGACGTGGCCCGGCGCAGCGTCGACGGCGTCGGGGTGCTGGGCGGCGCGCTCGACGCGCTCGGTCCCCTGCTGGTCCGCCACGTCGGCGTCGCCGTGGAGCGCAGCCGACGGGCCCGACGCGGTCCGGCCTACGACGTCTTCCGGCTCGCCATCGGCTTCCTGGATCTGGTGGGGTTCACGCCGCTGTCGCTGCGGCTGTCGAGCCGCGAGCTGGGCGCGCTGGTCAGCGAGTTCGAGTCGACGGCACGTGACCTGGTGGCCCACCACGGCGGACGGGTCGTCAAGCTCGTGGGGGACGAGGTGATGTTCGTCGCCGTCGACACCGACCGGGCCTGCGACATCGCGCTCGACCTGTTGGACGTCTTCCGGGAGCACCAGGGCATCACCCCGCGTGGCGGCGTCGCCGTGGGCGACCTGCTCACCCGCCACGGCGACTACTACGGCCCGGTCGTGAACCTGGCCGCCCGGATCAGCGACCACGCCGTGCCCGACGAGGTCCTCGTCACCACCGACGTGCGCGACGACCTGGCCCACACGGGCGCTCCCTTCACCCTGACGTCCGCCGGGCGGCGCATGCTGAAGGGCTTCGACGAGCCCGTGCCGCTGTGGACGCTGACCCGAGCCGGCGCGACCGACGACCGGTAGCCGGCTGCGGTCGCCCCGCTCAGCGGGCCGTCCAACCCCCGTCGACCACCAGCGTCTGCCCGGTGATGTAGCCCGAGGCGTCGCCGGCGAGGAACAACAGGGCGCCGTCGAGCTCGTCGAACGAGCCGCCACGCCCCATGGGGCAGTTGCGGCGCAGGTAGGTGATCGACGCCTCGTCGCTGAACATGACCGTGGTCATCTCCGACGGGAACCACCCCGGCGCGAGGGCGTTGACCCGGACCCCCCGGCGGGCCCACTGCACGGCCAGCTCACGGGTGAGGTTCACGACCGCTCCCTTGGTGGCGGCGTAGCTGGCCTGCTTGATGGGCGCCGAAGCCACGAGCCCCAGGATCGAGGCGATGTTCACGATCGAGCCACCGCCCTGCGCCAGCATCTGGCGGCCCACGAGCTGGGAGAGGGCGAACAGGCCGGTGAGGTTGACGTCCACCACGTGGCGCCAGTAGTCGAGCGGCTCGTCCTCCGCGGGCATCGGCTCGCCGATCCCCGCGTTGTTGACGAGGACGTCGATGCGGCCGTGTGCCTCGATCGTGGCGGCGACGAGCCGCTCCAGGTCGGCGTCGACGGCGACGTCGCAGGGCACGGCGAGCGTCCCCGGCAGCTCCTCGCACAGCGCCTGCAGCCGGTCGGCCCGGCGAGCGGCGACGACCACCCGGGCCCCCGCCGCGTGCAGCACCCGGGCGAACCGGTCGCCCAGGCCGCTCGACGCGCCGGTCACGACGGCCACCCGGCCATCCAGGCGGAACAGCCCGGCGAGTGCGTCGGGCGTCGGTACGGGCGGGGGCGGCACGTTCGTCATGGTCCCCGGCCTAGGCGCGTCGCCGGCGGCTGCGCAACCGCTGCCCCCGGAGCCACCCCTACCATGGGCGGTCGGCGCAGGAGGGGACGACGATGAGCACCGCCCAGGTCGAGTTCACCGAGCAGGAGCTGCTCCTCACCGACGAGGACCTGGAACCGCTCGTCGCCGACGGTGTGCGCTGCCACGGCGGCTTCGACGAGACGGGCGCCTACGTCTCGCCCCGCACCCGCCTGCGCACGCCGGCCATCGCCGCCTGGGAGGCGCAGCGGATCGAGCAGTTCGGCACGCCGATCCTGGACGTGGCCCTGGAGACCTGGCCCGAGACCTTCCCCAACGTGGATCAGACGAAGCTGCTGTTGCGTCACGACGTCACCGAGCCGACGATCTCGTCACTGACCCGCATCGGCACCGTCGAGGGCTTCGGCGGCATGCTGCGCCTCGTCCCCGTCCCCGACCTGCGCCGTGTGTTCGCCGAGGACATCAGAGGCACGGCCACCGACCACCTGGCCCGCGGCCTGTTCGAGGCCCACGCCCGCGACGAGGCCGGCCACGCCCCCGAGGCCGGCCACGACACGATGTGGTTCCTGGCCCGAGACCTGGCCTTCGACCACCCGGTCACCGAGGACCAGACCCAGGTCATGCTCGCCCGCATGGGGATCACCGGTCGCGCCGGCGGCTCGCCGTCGGGGGTCACCGCAGCGCCAGAGCGGGTGCTGCCCGACACCTTCGATCCCGACCTCGAGGTGCTGCTGCGCCGCATGATCGGGCTGCTGTTCATCGAGATCGCTGCGTTCCACTCGTTCCGCTGGGCCGAGGCCGTGCTGGCCGACACCGATCTCGTGGCGGGCGACGGCGAGCCCGCCCGGCTCGTGTCCCACATCCGGGCCGACGAGACGCCGCACGTGTCGTATCTGCGCACCGCGCTGTCGGAGATGCGTGACCGCACCTGGATCGACACCCGGGGCGCCCGCCACGACGGCACCGAGCTGTTGGGCCGCCTGTGGGACCGGGCGCTGCGCGAATCCAGCGTGCTGCGCCGCAGCGACAACCTCGCGCTCGCGCTGCGCGAGATCGAGCACGCGTTGCGTGACCGACCCGACCGGGACGACCTGCTCGACGAGCTCTTCGCCCTCGGGTCGGTGCGACGGCTCGCCGACGGCACGCCGGTCGACCCGGGCGATCCCCGCTACGACGACGCCCGCTGACGACAGGCCGGCAGCGCCCGGTCGGGATTGGAGCGCTTCGCCTCTTGCGCACCGCGGGACGCGAGGTGACAGTGATGGTGGAGGCTTCTCCCCGGAGGTCTCGGCACCCAGCGAGGAGGTCGAGACGATGATCGCGCTCGGTGTGCTGGTGTTCGTCCTCATCGTGGCGGCGGTGGCCGTCACCACCCAGAAGCAGGGCCATGGCAGTCGTCACCCCGACACCGCACCTGCGATGGGGCGTGCGGCGACGGCGGCCCCTGCGTCGGGTCCACCCAGGGGCCTGGAGGCACAGCTGCGTGGCTGGCGGACCGCCGGCCTGATCACCGACGACCAGGTCGCCGCCATCCTCGCCCTCGAGGGCGGGGTCGCCGTCGGCGCCGCGCCGCGGCAGCGGCGGGTCTCGGTGGTCGCCGAGCTGCTCGGCTACCTCGGCGGCGTGCTGCTGCTCATCGGGGTGTTCACGCTGATCGCGCAGTTCTGGTCCGACCTGACCACCGTCTCCCGTCTCGCGCTCGTCGGCGCGGCGGCCGTCGGCTTCGGCGTCGCCGGTGCCTTCGTCCACGAGGACCTCGATCCGGCGCTGTGGCGTCTGCGCGGGTTCCTGTGGCTGTTCTCGACCGCAGCGACCGCCCTGTTCGTGGGGCTGTTCGCCGCCGACGTGGCCGACGTCTCACCCCAGGCGACCGTCCTCAGCGTGGGCTGCGCAGCAGCCGTGCAGTCCGGGCTGCTGTGGTGGCGCCAGGTCCGTCCGCTGCAGCACCTGGCCACCTTCGCCGGCATCGTCGCCGCTGGGGTGGGCCTCGGCGTGCTGCTCGAGGTGGACCGGGTCGTGGCCTTCCTGGCGCTGTGGAGCCTGGGCGCGGCCTGGGCGCTGCTCGGCTGGCGTGACCTCCTGCCGCCGCGGGTCGTGGCGATGCTCCTCGGCGTGCTCGCCGTGCTCGTCGCCCCCAACTTCCTCGGCAGCGACGAGTCGCAGGCAGGACTCACGCTGGCCGGCCTGGCCACCGCGTGCGCGCTGTTGGTGCTGGGTACCACCCTTCGCGAGTACCCGTTCACCATCGGCGGCATGCTCGGCCTGCTGGTCTACCTGCCGTGGACCACGGCGTACTTCTTCGGGGACACCGTCGGGGTGCCCGTCGTGATCCTGCTGTCCGGTGCGGTGGTGCTGGCGGTCGCCGTGCTGCTGCTGCGCCGGGGCGGACCGGGCGCACCCACCGAGCGTCCCGACGAGACCCGCTCCGAGCCGGCCGAACCGCCGGCCGAGGTGCCCCCGACCGTCGGCACCGGCGCATCGACCGAGCCCCGCCCGGCGGCGTCCCGTCCGAGCGTCGAGACCCACCCGCCCTGCGCTGCGTGATCCGACCGGCTGTCTCGACGAGGAGCCTCGCGACTTCCTCGCCCGCCGTCCGCGGGCTTACCGTGTACGTGCGCGCACGGTGACCGCACCCCACGCGCCCGCCGGGGAGGGAGCCGACCATGACGACGAGTGACACCACGACCGGTCCCGCACCCGTGCCCCGGCCGGCCACCCTGACCGGCACCCTGGTCGACGAGCTGACGGCGCTCGTCTCCTCGTCGGGGGATGCGCCGCCGGCGGTGACCCACGCCCCCTTCGACGACACCTTCCTGGCCGAGCTCCCCCAGTGCACGCCGGCCGACGTGACCGAGGCCGCAGCGCGGGCCAGGGAGGCGCAGCGCCGCTGGGCCGCGACCCCGGTCGCGGAGCGGGTCGCCGTTGTGTCGCGCCTGCACGACCTCGTGCTCGACACCCGCACCGAGATCATGGACCTGATCCAGGCCGAGAACGGCAAGGCCCGCCGCGACGCCTTCCTCGAGGTGGCCGACATCGCCGGCACCTGCCGCTACTACGCCCGCACCGCCCCGTCGCTGCTGCGCCCCCAACGACGACGCGGCGTCATCCTGGGTCTCACCACCGTGCAGGAGCGCCACCAGCCCAAGGGCCTCGTCACCGTCGTGTCGCCGTGGAACTACCCCTTCAGCCTCGGCGCGGGCGACACCATCCCCGCGCTGCTGGCCGGCAACGCCGTGCTCCAGAAGCCCGACAACCAGACCGCGCTCACCGCGCTGTTCGGGCTGCGCCTGGCCCGGGAGGCCGGACTGCCCGAGGACCTGTGGCAGATCGTGCTCGGCCGGGGCAGCGTCATCGGCGAACCCCTGATGGACGTCTCGGACTTCATGATGTTCACCGGATCGACGGCCAGCGGTCGCCGGATCGCCGAGCAGGCCGGGCGTCGGCTCATCGACTGCTCCCTCGAGCTGGGCGGCAAGAACGCCATGCTGGTGCTGGCCGACGCCGACCTCGACCGGGCGGTGGAGGGCGGCGTGCGGGCCTGCTTCTCCTCCAGCGGGCAGCTGTGCATCTCGATCGAACGGCTCTACGTGGCCGACGAGATCTACGACCACTTCGTTCCCCGGTTCGTCGACGCGGTGCGCAGCCTGCGGGTCGGCGCGAGCTACGACTTCGACCACCAGATGGGCTCGCTCACCAACGCCGAGCAGGTGGAGGCCACCCGCCGTCACGTCGACGAGGCCGTCGCAGCGGGCGCGACCGTGCTGACCGGCGGGCGGGCCCGACCCGATCTCGGGCCCTTCTTCTTCGAGCCCACCGTGCTCACCGACGTCACCACCGAGATGACCTGCTTCGGGGAGGAGACCTTCGGGCCGGTCGTGTCGGTGTACCGGTTCCACCGTGAGGACGAGGCCGTCGAGCGGGCCAACGACACCCGCTACGGGCTCAACGCCAGCGTGTGGACCCGCTCGCTGCGCCGCGGCACCGAGGTGGCGGCGCGGCTGCGCGCCGGGACCGTCAACGTGAACGAGGCCTACGCCGCGGCGTGGGGCAGCGTCGACGCGCCGATGGGCGGCATGGGCGACTCCGGCGCCGGCCGCCGCCACGGCGCCCACGGCCTGCTCAAGTACACCGAGCCCCAGACCATCGCCCGCCAACGACTCTTCAACCTCGCGCCGCCGTTCGCGGCCATGGACGACGAGGGCTTCGCCGAGCTGCTCACCGCCTCGCTGCGTCTGCTCAAGCGGGCCGGCTTCAAGTAGGGCCCGGGCGGACGGCGATCCCGCTACCGCAGGAAGCCGCACCCCGACACGACCTTGGCCTCTGGCGCGTCCCGAGCCCGTGGGCGCACCGTGACCGTGCACGGGTGGACGTACGTTCGGCCTGCGCCGGGGATCGTCGCCGCAGCCTTCGTCGTGCCACTCGGCCCCTCGGACCGGTCCGTACAGGAGGTGCGACATGAGCGACACCAGCGTCGTCACGACACCGGACGAGCGTCGGGAGGCGGCGATCGCCCGTATCAAGAGCCGGCGGGAGTTCTGGCAGCACCTGGCCGCGTACGTGATCATCAACGCCTTCCTGGTGCTGATCTGGGCCGCCTCGGGGGGTGGCTACTTCTGGCCCATCTGGGTCATCGGCGGGTGGGGCATCGGCCTGGCGTTCCACGCGTGGGACACCTTCGGCCAGAAGCCCATCACCGAGGAGCAGATCCAGCGGGAGATGGAGCGCGAGGCGGAGTAGCGCGCGCGGCGGCGTGCTGAGCGAGACGGGGCGCTGGACCGGCTGTCGATCCTCGTCAGACCGCGACCAGACCCAGCCGCTCCGGGTCGGCGTCGAGGACCTCGGCGGTCGGTCCACCCAGCCAGTCGAGCGCCTCGGCGTACAGCGAGCGGGTGTCGACCACCACCGGCAGGTCGCCCTCGACGAGCCCGCCGAGGGCGAACGCGCCCGCCACCTGGCCGCCGGCCACCATGGGGCCGGCCAGGAACTGCACCCCGGCCCGACCGTGGTCGGTGCCGCTGCCGTTCTCGGCCACACGGCGGCCGAACTCGCTCGTGGTCACCACCAGCACCTCCTCGGCGCGCCCCTGGGCGGCCATGGCGTCCAGGAAGGACGTGAGGCCGCCGGCCAGGTCCGCCAGCAGGTCGGGATGCGTGGCGA
>JALOLF010000064.1 GCA_025456085.1 Acidimicrobiales bacterium
TTCGTGCCCGACAGCACCGACGTCAACGGCCTGCGGCCGCCGACCGTGGGCGAGCTCGACTCGCTCAGCGACGTCGCCAACGACCCCGACGCCGGCGGCGACTCATCGTCCACCGTGCCGGGCTCCACCGTGCCGCGAACGGCCACGACGGTGGCCTCGGCGGCCGACGTGCCCTGCGTGGCCGCGACCGGCGTCCCACCGGTGGCCGGCAAGCCCGAGGTCCCCACGCCGGTGGGCCCGCCCCCGGAGCAGCTCGTGGTGGAGGACCTCGTCGTCGGGGACGGGCCGTCCGTGTTCCCCGACGACGAGGTCACCGTGCACTACGTGGGCGTGGCCTGCTCCACCGGCGAGCAGTTCGACGCGTCGTGGGACCGGGGGACGCCCGTCACCTTCACCCTCGATCAGGTGATCGAGGGATGGCAGCTCGGGCTGGTCGGGATGCAGCCCGGCGGACGCCGCCTCCTCGTCATCCCACCACGGCTCGCGTACGGCGACGACGGGCAACCCCCCGACATCGCGCCGGGCGAGACGCTCGTGTTCGTGGTGGATCTCCTGACCGTCGGGTGACGTCGCCGGGTTGAAGCGCGCTTGAAGCCGCGTGCGCTCCGACGGGGTGCCGGAGCGGACGGACCACTCCGGGACCGAGCAAGGAGTGGAGCACATGCCCGACACCATCCACGAGGCGGCGACGGCGTTCGAGCCCTCGACCACACCCCGGCGACACCGCAACCGTCGGCCACGGCGGGTCGTGCTGACCGCAGCGTTGGCGCTGGCCGCGCTGGCCACGTCGCTGGGGATGGCGAGCACCTCGGCCACCCCGGCCGACGCCTACAGCGGCCAGAGCTACACCGTCACCGGCGCCGGCGGGCAGTACGCCAAGGTCTGGGGCCCGGTGACGTGGCTCCAGCGAGACCAGGTGAAGCTGTACCACGGCATCCGCGACCTCACCACCGACGGCCGCAACGCCGAGGCCTGGGCGGTCTTCGCCTACAGCGACGGCACCTACAGCGGTTGGTTCCGCTTCGACGTGAGCGGCTCCACCAGCAACGTGTACCGCACCTACACGTCGCCTCGCATGGGCAAGACCATCGACGGCGTCATGGTCATGGCCTGCCGGTCGACCGGCGCCAACTGCGGCTACACGAGCGGTTGGATCTGGCGCTGAGGCGCTGCGGCCCGGCCGATCATCGAGACGGCCAGGACGGTGGGGTGGGCCCTGGGACCACCCCACCGTGGCGCGCCCGTCGACACGGCGGGAGCACGCCGTCAGCGGAGCTTGGGCGACGCCACCGGGCCGTCGGGGAAGTAGTGGTCCCGCGCCCCGCCGAACAACCCCACCTCATCGGGTCGGGCGCGCAGCGCGTCGACGAGGCGGAGCAGCTCGTCGAGGTCGGCGTCGCCGGTCGGCGTGTCGGGGAGCGTCGCGAGGTCGGCGGCGATCTCGTGCGGCTCCCGGTCATCGGCCGGGATGGACACCACCTTCGGCCGGCGAGCCGGGTCGGGATCGGCCATCGCCTCGGGTGGGCCGTCGAGGCGGAGCCGCTGGTGCCAGGGAGGGAAGACCGCCTGGGCCTGCACGGCGACGAGGTCGGGCGCCGGCTGGTGCCGCCTGGTCCAGTCGAGGCCGTAGGCGAACAGCACCACGTCGCGATCGTGGGCGAAGCGGTCGAAGAAGGCCTTCTCGACCAGCGACCAGTCGAACAGCACCACCAGGCTGGGCGAACCCGGCGGTGTCGACTCGTTCGGCGACGCCGGGGCCGGCAGACCGAACAGGTTGGCGAGGGTCCAGCCCAGCACCTGTGAATCCCGGTCCGGGCCGGCGACGACCCTGGTCGGGGACCGGCCCGCTCGTGCCAGGACCGTGTGGAGCACCCCCAGCCGCTGGACGAGGTCGTCGGCGCGCTCCCACTGCGCACCGAAACGGCCGTTCATGCCCACCAGCTCGTCGGAGGCCCGGCACAGCAGCAGGCTCCCGGCCAGCACGGCGTCCCAGCCCCGTACGTCGTCGTCGGTCAGCCGGGCCACGCCGTGCACCGCGTTGGCGCGCCCGAGCCGACGCACGGCGCGCTCGCGGAAGAACGCGCACTCCCCCGCAGGGTCGATCCGCGACGCCATGTCGTAGGTCGTCTGCCAGTCGCCGACCATCGCCGCGAAGTGGGAGCAGAGACCCCGTGTGGACTCGGACACCTCCTGGGCCCAGGCGTTCTCGCGGTACAGACGCGCCGCCTCCGCGGGACTACCCGCCGCCTCCAGCGCCAGGGCCAACTCGTTCACGGTCGACGCGTTCCCGGGAGCGAGGGCCAGGGCCAGCGCCAGCGGTGCGACGGCCAACTCGTCGAGGCCCACATCGACCAGCTCCCACCCGGCCCGGTGCAGCGCCTCGGCGTCGTCGAGCCGTGCCGCGGCACTGCGCAGCGCGGCGATCACCAGCAGCGTCGGCTGCAGGACCTCCAGCGTGTCGGCGAGGTCGTACAGGAACGACGCCACCGCCGCCGGGTCGGGTGGTTCCCAGGTGGCGATGCAGGCGAGCCGCAGCTCCCGGAGGTGGGTCTGCGCGTCGTCGGGGGTGCGGGTTGGCGCGACGCCGGCCGGGAGGGGTGGCGGCTGTGGTGGCGGCTGGCCGACGTCGGGCAGGGGCGGGGCGTCGCGGGTGACGGAACGGCGGCCACCGGCGGTCTCGGGTCCGGTCTCGGGTAGGGGGTCCGGCGCGGTGACGGGCGGGGCGACAGGCGAGGCGAGGGCGCCGAGCACGATGTCCACGCCGCGCGACACGAAGGTCCCGAGATCGGTGAGCGCGGGATCGGCATCGAGGTTGTGGTGGCTGCCATCCAGGAACATCCCCAGGTAGACGTCGTCGTGCATGTCCGGCATGAGCTCCACGGCCACGATCACCCGGAGTCGTCCGGAAGGTGTGTAGCCGGCGAGCAGATGGGGATAGACGAAGGGCGGGTCGCTCACCGTCGCGTCCCAGATCTCGATGCGACCGAGGTGGGGCGGAACCGCGTCCGCCGGCAGGGTCCCCCGGACGGTCCACGACTGGAGCCGGGGGTACATGCCGTCGGCCATGAAGGCCCGGAAGGCGGCGTGCTCCGCCGGCCGTTGCCGATCGGGGTTCTCCCAACCGGCGGCCCGGGCCCGCTGGCGATCGAGGACGAAGGCGATCTGCGCCGTGACCGCGTCCCGCCACGTGTCCGCCGAGGCGAACGGCGCGATGGGGCCGTGGCGACTGGGCGCGGAACCGTCGTCGGTGAAGACCTCCTGGTACCAGGCGCCCGCCGGACCCTGGGGACAGGTGACCACCACGGCGAACTCGATGGTGGCATCGCCGCGCACCACCAGCGCCGCGTGGGGTACCGGGTACGGCACACCCTCCACCTGCGCCCAGAGCTCCACGAAGCCGCCGTCGGGCACGGCCGGTCCCCGGTCGATCACGTCGGTCGTTCGCCATGCCTGCGGCACCGGGAACTGCGGAGCCCTGGCTCCGAAGGCGGTGAGCGCCTCGGCGGTGACGCGACCCTGCGGCGCTCGACGGAAGATCACCGGCTCACCCGATCGCTGCGCCCATGACGGGATCGTACCCGCGCCCTCCGCGACGGGTACGGCTCCGGGCGAGCTGGCACGCCCTCACCGACGCAGCCCGCCCCGCCGCGACGGGTGCCTCTCTGCTCGGCACGGTCCTCATCGCCGGCATCGTGCCCATCGGCGCCCGCTGGTTCGCCTCGGCTGCGGGCTCACTCGGCCCGGGCCCCTCCTGCACGGTCGAACACGCCCCACGACGGCGCGCTCGGTTGTCGGGTCGACTCCGCGCCGCCGCCGAGGAGGCCGTGTCCGCTGACGCGCGTCTCCGAGCCGAGTGAGGAGCACGGCTGGTTGAAGCGACCCTGAAGCGGCTCGGCATCCGATCCGGTCGAGAAGGCGGCGGGCAGGGGATACCCCCGGCCGTCGCACCGACCCACCAACCCACCAACCCACCGACGACGACCACGAGGAGCACGAGATGAGCTTCGACGCCTTCGACACCGACCACGACGGCCTGGCCGACACCTACTGGGCCGACGCCGACGGCGACGGGTACTACGACACGGGCGCGATGGACAGCAACGAGAACGGCTACTTCGACGCCTACGCCGCCGACACCGATCACGATGGGTTCCTCGACACGTACCTCATCGACGCGAACGAGAACGGCTACGCCGAGGTCAGCGCCGTCGACAGCGACGGCGACGGCGCCATCGACGCCGTGTGGCGGGACACGAACGAGAACGGCGTCGAGGACTCGACGGTCGTGCAGCCGAACCCCGCCGCCGCGGAGCAGGCGACCGACGATCTCGTCACCGAGCAGATCGTCCGGAACCACCAACTCGACCTGCTCGACCCCTGGAACTGAGCCGACCGGTCGATCCTCTCGAGCGGCTGGTGCCCCGCCACCGTCGACGGGGCGCCAGCCACGCACCGCACCGGATCCCCTCGCGTGGCCCTGCGCTATCGTGGCGGCCGCATGAGCGGGAGCGGCCCTGGGAAGGCCCTGGTCGACGCCGTGGCGCGGTTCGGGCCAGAGCTCGCCGATGACCCGCAGCGCCTTCGGGCCGTGCTGTCGGATCTCTCACCGCCGACGACGGCCGAGGAGCGACTCGCCCTCAGCGCGCTCGTGGACGCGGCGCGCGTCGGCGTCGCTGCCGACCTGGCGCGCACAGGCGCACCCGTGCCGGGAGCGGACCAGCGCCTCGCCACCGCGGCGAACCTGACCCCCGAGTGGGCGGGTTGGGCCGTCACGGCGTGGTGCATCGCCCTGGGCCTCCCGACTCCCCCGGAAGCGACGACGGAGCGAACCACGGAGCCCCAGCACGACCGGTCCACGGGCGCCGGCAGCGTCGTCGGGGGGACGACGGCAGGTGACACCCGTACGGAGCGACAGGGAACGGACGGCGGCCGGCGGCGCCACCGATCGCTGCTCGTCATCGGCGCCGCCCTGGGCGCAGTCGCCCTCGTCGCCGGAGCGGCCGCAGTCGTCCTACGGGACTCCGACTCGACGACGGAGGAACCCTCCGAACAGACCAGCGACTCGAAGTCCGGGGGAGCTTCGGGCTCTGACACCGGATCCGACACCGACACCGACACCGGGTCGGCCTCGACAACCGCAGGCGCGACGGCTCTCGCGTCGGATGGCTCGCACACCTGCGTCGCGGCGACCGATGGACGCGTGCTCTGTTGGGGGTCGGACATCCCGGCCCCGCCGGACACCCCGACGAGCTCGAGCCAACCGGTGGAGATCACCGGCGTGTCGGGCGCGACCGCCGTCGCGACCGGCTACAGCCACGGCTGCGCCGTCGTTGCCGACGGTCGGGTCGTCTGCTGGGGCAACAACGGCTCGGGCCAACTGGGCGACGGGACCACCGACGAGGCATCGGCCCCCGTGGAGGTCGTGCGGTTGTCGGGGGCATCGACGCTCACGGCCGGCTTCTCCCACACGTGTGCGCTGGTGGACGACGGCCGGGTCCTCTGCTGGGGCGCCAACAACGACGGCCAGCTCGGGGACGGCACGACGTCGAGCGCCGACGTGCCGGTCGAGGTGGCCGGCATCTCGGATGCGATTGCGATCGCCGCCGGTGACGACCACACCTGCGCGGCGCTGCGCGATGGTCGAGTCCTCTGCTGGGGCCGCAACGACGACGGGCAGTTCGCCGACGGGACGACGACCGACTCGGCCACGCCGGTCGAGATCGCGGACCTCTCCGGGGCGACCGCTCTCTCGGCGGGACCGACGCACTCCTGCGCCGTGGTGTCCGAGGGTCGGGTCGTGTGTTGGGGCTCGAACTCGCTCGGCGCGTTGGGCGACGGCACCACGACGGACTCGGCGACGCCGGTCGACGTCGTGGGCCTCTCGGGAGCCTCGGCGGTCACCACCGGGTTCTCCCACTCCTGTGCGATCGTCGCCGACGGCCGGGCGGCCTGCTGGGGGTCGAACCTCTACGGCGAGCTCGGCGATGGCTCGGACTCGAGCTCCGATGTGCCCGTGGAGGTCGTCGACCTGTCGGGCGCGACCGGGATCGCTGCCGGGGACGACCACTCGTGCGCCCTGGATGCCGACGGCACCGTGTTCTGCTGGGGCAACAACGACGACGGGCAGCTCGGTGACGGCACCGACCGCGAGTCGGCGCAGCCGATCGAGGTGGCGTCGCCGTCGGGGTGAGGATCGCACCTCCGATCCGACCGGGACCGTCGCCGACACACGCCGTTGAAGCGGCGCTGAAGCGCTCGAGTTCTCCGAGATGGCGGTTGCCCGATGCTTCGGACTCGGGCAGCCATCGACGAATCACCCACACCGAAGGCTCCGACCCGATGGGCGGAGCCGCGGACGAAGCTCGGAGGAGACCATGAACAAGGCGATCACGGGGCTCATCGGCGGACTGCTGCTGGGCGGCTTCCTGCTCCTGTACGGCATCAACGAGGCCGACGCCGTGAAGTGCGGCACGCTGCTGATGGACCCCGGACAGGTGTGCGAGGTCGACGGCGACACCCGGTCCTACGAGGAGCAGAAGGACGCAACGGCGGCCGACAACCGCTTCAAGATGATCCTCGGCGGCGCGATCGTCGCGGGCAGCGTCGTGCTGTTCGTCGCCCGGGCCGCCGGGCAGCGCCGATCGGCACCGTCGGTTCGACCGACCACGACCTGACGCAGGTGCCCCGTCCACCACGACGGACGGGGCACCGCCGCGTCCGTCGTGGTGGACGGGCCGACGCCCGGGGTGAAGGCTGCGACGACCGCCGTCATCCGAGCACGGAGATGGCGGAGATGGCGCTGCCGACGCTCGAGAACTTCACCTGGGCCTCGCTGCCCAGGAGGGTGATCGCCACGATCGCCAGGAGGCCGATCAGGAACAGAGCACCGACGACGACGCCGAGGATCACCAGCACCAGACCCACCCCCGATCGAGTCGGGGCGGAGGGCGGTGCTCCAGCTGCTCCGTATCCAGGAGGCGGCACCATCTGGCCCTGTGGGACGGGACCGAACGGCGGTTGCGCATACGCCGGCGGCGGCGGGGCGAACCCGACCGGCTGGCCCGGAGCCCCCTGCGGGCCCTGACCCTGGCCCCCGAGGAGACGGGCCTTGGCCGCGGCGAACTCGTCGTCGGTCAGCTGACCCCGTGCGTGCAGCTCGGCGAGCCGGGTCAACTCCGCCGAGATCCCCTGACCTTCGCCGACCGCCATCGCCGCTCCTCCCGCTTCCACGCGCCGGGCCAGTATGGCCCGACGCACAACGCACGTCAGCGGGCCGCACGAGTGCTCGGCGCGGCCCGAGCCGACGACACGGCTGTGTGTGACCCTCGGGGCGGAACGACAACACCTGCTCGACGGCGCACCGCGACAGGACGATGGCCTCTTGGTGAGCCATCGCCGCCGGCCGACCATGGTGTCGGAGGGTGCGATGCGATCGCCTCGATTCCTCTGTGGCGTGGCCGCCGGCGCGGCACTGTGCCTGCTCGTCGGCGAACCCGGAGCGGTCGCCGCCCAGAGCGGTGACGGCTACCAGGCGCCTGACCCGCCGTACGACGCACCCGCTGCGGTCGTGACCGTCTCGTGGGAGCTCCGGGACGACGTCGTCGTGTTGTACGACGCCACCACGAGCGAGGACCCGACGGGTGACTGGACCGACGGCGACTACGCGGGTTGGGGCGGCGGCTGCGAGCCGGGCGCCGTCACCGGTGACGAGGTGCTCCCGCTGTTCCTCGGTGGCGGCCCGAGCGAGGCCTACTACGACGAGCTCCCCCAGGCTCCGCCCGAGGGCCACGGCGCCTACAACTGGTCCGGGGCACCGGGTACCTACACGATCGTCGCCGCGGCCAACGGCTACTGCGTGAACCCGGGAGCGGAAGGCACCGAACGGGCGCAGGAGCTGTACGAGTCCGTGCTCCCGCCGGGCCGGACCTTCACCGTCGCGGCGCGGGTGGAGCGCTACGAGGCGGGGAGCACGGCTCCCGTCGACGTGGAGACCTTCTCGGCCGACATCCCCATGCAGCTCAGCGTCGAGACCACCACCGTCATCGGGCAGGTGACCGTGGACCCGCCCGCCGACGAGGCGACGTCGCCCGAGGAGGGCACGACCGAGGACCAGCAGCCCGTCCCCAGCATCACCGAGGCCCCCACGAGCGGCCGGGCGTCGGAGGACGATCCTGCACTGATCCGGTGGCTCCTCGACCCGATGCTCTGGTTCGTGGCCGCCCTGCTGTTCGGTGTGGCGGTGATGCTGGGCATCTTCCGGGCCGTGCTGCGGGGCCTGCGCCCGTGGACCCCGACCCATGCGGTGTCGGCGGGGAGCGCCCTGACCGAGGTCCGTGCCCCCGGCGACCCGACCGGCACGACCGGGGCGCCGCTGATCTGGGGACAGGTCCCCGGCGGTGGGCACTCGGTCACCCAGGACACGAGCGTCCGGCTCGTGCGCGCCGTGGCGGGCACCGACGAGGTGATCGTGGAGTTCCGGGACGGGACACGTGCCCGCACCAACCGGCGGTCGCTCGAGTCGCTCGAGACGTCGCCATCGACGTTCCGGCCGTCGCACCGGCTGGTCGGCGACGAGATCCGGGGATGGAGCGACCGCCATGATCCGGGGGTCGGCACACCGGACGCCTGCGTGCCGGTCGGGGGCGACCAACCGGTCGAGGTCGTGCGCACGAAGGGCCCGTACACGCTGGTGCGCTACGGCTACGGGGGTCGCTACCGCATGTGGGTGCTATCGGACAACGTCCAGGTCCGCGTCCATCGCCCGGCGGCGACGGCGCGACCGCCGGTCGGGTGAGCGACGCCGACGACGATGTGCGACCCACCGCCGGGAGCAGCCCCTGTAGCGATCCTGAAGCGCCCCGGCGTCTCATCACCGACGAACCCATCCCAGGGAGCGAGACGATGATCGACGCGTTCGACAGCAACGGCAACGGCTTCTACGACACGTTCGGGATCGACGACGCCATGCAGGTCGCGCCGACGACCGATGCCGGCGACGTCGTGCTCAACCACGTCGTGAACATGCAGCTGCTGAACCTGTACCCGGAGCTGCCGCTGTAGAGCGCTGCAACCGCAGTCGGTCTGCGGCAGGCTGGGGCACCGACCTCGCAGACCGGAGGCCCGATCGTGACCATCTACGAGTTCTTCATCGAGCCCGTCGGCTCGGTGGACCGCTTCGAGACCGGCCAGTCGGCAGCGTTGACGATGTACGGCCGACTGACGGACCTCATCGAGACGGGCCAGCTCGCGGGCAGCTGCACCCCGGCATCGGCGGAGGCACGGTCGGTGGACCTGGCCACCGTCCTCGAGCTCATCGGCGGTGTCGCCGGCGACTGGTACCACGGCCGGCAACGGGAACCGGCGCGGGGTCCGGAGATCGCGATCGACCGCCTCGTGGCCGAGCTCGACCGGTGGCGACGGTTCGATCTGCGCTACTTCGAGACCTGAGGACGGACCCCGGGACGACAGCGACAGGGCGGCTCGATCGGCTTGCGGCGTCGACCCGAGCACCGCTCGAACCGAGCTCCCCCACGGCGGGCCGGCGCGGTCGGGCGGGAGCGGCGCACCCTCGTCGTCATCATCGGCCGAGCCCCGGGGGAACCACGTCCGCATCCGACTCCCCCAACCGGCACGCTGCGGCCGGTGTCACCCGTGACCGGTAGGCTCGCCGCGGCGTCAGAAGGCGCAACCGGGGAGTAGCGCAGCTTGGTTAGCGCGCCTGCTTTGGGAGCAGGAGGTCGCGGGTTCGAATCCCGCCTCCCCGACCACCGCTGACCTGCAGAGATGCGGGTCCGGCGCTCGCCGGCCGGCACCAGGCGGGCCGGCTCCTACTGGCTGTCGTGCAGGGCCTGGCAGTGCCCTCGAAGGTCCCACCAGGTCCTTGCGTCCTCCTCTTCCCGAGGGCCCGGACAGGCGCCCACGATGAACCTGGAAGAGGAGTGCTTCGTCCGGGGTGGCTCGCCCGCGGCGGGTAGGTGGCCGGTCCGGTTCGACGTGCCGCCGGGTGTGGTCGCCCGCTCGTGGCTGGCCCGGTCACGAAGAAAGGGGTGGGTCAT
This sequence comes from Acidimicrobiales bacterium, assembly GCA_025456085.1. Taxonomy (GTDB): domain Bacteria; phylum Actinomycetota; class Acidimicrobiia; order Acidimicrobiales; family Acidimicrobilacustridaceae; genus JALOLF01. The sequence goes on from JALOLF010000064.1 coordinate 10,056, forward strand.
GCGCACACGCCTCGTGTTCTGGATCACCCTCGCCGTCGGGGTCCTGCTCGCGTCGGCCACCGCCGCGGTCGCCGCCGACGTCACGAACATCCCGGAGTCCACAGTGTCCATCGACTGCGACGGGTGGGCCGTGGCCGGGATCCCCTTCGACGTCGACCCCGACGGCGACGGGCAGGTCACCGTGACGGTCGAAGCCTGGAGCGGCAGCCTGTTCGGGCCGACGCTGACCGAAGACAGCTTCACGTACCTGGTGGGCACGACACACGATCTGGCCGGTTCCTGGTCGACGACCCCGACGATGAATCCCATCGTGTTGCATCTCCGCCAGGATGCCCAACCCCCCGACCAATCCCCGCTCCAGGTGACCTTCAACGGCTCCTGCGACGCCGTGACGATCTGGCAGCAGCCCTTCGCCGCCGTCGACTACGTGGTGGACGGCCACGAGTCCGGGCCACCGACCATCGGCACGACGTCCGTCAGCGTCTTCACCGGAGCGTCGTGCTACGGCACCACGCTGGAGCTGCGACTGAGCGGTCCCGACGGCGCCGTGCTCAGCGAGGTGACGACGGCGTCCACGACCCGTGTCGACGACAAGGCTCCGCCGGTGCTCATGGCGGTGCCAGGTGGTCTTCCCGCCGGCGGGAACAGCCTCGAAGCGGTCTGCGGCAGCTTCCTCGCGCCCCTGTCCGCGGTGTACCTGACCACCGTCTTCGGCCAGCCTGCGACCGTGCCGGGCACCGCGCCCGGTTCCGCGTCGAGCACGACGACCACCGCCACGGCCCGTCCCGCCGCTGCCGCGCCCACCTACACCGGATAGGGCCCCCTGCACACCGGGTGTGCTCCCGGAGTCGGTCCGTTCCCGCGCCGGCTCGGTGGTGGGGCGTGCGGGTGACCCAGAGGGTGTGAAGGCAGCGGGCAGCGCGCCGACCGCCCCCGGACCCGGAGACCGTGACCGGAGCTCGCCGGGTCGGTGACCCAGGCCTCTGGCGCAGCGGGTCCGCACCGCTGACGATCACCATAGAAAGCTGTTGCCGTGTGGCACGGCTGGTCTTGGCCGAACCCGGTGGCAGCGAGGCTCGGGCACGGAAAGGGGTGGGTCATGCGCACACGGTTCGTGTTCTGGATCATCCTGGCCGTCGGGGTCCTGCTGGCCTCGGGCACCGCGGCGGTCGCCGCCAGCGTCACGGACATCCCGGAGACGGCGGTTTCCATCGACTGCGACGGGTGGGCCGTCACGGGCGTGCCCTTCGACCTCGACCCCGACGGCGATGGGCAGGTCACCGTGACCGTCGAAGCCTGGAGCGGCACCGTGTTCGGGCCGAAGCTCACCGAGGAGAGCTTCACCTTCCCGGTGGGCACGACGCACGATCTGTCCGGTTCCTGGTCGGTGGCCCCCACGATGAACCCGGTCTTCATCAACGTCAGCCAGGCCACAGGCAGCAACTGGGTCGGAGTGACCTTCAACGGTGCCTGCGACACGGTGACGATCTGGCAGCAGCCCTACGTCTTGGTCGGTACGGCGCTCGATCAGCTCCCCGTCTACACCTACAACTCGTGCTACGGCACCACGCTGGCGTTGCGGGTGCGAGGCCCCGACGGGGCGCTGCTCAGCGAGGCCACCACCACGGCCACCAGCCGCCTGCCCTACGGCGGGCCGCTCCTCGTACCGGTGCCGGGTGGACTGCCCCCAGGTGTCAACACCCTCGAAGCGGTGTGCGGCAGCTTCGCCGAGCCCCTGTCAGCGGTGTGGGTCGCGTCGTTCACGGTGACGGCCCCAGAGCCGCCGACCGACGGTCAACTGCCCTACCTGGTGGATGTCCGAGTCGCGGGCCACGAGACCTACGACCGGGTGGTCTTCGAGTTCGCGGGGCCGTTGCCCGAGCAGCTGGAGAGCGGCTTCGTCCTTCCGCCTCTGGGGTACCCCCCGACCGGCGTCGAGGTCACCGTGGCCGGGAGCGCCTTCTACCAGCTGGTGTTCTCGGGAGCCGAGACCTACACCGGCCCCGGCCGCGTCACCGGCGACACCGAGATCGTGACCGAGGTCGTCGAGATCGTGACCGTGGTCGACTCGAACGGCGACTTCGAATCGACGCTCTACTGGGTCATCGGCATGACGACCAAGGTCACACCCACCGTCACCACCCTGACCAACCCGAGCCGCGTCGTGATCGACGTCCCCTACCCGTCGCCCACGACCTCGACGACCACCGCCAAGGCGACGACGACTGCGCAGCCGACCTACACCGGTTGAGCACGTGGCCCGGGAGGACCCCGGGCCGATCGTCGACGGTGATGGTCGGCCACGGCTCCGCCCGACCACGATGGGCGAGGCCGAGGACGGCCTGGCTCGGTGACACCAGCGCAAGGGCCTGCGCCGCCAGGAGCTGTCGCCTCCGACGATGTCCGACCGGGGGCTACCACCACCCGTCGCTTCGACCCCACGGGCCACACCCACGGTGGACGAGAATCGCCCGGCGACCCCGACACCCCAGGAGGCCGACCCGTGCCAGCTCGTTCCCTCGACGGTGCCGCCGTGGCCGTCATCGGTGCTGCCGGCGGGCTCGGCGGACCGATCAGCGCCCTGTTGGCCGACCGCGGCGCGAACCTGATCCTGGCTGGTCCGCACCGCGAACGGCTCGAGGCACTCGACCTCCCCACGGCCACCATCGTGGAGCTCGACGTCCGCGATCCCGCGGCCGGCGATCGACTGGCCGATGCCGCCCGGTCCGTACACGGCCGCCTCGACGGACTGGTCAACGCCGCCGGACGGGTCGGCTTCGGCAACCTCGTCGACCACGACGACCTCGCCATCGAAGAGCTCTTCCTCACCAACGTCGTCGGTCCCCTGTGGCTGGTGCGCCGAGTCACCCCGCTGCTGGCCGAGTCCAAGGGCTTCCTCGTGCAGATCAGCGCCGTCGTCGCCGAACAACCCCTACCGGGCATGGCGGTCTACTCGGCCACCAAGGCCGCGCTCACCGCTGCGGACCGGGCGCTGACCCGCGAGCTGCGCCGCTCGGGCATCGTCGTGTGCGACGTCCGACCGCCCCACACCGAGACCGGGCTGGCCTCCCGACCGCTCACGGGCACCGCACCCCGGCTGCCGACAGGCCTGGCACCGCAGGCCGTCGCAGCGCGGATCGTGACCGCCATCGAGCAGGGCGAGACCGAGGTGGCTGCCGAGGAGTTCGGGTCGCACGATCCGGACGACCGGCTGGTCTGACGCCACCACCGCCAGGCACCGGACGCAGCCGACACCCCGACCCGTCGGGAGCGCCGGACGGCCCGGTACCGTCACGACGTGTCCGTTCTCCCCACCAAGTCGTGTGCCTCGTGCGGCCGGCGGATGACCTGGCGCAAGGCGTGGGCCGCGAACTGGGACCACGTCCGCTACTGCTCCGACCGGTGTCGCCGCCGGAAGGTGGGGCCCACCGACCGGGCACTCGAGCGCGCCATCACCGAGCTGCTCACCCACCGCGCCGCGACGGCCACCATCTGCCCCAGCGAGGCGGCGCGCGCCGTCGGCGGCGATGACTGGCGGGCGCTCCTGGAACCCGCCCGGGCGGCGGCCCGCCGCCTCGAAGCCCGAGGCCAGGTGGTGATCTCCCAGCGCGGGCGGCCCGTCGATCCCTCCACGGCCCGAGGCCCGATCCGCATCGGTCGCGGACGACGCTCCGACCACGGGTCGCACCCACCGTCGGCCCCCCACTGAGCGGTTCGGCGACGCAGCGCGCGGGCACCGCGACCCCGACCGCCCTACCCTCGGGCCATCCTCACCGCTGTCGGAGGTGCACCGTGGGGCTGTTCGACGCCAACTGGGAACGCATGGCGGCCATCCTGCGGGAGCTTCTCACCCCGCTGCTGGCCCCCGGCGAGGAGCTCGTCGGCGCGGTCCAGGCGAACCAGCAGAAGACGTTCTCGGCCAAGCTGTTCGCGGTGGGCGTCACGCCCCAGCGACTGATCGTGGTGCCGGTGAACCGGAAGTGGCAGCCCACGGGCGACCCGCCGCGCAGCGTCACCCGGGCCGACATCACCGGTTGTTCGGTGTGGGGTTGGGGTGGCAGCGTGCGGGACTTCCTGTCGGCCAGCGCCGACCAGCAGATCCGGATCCAGACCGCCGACGAGTCGTACAAGTGGATGGTGCTGGGCGGGAACCTGCTCGAGAACTCCCTCGCCGGCGCCGACCACCTGCGCGGTCTCGACGCGCTGATCGAGTTCGTGCTGTCGGCTCGACGCTGAGCCCCGCGACCCGCCCGCCGCGCCGTGCGCCGCGTCCCCATTCCAGCGGATGGGCCCGCCGTCGGCCAGAATCCCCGGACCGGACCCAGCCGAGCCGACAACGACGCCACCAACCCGGAGAGGCCTCCACCGTGACCGACCACGTACACATCGACGAAGACGTCGTCCGCGAGCTGCAGGCGGAGCCGGGCAAGAAGGTCAAGCTCGCTCGCCGCGACACGCGCTGGCTGCCCGACCGGCGCTTCGCCGACCTCGAGAAGTCGGAGCGCAAGGCCATGGGCGTGGAGCGCCTCGAGGAGTTCGTCGAGGAGCTGGCCGACGCTCAGGAGCTGCTCTACGCCAGCAACTGCTACTCGCTGCTCGTGGTGTTCCAGGCCATGGACGCCGCCGGCAAGGACGGCACCATCAAGCACGTCATGTCGGGGGTCAACCCGCAGGGTTGCCAGGTGTTCTCCTTCAAGCAGCCCTCCGCCGAGGAGCTCGACCACACCTTCCTGTGGCGTTGCATGCGGGCGCTGCCCGAGCGGGGCCGCATCGGCATCTTCAACCGCTCGTACTACGAGGACGTGCTGGTGGTGCGGGTCCACCCCGACATCCTCGAGCACCAGCAGCTCCCGCCCGACGTCCCACGGGGCAAGAGGCTCTGGGAGCAGCGCTACGACGACATCAACTCCTTCGAACGCCACCTCGACCGCAACGGCACGAAGGTCGTGAAGTTCTTCCTCCACGTGTCGAAGGACGAGCAGAAGCAGCGCTTCCTCGACCGGCTGAACGACCCGGCGAAGCACTGGAAGTTCTCGCTCGGCGACCTGGCCGAGCGCGCCCACTGGGACGCCTACCAGGACGCCTACGAGGAGTGCATCAACGCCACGTCGACGCCGTGGGCGCCCTGGTACGTGATCCCCGCTGACCACAAGTACGTCATGCGGGCCCTGGTCGCGGGTGTGCTGGCTCACACCGTGCGCGGCCTGGACCTGCGCTTCCCCGAGGTCACCGACGAGCAGCGCGCCCGTCTCGAGGCGGCACGGGTGCAACTCGAAGGGGAGTAGCGGGTCGGCGGACGCGTCCAGATGGGAGATCTCGCGTCGCTCACAGCGAGGCGACGACCTCCAGCACCTTGTCGTTGGACACGATGTCCCACTGCTGGGTGCCGATGGCATCGAAGCGCACGGTGCCGGTGGTGTCGACGACGAACACCGCCGGACGCTGGCCGAGGCTCATCATCTTGCTGACCACGTCGTAGGCGTCGAACACCTCGTGGCGCTCGTCAGCGAGCAACGGGAACGGGTAGTCGCTGTCGCGCACGAACCGGGCGACGCCGTCGGCGGTGTCCGGGGCGATGGCCACCACCTGCACGCCCGCTGCCGTGAAGCGATCGATCTCCTCCCGCAACTGCGAGAGATGCCGGCGGCAGAACGGTCAGGCGAAGCCCCGCAGGAACACGAGCACGGCGGGACCCGCACCGAGTGCCTCGGTGAGGTGGAACGGCGTGCGGTGCTGGTCGGCCAGGGTGAAGTCGGGGGCGGGTTGGCCCACGGTGGCGGTGCGGCTCTTGACGCTCATCGGGCACCTCCTCCCCCACACCATGGCACGGACCCGGCGATCCGGGCAGGGTCGAGCGACCCGTCTGCCACGGTCAGGTCCCGCCGGTCAGGCCCCGATGGTCAGGTCTCGGACACCACCGTGCAGTTCCCCGGCGCCGGCCACATCGTGTCGGGAGCGAGCTCGGTGCACTCCTCCACCGTGACCGTGTCGGGCGCGTCCGGCGCCGTGGCCGTCGCCCAGTCGGTCGTGACGCGCAGCAGGCGCTCGCCGATCACCTCGTAGCGGATCTCGTGGCGATAGGCCGGATCACCGCCCCCGTCGGGAGCGCCGTAGCTGACCTCCAGCAACGTCGCCGGTGTGCCGGCGTCGAACGCGTCGACCAGGCACGTCGTGACCGCGGGGTTCGGCGCCGTCGTGGTCGGCCAGCCCGACGGGGTGATGCTGCCGCAGTCGACGGGCCCACCCGGGTCCGCGGTGTCGGTGGTGCCGCTCGAGGGCGGCACCGTGGTCTCGCCGGACGGGACCGTGGTGTTCGTGGCGACCGACGGCGAGGACCCACCGTCGGTGGGCACGGTGGTCTCATCGGTGGGGGCACTCCCGTCGTCCTCGGTCGTGACGGTGGTGACGGTGCCGCCGCCGATGGCGGTGACGGTCGTCGAGGACGTCCCGGCGGCGGTGTCGACCTCGGTGCCGTCGTCGTCGCTGCCGCCGAGCAGGACGAACGCCAGCGCGACGACAGCCACCAGCGCGACCGCGCCGATCGCGACGGGGAGCCAGGCCGGCCGGGCCGAGCCTGTCGGTCCACCCGGCTCGACCGGACCGACGCTGGACGGCTGCCCTGCGGAATCGCTCATGACCGACCCCCTGACGCCGAGGACCACGTGCGTGACGCGTCGTCCCGTGATGGCTGAACGTAGTGCACCCGTGCGGGCCCGACCGCCGGCGGCGATGGGGCGGCCAGCCCCGCACCCCTCCCCGCCACACTGGCTCCGCGCCTGCACTGTCGGAATCCGACAGCAACCCGCGCTTCCAGCCCCGCACCCCTCCCCGCCACACTGGCTCCGCGCCTGCACTGTCGGAATCCGACAGCAACCCGCGCTCACACCGGACGAGCCGGTAGGGTGAGCGGCCGTTCGCGGGTGTAGCTCAATGGCTAGAGCCCCAGCCTTCCAAGCTGGTTATGCGGGTTCGATTCCCGTCACCCGCTCTCGTGCAGCAGCGCAGGGAGGTCCTCGGTCACCGTCTGCCGGAGGACATCAGCGTCGATGTCGACGTAGTGGTGGACGAGCCGGTACTGCGTCCGGGCGGCGGCCGACCGCGGCACCCCGGGGAGCTCCGCACGGCCGTCGGGGCTCACCTGCTTGGCGGCCTCACCGACGATGTCCACGAGCTTCGTGAGCGCCGGTCCGAGCAGCTCGCCTTCATCGAGGTCAGCGCGAGGCCGGCCCTCGACGAACCGCGCAGCGCTGCTCGCCGCATCGACGAGGTGCCGGATGCGGACCTCGTCATCAGGCTGCACGGATCGGCCTCGCGCCAGCAGCGACGCGGTCACGGACGTACCGGCTCAGCTCGCCGTGGGTCCGTCGATCGACAGGACGGCCCACGAGGTCCTCCACCTCGAGCTCCATCGCTGCGAGGCCGAGGAGACCCGGCGTGGGGCCCCTGTTCGAACTCGACGAGTACGTCGAGATCGCTGACGTCGGTGAGACGATCACCCGGGACGGAGCAGTACACGGCACGTCGTCGGACACCGTGCACGACCCAGAACGAGGCCAACTCGGCGTCGTCGATCTCGATGCCGCGGCCGAGGTCCATGTCGCCGTGCTTCCCCGCAGACCGGCCTCGCCGCCGCCTTCGGCGAACGACGGTCGGACGCCACCGGCCTGCGATGACGGAGAGAGCGACCCGGATCCTTCCCATGCGGTCGACTCCCCTTCGGGACAGGGTCGCAGCGCGCCGAGTGCCTCGATCACCGACCCTCGTGGCCGCACCTCGCCCGCCCCCAGTGGGTGACGACGCCGTCGACCTTGCAGCGGTGGGTCGTGCACGCGAACGGGGTCGGCACGACGCCTCGATGACCGGCAGGAACTACCATCCGGGCACTCGGGTGGATGGGCGGTCGTGGGTACCCAGACGGTGACGGTGCTCTTCACGGATCTGGTGGGGTCGACGGAGTTGGCGGCGCGCCTCGGCCCGGGGGGCACGGAGGCGCTGCGTCAGACGCACTTCGGTCTGCTGCGTGGCGCGGTCACGTCGGCGGGCGGCACCGAGGTGAAGAACCTCGGTGACGGGTTGATGGTGGCCTTCACCAGCCTCAGTCGGGCACTGGCCTGCGCGGTGGCCATGCAGCAGGCGATCGAACGGCACAACCAACGCGGGGACGTCGCCGCACTGGCGGTCCGCATCGGGATCTCCACCGGCGAGGCCACCGAGGAGGACGGCGACTTCTTCGGCGACCCCGTGGTCGAGGCGGCCCGGTTGTGCGCGGCCGCCGACGGTGGGCAGATCCTGGCCACCGAGGTCGTCAGGCTGATGGCAGGACGTCACGCCACACAGGAGTTCGTGGCCGTCGGCGACCTGGAGCTCAAGGGCATCCCCGAGCCGGTGCCGAGCGTGGAGGTGGCGTGGGAACCGGCCGTGGCCGTGGGCGACGAGGGCGACCAGATCCCGCTCCCCACCCGGCTGGTGAGCGCGTCGGCCGAGAGCCTGTTCGCGTTCTTCGGGCGCGGGGAGGAGCTCGCCCGGCTGGCCGACGCCCAGAAGGCCGCGGCAGCCGAGCGCCGACTCCGGGTGACGCTCATCTCCGGCGAGCCGGGCATCGGCAAGACCACGCTCGTCGCCCAGGCCGCCCGCGCCGCGCACGCAGCCGGCGTGAACGTCGTCTACGGCCACTGCGAGGAGGGCCTCGGTGTCCCCTACCAGCCGTGGATCACCGCGCTGGCCCAGCTCGTCGAGCACACCGACGAGTCGACGCTGCGCGAGTTCGTCGACACCCGTGGCCCCGCCCTGGCGCGCCTGCTGCCCGACCTCGCCCGACGGCTCGCCATCCCGGTGCCCGACGCGGGCAGCGACGCCGACGCCGAACGGTTCCTCGTCCTCGAAGGGATCGCCAGGCTCCTCGCCGCGACCTCGGCGACGACCCCCGTGTTGCTGGTGCTCGACGACCTGCACTGGGTCGACGCCGCGAGCCTCCAGCTGCTGCGCCACCTGGTCGCGTCCGGCATCCCGATGGCCGTGACCGTCGTCGGGACCTTCCGGGAGAGCGACCTGTCCCGCTCGCACCCGCTCACCGGCGCGCTCGCCGACCTGCGCCGGGAGGCGAGCGTCGACCGGCTCGACCTCGTCGGCCTCGCCGACACCGAGATCCTCGACCTGCTCGCGGCGGCCGCCGGCCACGAGATGGCCGACGACGGCGTCGCCCTCGCCCACGCCCTGCGACGCGAGACCGCCGGCAACCCGTTCTTCCTCGTCGAGGTGCTCCGCCACCTCGCCGAGACGGGTGCGTTCGCCCAGGACGCCGACGGCCGCTGGGTGCTCACCGACGACCTCGAAGACCTCGGCCTGCCCTCGAGCGTGCGCGAGGTCGTCGCCCACCGCGTCGCCCGCCTCGGCGAGCCGACCGAGAAGGCCCTGTCCACCGCCGCGGTGGTCGGCCGCGACTTCGACCTCGACGTGCTCGCCGCGGTCGTCGAGATCGACGAGGACGACCTGCTCGACCTGCTCGACGGCGCGATCGCCGCCGGGCTCGTCGACGAGCCGGAGCAGCAGTTCGGCAGGTACCGCTTCGTCCACGCCCTCATCCAGCACACGCTCTACCAGGACCTGAGCAGCACCCGCCGCCAGCGGACCCACCACAGGGTCGCCGAGGCCCTCGAAGCGCGCGCCGATGACGACCAGGTCGTCGCCGAGCTCGCCCATCACTGGATGGCCGCCACCCGCCCGGCCGACGCGGCCAAGGCGATCCGCTACGCGCGCCGCGCCGGCGACGCCGCCCTCACCGCCTACGCGCCCCTCGACGCGGTGGACTGGTACACCCAGGCCCTCGAGCTGCAGGCCCGCCAGGCCGTCGGCGACGACCGCACCCGCTGCGAGCTCCTCATCGGCCTCGGCACCGCCCAGTCCCAGGCCGGCGACGTCGACCATCGCGCCACGCTCCGCGACGCCGGCCGGATCGCGTTGCGGCTCGGCGACCGCGACCTGCTGGTCGGGGTGGCCCAGGCACGCACCCCCGGGCTCGACGCCGTGTCCGAGGCGGACCCCGAGCGGCTCGCCGTCCTCGATGCGGCGCTCGCCGCCGTCGGCCCGACCGACACCATCCCCCGAGCGCGACTCCTGGCCTGCCTGGCAGAGGAGATCGACCCGCGCGACGCATCGAAACGCTGCGAGATGGCCGCCGAGGCGATCGACGTCGCTCACCGCGTCGGCGACGATCCCACGCTCACACAGGTGCTCGTCGTCGCGCTCAACCCGCTCAACACTCCGGACACGCTCGACCAGCGCCTCCGCGAGTCGCAGCTCGCGCTCGAGCTCGCCGACCGGATCGGCGACATGTCGGCACAGGTCATGGCCCGGTTCTTCCGCATGCAGGCGGACGGTGAGCGCGGCGACATCCAGGGCTTCGACGCCGGTCTGGCCGAGATGGAGCGACTGGCCGAGCGGACCAGCCTCCCGTTCCACCGGTTCCAGCTCCACATGCTGCGATCCTGGCGGCACCTCCTCGCCGGCCGCGCCGCCGAGGCCGAGGCCGACGCCACCGCCTCCTCGGACTTCGGCACCCGGAGCGGCCACCAGAACGTCGAGTCCACGTTCGGCGCGCAGCTCCTCCAGCGCTTCACCCAACAGGGCCACCTCGACACGATCGTCGACGTCGCGGCGCAGGGCCTGGCCGAGAACCCCACCATCCCCGCGTGGCGGACGGCGGTCATGACGGCGTACTGCGAGCTCGGTCGCTTCGACGAAGCAGCAGGGCTGTTCGACCTCGACCTCGCGACCGGCTTCAGCGACCTGCCGTTCGACGTCACCTGGCCCCAGGCGGCCAGCCAGTACGCGGACTGCGCGGCCGACCTGCGCCGAAGCGACGCAGCACCGCTGCTCTACGGCCAGCTCCTGCCCTACGCCGACCGCTTCGCCTTCCTGGCGTGCACCGACTCCGGCGCCGTGGCCCGGCCCCTCGGGCGACTGGCCACGCTCCTCGGCCGCCGCGACGACGCCGAGCGGCACCTGCAGGACGCCCTCGCCATGCACGAGCGGATGCAGGCCCGCTTCTGGACCGGCCGCACCCGCATCGACCTGGCCGAGCTCTGTCTCGCCCGCGGCGCGCCCGGCGACGTCAGCGCCGCCGGCGAGCACCTCGACGAGGCCCGGCGCATCGTCGAGGAGTACGGCTACGCCGGTCTCCAGCCGCGCATCGACCGTCTCGCCGCCCGCAGCTGACCGCGACGGCCGAGACCGCAGCGCCGCGAGGGAGTCCCACACGCAGGCCGCAGCCACCCGGCTTCTGGAACCTTCGTTGCCGGGGCGACCCGCCACGGTGAACGTCACACGACGGCACTCGCACGGGGACGCTTCGGATGCGGTGCGAAGCACCGTCCGCACCGGTGAGGTGAGTCGGCTACGGTTCTGGCGTCGTGTCCCAGTAACCACGTGCGAGGACGATCATGGCCGAGAGAGACGGATCTCCCCCGGGTCTGACTCGGCGCCACGTGCTCGCAGCCGGTGCTGCGACTGCGGCCGGCGCCTGGGCAGCGCCACAGGTTCTGTCCACGACCGCCGCCGCGGCGGCAACGCCACCACCGCCGCCGCCGGCTGCGTTCGTCGCCGTCGGCGATGCCAGCGGCGGCACCGGCCTGGCGTTCCGCTCCGTCGACAACGGCGTCACCTGGACCGCCGCCACCACCCAACCCCCCGGCGCCTTCGTCCTCAACGGCGTGGCCAGCGACGGCACCACCTTCGTCACGTGCGACTTCAACGGCCTGGCGTTCCGCTCCGTCGACGGCGGCGTCACCTGGACCGCCGCCACCACCCAACCCCCCGGCGCCAGTGTCCTCAATGGCGTGGCGAGCGACGGTGCCACCTTCGTCGCCGCAGGCGGCGGTGGGAAGGCGTTCCGCTCCGTCGACGGCGGCGTCACCTGGACCGCCGCCACCACCCCACCCCCCGGCGCCGGCGAGCTCTGGGATGTGGACAGCGACGGCACCACCTTCGTCGCCGTCGGCGTCGGCGGCCTGGCGTTCC
>JALOLF010000065.1 GCA_025456085.1 Acidimicrobiales bacterium
TGGGCGAGCACGTGGGCGGTGGAGTGCCGCAGCACCTCGCGGCCCTCGTCGCTGTCGGGGGTGACGATGCGCACCCCGGCACCGTCGGGCAGCGGTGCGGCCAGATCGCGGAGGTCGCCGTCGACGCCGACCACGAGCGCCGCCTTGGCCAGCCGGGGTCCGATGGAGGCCGCCAGATCGGCTCCTGTCGCGCCCTCGGGCAGCTCCCTGGTCGAGCCGTCGGGCAACGTGATCGTGATCTGGTCGGCCATGGGGTCGAGCCTACCGGCCCCCGTCAGGCCCCCTGTGCCGCTTTCAGCGCCTCGGCGGCCGTGCGCGGCGGCCCCGAACCGTTGCCCGACGGCCCGGGGTCGCCGTGCGGGACCTGGCCCTCCGTCGAGAGCTGCGCCGTCGGCGAGGGCAGCACCTCGCTGCGCTTGGTGGCGTAGTCGTTCACGTACTCCTGGCCCGACAGCTCGCGTATCTCGTACATGACCTCGTCGGTGATCTGGCGCAGCACGAGCCGGTCGTCGAGCCGGTCGAGGTAGCGGGTCACGTCGACCGGTCGCCCGAAGCGCACCCGCACGTGGCGGAACACCTCGGGCAGCCTGGCGTCGGGTGGCATGACCTCGACGGTGCCCTGCAACCCGACGGGCACGATGGGACACCGGCACCGCAACGCCAGCCGGGCGACTCCGGTGTGGCCCTTGTGCAGCTTGCCGCTGCGCGAGCGGGTGCCCTCCGGGTAGATGCCGAACAGCTCGCCGCGTCCCAGCACCCCGGCGGCGGCGTCGAGGGCGCCCTTGCTGGCGTCGCCACCGGCGCGGTCGATGGGGATCATCCCCATGGCCGGGAACAGGTACTTGGTCTTCCAGGAGTCCATGTACTCGGCCTTGCCGACGTAGGTGATGCGCCGGGGAAGGGCGAGGGGCACGAAGAAGGAGTCGAGCACCGAGACGTGGTTCGGGGCGATGATCGCCGGGCCGGTCACCGGGACGTTCTCGAGCCCCTCGACCTCGACCCGCCACAGGAAGTGGAACACCGGGCCCAGCACGGCCTTGGCCACGTCGAAGTACTGGCCTGCGTCTGTCGCCACCGGATGCCCCCTCTCCTCGACGTCCGTCGTCGACCCGGGACGGCTCCGGGGCAGTCTGCCTCACCGGCGCAGCGCATGTGCGGCCATGACGACCGCGGTCCCGGCGTCGTCAGTCGTTGGGACCACCGACGGGTGCGCCCGCCGCCTGTTCGCGCCGCCAGCGACTCCAGGGCCACGTGCCGTCGATCTCGACCTCGAGGGCGAAGCTGAGCAGGATCCGGATGATCACGATCGCCCCGAGGACGGTGACGCTCTCCAGCGTCGGGTCCACGACGATCGTGCGCACGATGTCGCCGATGATGAGGACCTCGAGGCCGATCAGGATGGCCCGGCCCAGCCGTCGACGCAGCTCTTCGTAGGTGGGCCGGTGCCCGTCGCGGCGCAGCACGCCCAACGCGTAGCCGAGCAGGGCCACGGTGCCGCCCACGACCATGATCGCCGCACCGAGGGCCTCGACGCCCTTGACGACGTCGTCGACGAACCGCTCGTAGCTCACGGCCTCGACGCTAGTGGTCCGCCCCCTCGCCGAGCGGCACCCCCACCAGGGCCGCCGCGGCACGCACGTCCCGGCCGGCCTCGGCCGCGGCGTCGATCGCGGCCACGGCACCGGGCGTGTCGAGGTCGTTGTCGAGACGGCTCCGCACGGCAGCGAGCACCTCGGTGCCGTCCCCCCGACCCGGTGCCCGCACCGCCGCCTTCCAGAGCTCGAGTCGGTCGGCCGAGGTGGGCATCAGCTCGTCGTGCCACTCCCAGGAGTCCCGGTAGTGGTGCGAGACGACGGCCAGGCGGATGGCCCGGGCGTCGTAGGCCTTCAGCAGCTCGCTCACGAACACGAGGTTCCCCAACGACTTCGACATCTTCTCGCCGTCCATGCGGACCATGGCCTGGTGCATCCAGTGCCGCACGAACGGCTCACCGGTGGCGGCCTCGGACTGGGCCGTCTCGCACTCGTGGTGGGGGAACACGAGGTCCGCGCCGCCACCGTGCAGGTCGAGGGTCGTGACGTCGAGCTCGCGCAGGGCAAGCGCCGAGCACTCGATGTGCCAGCCGGGTCGGCCCGGCCCCCACAGCGACTCCCATGCCGGCTCGTCGTCGGACGAGGGCTGCCACAGCACGAAGTCGAGCGGGTCGTCCTTGGCCGGATCGTCGACGTTGCCGCCCCGTTCGGCCGCGAGGGCCAGCATCTCGTCGCGCGCCAGGTGGCTCACCTGGCCGAACCGGTCGAAGGAGCTCACGTCGAAGTACACCGCCCCGCCCCGCTGGTAGGCGTGACCGCGGTCGAGCACCATGCCGATGAAGCCCCTGATGTCGGGGATGGCCGAGGTCGCCCGCGGCTCGCTCCACGCCGGCAGCATGCCGAGCGACACCATGTCGGCGTCGAAGCGGGCGGTCTCGGCGGCGGCCAGGTCGAGGTAGTGCACGCCCAGCTCGCGGGCCTTGCGCAGGATGTCGTCGTCGACGTCGGTGATGTTGCGCACGCAGCGGGTGTCGTGGCCGCGGTCGCGCAGGCGCCGCTGCAACACGTCGTAGGCGACGTAGGTGGCGGCGTGGCCCAGGTGCGTGGCGTCGTAGGGGGTGATGCCGCACGTGTACATGTTGACGACCGGCTCGGGGGTGAAGGCGACGACCGCCCCACGGGCGGTGTCGTGGAGACGCATGGGATCGGCGTTGGACGCCTCCACCCGCGACGGGTCACCCAGCTGCCCCTCGGCCATCCGTTCCTCCGTCATCGACGCCTCCCGACGGGCTCCCCGGCCCACGGGCTCAACGGGGCAAGGCTAACGGCCGCCGTCGCTCAGTCCGCGTCGATCCCCGTGAACTTGACCGCGGCCCGTGTGCGGTAACGGACGTTGAGCTGCAGCAGCACCGCGGCGAAGGCCTCGATCGGCGCCGCGTTGGACAGCTCACCGGCGTCGAGGGGGCGCATGTTGGGGATGCGCCGCACGAGATCGACCGCGGTCTCGGTGGCGACGGCGTGGTCCGAGCAGATGAGCACGTCGCTCTCGACCGGTTCGCGCAGGTCGCCGAGCTCCTTGGCCGGGACGTGGTGGAAGGCGGCGGCCACCTTCGAACGGGGCACCGCGGCCTGCACGCTCGCCGCCACCGAGCCCCGGGGCGGCACGAGCGGCTGGAACTCGTGGCCCACCTTGGCCAGGGCGTTGGCCATGGAGATGACGACCTTGCCCGCGAGCTGTTCGGCCACCGCCTCCGCAGTGGCGGCCGCCGCGTCCCACGGCGTGGCGATGACGACGAGGTCGGCGTCCGCGGCACCCACGTTGTCGGCCGCCTCGATGCTCAGGTCGAACCCGTCCCACCGTTCGACGAGCCCGTCACGGACCTCCATGGCCCGGTACTTGGACCGAGAGCCGACCACGACGTCGAAGCCCACCGAGGCCAGCCGGGCCGCGAGCCCGCTGCCCGCGGGGCCGGTTGCACCGAGGATGCCGATCTGCACGGGCGCCACCCTAGGAAAGCGATCCCGCCTCGTCCAGCACACCCGCGGCTAGCCTCGTGCCGTGCACCGCGGTCCCGAGGCCCTGCCGTGACGCCGCCCGGGTCCGCCCGGTCCGCCGGTGCGCCGTCCGCCGACCCGACACCCGTCGAGGGTCCGCCGCCCGGCACGGGGGCGCACACCGGTGCACCGCCGCTGGTGGCGCCGAGGGTCCCCACCGCGTTCTCGCCTGCGCTGGCCGGCGCCGCCGAGGTGGTGCGCCTCGTGCGCAGCCTGGCCGACAGCCAGGGCCGCGACGACCTCGTGGAGCAGCTCGACCGGATCCGGGCCCAGCTCGCGGTCGAGTCGGTGCCGGTGCTGGTCGTGGGCGGCGCCGGGCAGGGCAAGAGCAGCGTCGTCAACGCCCTGGTGGGTGCCGGTGTGTGCGCGGTGGGCGCGACCGACACCACGGCCACGCCGACCGTGGTGTCCCACGCCCTGGCCTACGACGGCGCGCTGGTCATCGACCCCGCGGCGGCCGGTCGACCCGAGCCGCTCCTGCGCCGGGTGCCCTTCACGGAGGCCGTCGGTCTCGCCACCCAGGCGCTCAACCCCGACAACGCGTGGGGACTGCGGGCCATCCAGCTGGCCGTCCCCTCCCCCGCTCTGGCCCGCGGCCTGACGCTGATCGACACCCCGCCGCTGCGCGAGCTGTGGGAGCCCGACGGCGTCCGGCTGCTGCAGGCCATGTCGGGCGTGGCGGCGGTCGTGCTCGTCACCAGCGCCGGCTCGGAGCTCTCGTCGGGCGAGCTGGACCTGCTCCGGGTGGCCAGCTCGCTGTGCCATCGCCTGTACGTCGTGGTCAACGGCACCAACGTCTTCGCCGACTGGCGCAGCGTCGTCGCCGCGAACCGCTCCCTGCTCGACCGACGCGGCATCTCGGCCAAGGTGCTGGCGGTGGCGGCCACGCCCTACTGGGGCGACGCAGGCGGTGTCCCGCCCGGTCCCGATGCTGGCATGCAGGCCCTGGCCGCCGAGCTCGACGCCGCCGTGGTGCTCGACACCGAGCACCAGCGCATCTCCACGGCGCTCGTCGAGGCGTTCTGGGCGGCCGACCGGCTCCGGATGCGACTGTGGGCCGAGCAGTCCCTCATCACCGAGGACGGCCCACTCGACGAGACCACGGTGCTCCTACGCGACGCCGCCCGCCACGCCCAGGTCCTCTGCGGTCCCACCGCCCACTGGCACGAGCTGCTCACCCAGAGCGTCCAGCAGCTGCGCAAGGACGTCGAGGCCGACCTCGACGCAGACGTCGCCGGCCTGCGCGCCGACGTCGACAACGTGCTCCTGGCCCTGGAGGCCGGCCACGACTGGCCTCGTCTCCATCTGAGCCTGCACACCCGCTTCGCCGACCGGGTGCTGCACACCCAGCGGGTGCGCAAGCTGGCCATGCGTGCCCTGTGCCGACACGTGGCCGAGCAGTTCCAGGCCGACTGGAGCGAGATCGTGGCCTCCCTCGATCTGGCCTCGGAGGCCCATGCGCTGCTCGATCCCCGCCTCGACCGCGAGGTCGCGGCGCTGCCCCGCAGCCTGGCGGACCTCCCCCGGCCCCCGGCCGGCGCCGCGTCGCTGCCCGGCGACCAGAGCGGGGTGCCGCTGCCGACCCGGGCACGGGCCGACTACGAGCGGTGGCTCTCCGCCACCGAGACGTTCCTGCGCAACGACACCGAGGCCACCCTGACCCGGGTGGGCGAGGAGATGGAGCGGCGCTGCCAGGACCGCGGCATCGAGCTGCAGCGCACGATCGTCGAGGTGCTGACCACCCTGAACGTGCTGCGCCACCTGACGCCCGAGGTCGTGCTGCAGCGCCACGAGGAGATCGAGAGCGACCTCGCGCAGCTGCGCACGCTCGACTTCCAGCTGAAGGTCGCGCCGCCGGCGGGCTGACCGGCACGGCAGGTGGCCGGCGCTGCCCGGCCGCACCACGGTCGGTCCCTTCAGAACGGTCGCACCCCGCTGCCCGGCACCGGCGGTGGGGGCAGGGGCGGGGGCGGCGCCTGGACCGCGGGCTGCGGCGCGGGCTGCGGCGCGGGCTGCGGCGTCGGGGCAGGTGGAGGTGGTGCCGCCACGGCGCGCACGAGCCCGGGGTGCAGCACCATCGAGGCCCTCGTCGCGCCCATCGTCTGACCCGGTCGCAGGACCCGGCTGAGCCGACCGGCCTGCTGCGTGCGCTCTGCCGCCTCGCGCACGTTGGCCGAGGTCGCCCACAGCACGGTCTTGAGCTGGAACGGCACCAGCTCGGGGTGCTTGGAGCGGATGAGTGCCGCCACACCGGCGATGTGCGGGGCGGCGAAGGAGTTGCCCGTCGTGGTGATCGTGCCGTGGTCGAGCCAGGGCACCTCCACGTCGATGCCGCGGGCCAGGAACTCGGTCGGGGGTTCCGGGTTGTGGTGGAACCGGTAGGGGTCCTTGGTCAGGTTGGCGGCCACGCTGGCCACCGAGGCGAACAGCGAGGGGTAGCTCACCCGCTGGATGTTGTTGGCCGCCGTCACCAGGAACGACCCCTTGAAGTACGCCTGGTCGCAGACCTCGTAGAAGGGCAGCGCCCAGTCCCGCTTGCGCGTACCCAAGGAGAGGTTGATGACGTCGAAGCCCTGCTCGACGGCCCACGTCAACCCGGCCAGGAACACGTCGGAGGTCCCCGTGAGGTTGCTGCCCAGCACCTTCACGCTGGTGATGCGGGCCTCGGGGGCCAGCAGGTGGATGATGCCCGCACAGGCCGTGCCGTGCCCGAAGGCGTCCGCATGCGGTCCCCGCTCGGAGACCACCTCGCCTCCCTCGGCGATCGAGAACGAGATGCCCTCGTCCACCTCCACGCAGTCCCCCAGCGCCGGGTGCGTGGCGTCCACGCCGCTGTCCACCACGGCGACCCGAACGCCGCGACCGGTCGCCCCGCCCCAGGCCCAGGACGGCGTGATGCCCGAGATGGCGTCGACGTCGTCGAGGCGCAGCACGACCGAATCACGCGACCACGCAGGCCGGAGCGGCTCGCTCATAGCTGGCCGAGCAGGACCTCGACCACCCCCGCCACCGTGGCGTAACGGGCCGGGTCGGTGTGGGCGAGGCGCTCCAGCTCGCCCGCCAGCTGCGCCGGTGAGGGGAGCTGCAGGGAGGCCGCACCGGACTCGCTCAGCGCGGCGCCGGCGATGCCCCCGAGCAGGCCGACGATCTCGACGTCGTCGAAGCTGAAGGCGCCACCGCCGAACTTGTCGACCACCTGCAACGCACCGACCACGCGGTCGTCGGCGAGGGCCGGGGTGGCCAGCACGGCGAGGGGCTGGCGACCCAGCAGCTGCGCGCCGAGCTCGTCGCCGGAGCTGCCGCCGGCACCCGGTTGCAGCGCCACGGGCTGACCCGACTGCACCACGAACGACGCCGTGCCCGTGCCCACCGGGAACCGCCGATCGACCACGTCGGGTGTCCCGACCTGCCCCCCCGACGCCGCAGCGGCCACCACCAGCTCCCCGCCGTCGAGGGCGAACAGCCACCCCTGCGCCGCGCCGGTGGCGTCCACGGCGGAGGACACCACGGCCTGCAGCGTCTCACGAGCTCGTACCGTCACGGCCTGGGACCTCCGAACACACCGGTCATGCGGCCGCCATCTTCGCGGAGCGCACCGACCCCGGCGGGGATGCCCCCGATGGTCGCGGGCCCCGCGCCGCCGGGCACCGGCGTGGCCAGGCCGACACCGGGTCGCATGGCCACCGTGAGGCGGCTCAGTCGACGGCCCCCCTCGGGCGCGGCACCGCCCCGCGCCCCCTCCAGCAGAGCCCGGACGGAGGGCTCCGTGTGGGCCAGCCCGCTGATCACCTCGTCGCCGAGCAGCAGCAGCGTGGTGGGTTCCACCGCCTCGAAGTAGCTGCCCTCGTCGCCGCCGAGCAGCGCCGTCTGGCCGAAAACGTCACCGGGTCGCAGCTCTGCGGTGGGTGCCAGCCCACCCCCCATCGCCGGCGACAGGACGCGACCCCGCCCCCGTGCCACGATCCACAACCGGCCCTGACCGTCGGGGACACCCTGACCCGGTTGCACCTCGACGGCCTGGAGGCGGGCGGCCACACCGTGCAGCACGGCCGGGTCCACGCCGGCGAACAGCGCGACCCGGGCGAGGGCTTCGCCCGGGTCGAACACCGGCGCCGCCGAGGGCAGGGGCACCACCGCACCGGTCTGCTCGGACCACAGACGGGCATAGGCCCCGCCGAGCGCCACGAGCTCGTCGTGGGTGCCCTGCTCGACGATGTGACCGTCGACGATCACGAAGATGCAGTCGTAATCGACCACCGAGGTGAGCCGGTGGGTGATGGCGATGGTCGTGCGGCCCTGGGCGATCCGGTTGAGGGTGGCGGTGATCTGGCGCTCGGTCTTGGGGTCGAGCGCGGAGGTGGCCTCGTCGAGCAGCAGGACTCTCGGGTTGCGCACCAGTGCCCGGGCGATGGCGACGCGCTGGCGCTGGCCGCCGGACAGCATGCCGCCGCGCTCGCCCACCGTCGTGTCGTAGCCGCGGGGCAGCTGCTCGATGAAGTCGTGCACCTCCGCCGCCCGGGCCGCCGCCTCGATCTCGGCGTCGGTCGCACCCGGCCGGCCCAGCCGGATGTTCTCCCGCACCGTCGTGTCGAACAGGAAGTTGTCCTGGAAGACGACGCCGAGCTGGGAGCGCAGGCTGGCCACCGAGGCGTGCCGCAGGTCGGTGCCGTCGAACAGCACCGCGCCCTCGTCGGTGTCGTAGAGCCGCATGAGCAGCTGCAGCACCGTCGACTTACCCGACCCGGACGGTCCCACGAAGGCCACCCGGGACCCGGCCCGTATCACGGCGTTCACGTCGGAGAGCACCTGCCGCTCGGCGTTGTAGGAGAACCCCACCCCTACCAGACGCAGCTCGTGGGACAGGGGGGCGAGGGTCACAGCCTGCTCGGCCTCGACCAGCTCGGGCTCCTCCTCGAGCACCTCGTCGATGCGGTACAGGGCGCCGGTCGCCGACTGCACCTGCTGACCGATGCCGGTGAGCACCGTCACCGGGCTGAGCACCTCACCCATGATCCCGAGGAAGGCCACGAGGCCACCGAAGGTGAAGTTGCCCTGGATGATGAACCACGAACCGAGCGCCAGGATGCCGAGGCGCAGGATGGTCACGACCATGTTGACCGACAACCCGAACAGCCCGCCGAAGAGGTTCAGGCGCCGCTCCGAGCGGAAGAGGCGCTCGGACAGCCGGCCGAATCGCTCGACCTCGTGGTGCTGGAGTCCGAACACCTTCACGACGGGCTCGGCGCCGTAGTTCTCCGCCGCCATCCCCATCAGCGAGCCGGTGTCCTCCTGCACGGCCAGACCCCGCTTCTGGGCGCCCTTGCTCATGCCCTTGTAGATCAGGGCCACGACGGGTGCGCCCGCCAGCACGATCAGACCGAGGGGCACGTTGATGGTGAGCATCACCACCGCCGACACCACGAGCGACAGCATCTGGAAGAGGCCGTCACGCAGCGTCGAGGTGAGCCCCTGCTCGACGACCATGACGTCGTTGAACAGGCGCGTCAGCACGTCGCCCTGCTGGTGGGTCTTGTACCAGCCGGTGGAGAGGCTCTGCTGCTTGGCGAACATCTGGCTGCGGATGTCGCGCACCACCGCGCCGCTGATCCAGGCGCTCTGGTAGTTCTGGCGCAGGCCGGCCAGCAGCGAGATGACCAACGCCACCCCCAGCGCGCCCAGGATCACCCCGACGTCACGGAACGAACCGGTGTCGATCCCTGCGGGCAGCGCGGTGTCGAACAGACGCCGGGTGGCGAAGGGGAACACCATGGTGAAGGCCAGCGAGAGCAGCATGTAGACGAAGATCTCCGCCTGCTTCCACTTGTAGGGGCGCAGGTAGCGCAGCGACAGGCGCAGGAACTGGCCGGTCTTCACCCGCGGCCCCCCGGACAGCAGCTGCTCGCGCCAGGCCATCTCCAACGCCGTCATCCCCAGGCCGTAGACCTCCTGCGCGGCGGCGTCGAGTCGGCCGGCCTGGGTCGTGCCGAACAGGCGGCGCAGTCCGTCCGCCTTCTCCCGTTCGACCAGGAAGCGCACGAACGACAGCGCCATCGCGGCGCGCAGCTCGCCGGTCGCCAGCGCGAGCGGTGGGAGCTCCGCGGCCAGCGGGGCCAGCTGCTCGTCGGGGTCGTCGGCCCCACTCAGCCACAGGCCGAATCCCTCGAACAGCGGCTCCAGGTCGTCGGCCGCAGGAAGGCTGGCACCGAACAGCAGCGCCAGGGGTCGGGTGGGATCTTCGGGCGGTGACTCCGAGGTCACCACCACCCAGATCTCGTTGCGCTGGGCGTCCACGATCGATCCGGAGGTGACCAGCCGCGTGGGGTCGGCGGGGTCGGGGAACGGATCCACGAGGCAGATCTGGGGCACGATCCCCCACGGTTCGGATCCGAAGCCGGCGAGCTGGCGGCGCGCCTTGCGGGCCCGGGCGGCCATCGAGCGGGCCGAGCGCTCCCCCGCCGAGCCGGGACGGAAGCGGATGGTGGCGGCGCCGTCCGCGTCGAGCGCCTGCAGCTCGGCCACCGAGGGACGCGCCGCCGCGGGCGAGGCCGGCGGCGCGGTGGCCGCGGCGCTCGGCACCGGCGACGGCGCCGGAGCGGCCGCCACCGGCGGGGGGGAGGTGACGGGACCGGGTGTCGGCGCCGCGGGGACCGCCGGCTCGGGCGGGATCGGGGGCGCCAGCGTGGTACGCCGGTCCGCCAGGACGGTGAGCTCGGTGTCGCCCAGGCGCACCACGTCGCCCACCCGCAGCAGCGTCGGCCCGGCGATGACGTGCCCGTTGACGCGGGTGCCGTAGGTGCTGCCGAGGTCCACGCACACGAGCCCCTGCGGGGTGACGTCGAGCAGCACGTGGCGACGCGAGACCGAGGCGTCGAGCAGACGGATCCCCTCGACGTGGCGACCGACCTCCGTCGACGTGGTCAGCTCGACGTCCCGAGGCTCGTCGCCGGGTTCGGCTATGCGGATCTGGAAGCCCACACCCTCTCCTCGCGTCGGGGCCGTCGCGCCCACACGGCCAGTGGACAAGATACGTCGCCCACGTGCCGGAGGGAGGGGACGACGGCCGCCGCCCGAGCCCGGTGCCGGTCGTCCCGTCCCCACGGGACGGGACGGGTACAGTCACCCCGTGCTGTCCCGCGCGCCCCACGAGCGACGAGCGTGAGCCTCGACCGCCAGCTCGTCGTCGCGGCGCTGCCGAACTACGACGTCGGCGAGGAGATCGGCCGGGGAGGTTGGGGCATCGTCCTGGCGGCGCAGCACCGCGATCTCGGCCGACGGGTCGCGGTCAAGCAACTCCCCCGCGCCTTCGGCGCCGATCCGGCGGTCCGGAACCGGTTCAAGGAGGAGGCGCGGGTCGTCGCCAGCCTCGACCACCCCCACATCGTGCCCGTCTTCGACTTCGTGGAGCGCGAGGGCCTGTGCCTCATCGTGATGGAGCTGATGACCGGCGGCACGCTGTGGGACCGGTTCCTCGACCGGGGCGTGCAGTTCGACGAGGCCTGCGCCCTGATGCTCGCCGCCAGCGCGGCCCTGCACCACGCACACGGGCGGGGCATCCTGCACCGCGACATCAAGCCCGAGAACTTCCTGTTCAACGCCACGGGCGTCATCAAGCTGGGCGACTTCGGCATCGCGAAGGTCGTCGGCACCGCCAGCACGAGCCTCACCCAGGTCGGTCAGGTCATCGGCACCCCGGCCTACATGGCCCCCGAGCAGGCCATGGGCGAGAAGCTCACGCCGGCCACCGACCTGTACTCGGTGGGCGTCATGCTCTACGAGCTGCTCTCCGGCGAGCTCCCCTTCGAAGAGACCGAGGATCCGCTGTCGCAGCTCTTCCTCAAGATCGACAGCCCACCCCGCCCGCTCGCCGACCTGCGACCGGACCTGCCCCCGGCGGTCGTGTCGGTGGTGATGCGGACCATCGACCGGAACCCGGCCGAGCGCTACGCGAGCGCCACGGAGCTCGGCGAGGCGCTCGCCCGCGCCACCACCCAGACCCTGGGCCCGGGGTGGGTCCGCAAGGCCGGCATCTGGAGCCCCTCGTCAGCGCATCGCCGCTGGTGCAGACCCCACCCGAGGCGACACCCGTCGCGCCGACACCGCCGATCCCCCCCGATCCGGCGCCGATGCAGGACCAGCGCGACACCGTGGCGCCGGGTCTGCTCGCCGCCGCCAGCGCACCGGCACCACCCGCACCGTCCGCCCCGCAACCGCCCGGGATCCCCGCCCCTCCTCCGCCGGCCCCGCCCGCCCCTCCACCGCCGGCCCCACAGCCACAGGCGCCGGCTCCACAGCCACAGGCGCCGGCCCCACAGCCACAGGCGCCGGCCCCACAGCCACAGGCGCCCGCCCCGCCGGCGGCGCCCCCGGGACCGCCCCCCGTCGTCGCGGCGGTGGACCACGCCTCCACCACCCTCGAGTCCGGGCGTCCCACACAGATGCCGCCGCCCGGTACCCGGCCGGCGCCCCGTTCGACCACCGCCACGTCCGGCCCGGCCCCGCGTCGCCGGACGGGGCTCGTCGCTGCCGCCGTGCTCGTCGTCGTGCTGCTGGCGGCGGCCATCGCCTTCGTGTTGCTGCGCGGCGGCGACGAGGAGCAGGACGCGGGCGGCTCCGGCGATGCCGGCGGCGCCGGCCAGCAGGAGACGACGGCCGCACCCGACCCGACCCTGCTCCGCGAGCCCGACGCCGTGGGCGCACCACCGGCGCCCGACGGGCTGACCATCGCCGCGGTCGGAAGCGACGGCGACTCGCTGGTGGTCGACTGGGACGACGACGACCCCGCCGAGGGGACCACGTACCAGGTGGTCGTGTACACCGCGGAGGCCACCGAGCTGTGGCCCACCGCCGACGGCCCGACAACCGTCGAGCTGACCGATGGCACACCGGTCTGCGTGGAGGTCGTGGCGCTGGACGCCCGTTGGCGACGCAGCGACCCCGTGTGCGCCAACGACGGGGATGCCACGGACCTCGTGGTCCACGACGAGCTGTGAGACGAGACCGGCGCCGTAACGACGCCGCCACGACAGGAGTCTGACGCGCCATGGGTCTGCTCGACGGCAAACGACTCCTGCTCACCGGTGTCCTCACGGACGCCTCGCTCGCCTTCGGCGTGGCCCGCCTCGCCCAGCAGGAGGGCGCCGAGGTGCTGCTCACCAGTGCCGGCAGGACGCTGCGTCACACCGAGCGCGCCGCACGCAAGCTCCCGGAGAGCCCCGAGGTCCTCGAGCTCGACGTCACGGACCCGACCCACGTGGCCCGCGTCCGCGAACAGGTGGCGCAACGCTGGGACCGGGTCGACGGCGCCCTGCACGCCATCGGCTTCGCCCCGCCGGTGTGCCTCGGCGGCACGTTCCTCGACGCCGGCTGGGAGGACGTGTCGGTGGCGCTGCAGGTCTCGGCGTACTCGCTGAAGGCGTTGAGCGACATCGTCGCCCCGCTCATGGTCGACGGCGGTTCGATCGTGGGACTCGACTTCGACGCCACCGTCTCGTGGCCGGCGTACGACTGGATGGGGGTGGCCAAGTCTGCCCTGGAATCGACCTCCCGCTACCTGGCCCGCTACCTGGGCCCTTCCGGGATCCGCGTCAACCTGGTCTCGGCCGGTCCCATCAAGACCGTCGCGGCCCGTTCCATCCCGGGCTTCGGACGTTTCGAGGACGTCTGGGACGACCGGGCGCCGCTGGGCTGGAACGTGAAGGACTCCGAGGCCGTGGCCAAGGCCTGCGTGGCGCTGCTGTCGGACTGGTTCCCGGCCACCACGGGCGAGGTCGTGCACGTGGACGGCGGCTTCCACGCCATGGGGGCCTGAGCGGCGCCGAGCCGGCGCGTCAGCCGTCGAGGTCCCCCGGGTCGGCGTAGCCCGGGTTGGCCACCCGCAGCTTGTCGAGCACCGCAGCCCAGATCACCGAGCGCACCCCGGGGTCGTCCGACGCCAGCCGCCCGGTGCGCAGGGCCTCCGCCAGCGCCGCGTCGCTGTCGAGGCCCAACCCCGCCAGTCGCTGCCGATGGGCGTGCGCCTGGGCGGGGCCCGCCAGCAGCTCACGCTCGACCATGGCCAGGACGTTGCCCGCCACCCGGGCGTGGAACTGCACCCGACCTTCGGTGGCGCCCAGGACCTCACCGGCCAGGAACTCCCGCACCGCCTCGACGAGTTGGGCGGCACTCGGGGCGTCGTGCACGTCCGGGGCAGGGTCCACGCCAGCCGGCAGGGGTTCGGGACGTGGATCGTCGCGACCCAGCAGCAGCCACAGGTCGTACTCCGTCTCGCATACCCGGCGACCGATGGCGGCGAGCTCCACCGAGCGGCTGGCGCCGGACAGGTGCCCCGACGCCTGCACGATGCAGATCACCCCCCAGCGCAGGGTGCCGAGCACCTCCCACCACCGCACGGCGGCGGGGTCGACCGGCCCGCCCCCGGCCGATTCATAGCCGGCGAAGAGCTCCTCGTAGGTGCCCAGCCCGGCGACCGGCGCACCGGCGCCGAACCGCCAGGCCCGGGTGCACAGCCAACCCAGGTCCTCCATGGGGTCGCCCACGTGGGCCAGCTCCCAGTCGAGCACCGCCACCAGGCCCTCGGGCCCGACGAGGAGGTTCCCGAGCCGGAAGTCGCCGTGCACCACCGTGCGACGCGTCGACGGGGGCCGGTGCTGGTCCAGCCAGCGCAACGCCACCTCGAACGCCGGGTGGGGCTGGCCGAACAGATCGAGCAGGTCGCGGAGCTGGCCCACCGGGTCGGGGGCGGGGTAGCCCTCGGCGGCGGAGAGGGGGATGCGGTGGATGGCCGCCAGGGCAGCGGCGGCGTCGGCCACGAGCCGGGACCGGGCCGTGGCCCAGGACGCGTCGCGCAGCAGCCGCCGGGGGATGGTCTCCCCCGCCAGACGCCCGGTGACGAGGAAGCGTCCCCCGAGGGGTTGCGGGTCGTCGCCGGCCAGCACGACCGGTGGCACCGGCACCCCGGCCCGGGCCGCGGCCCGCAAGAGCCTGGCCTCGGCCTCGAGTCCGGCTGGTGCTCCCCCGACCGAGCCGCGCCGCTCCCGCTGGAGGATGCGTTGCTCGACGACCGGCGCCGCGGCGCCGACGGGTACGGGTGCGACCGTGTCGAACGAGAAGGTCTCGCGTGACGCGCCACCGGAGAGTCGCTGCAGGTCGCGCACCGCCACCGGCACGCCCGCAGCGCCGCCGAGCACGGCGGCCAGCGCTGCGGCGAGCTCGTCGTTCGTCGGGGCCACCGCTTCCTCCCGACGATCAGCAGTGGGCGGCGACGGTCGGATAGGGGTTGACGGCGTTGCCCTGCCCGCCGAGATGGATCTCGAAGTGCAGGTGCGTGCCGGTCCCCCGGGCGTCACCGGTGTCGCCCACGTAGCCCACCACCGTCCCCGCCGGCAGGCGGCCGGAGGGGATGGACGCATAGGCGTCCATATGGGTGCCGTAGTAGTAGTTCCCGTCGTCGCCCAGCAGGTGGAACGACAGCCCGCCCACGCTGTTGCTGCGTTGGCTCACGGTGCCGCTCACGGGGATCACCACCGGCGTACCTCTCGGCGACATCAGGTCGACCCCGCGGTGGGCCCGCCCGCCGGGTCGCGGCGCTCCCCAGGAGTCCACGAAGCTGACGGGGCCCCGGACCGGACACACCCAGCCGCCGCTGGGCGGCGGGCTGGTGGGCGGCGGTGGCGCCACCGACGTGGGTGGTGGTGCAGGGGTCGCCGTCGTGGGGGCCTGGCCACCGGTCGTCGGCGCACTCGGCGCGGGCGTTGCGCCCGGCGCCACCGTCGAACCCCCCGGTGCGGTCGTCGTCGGAGCCGTCGTCGAGGTCGTCGTGGAGGTGGCGGCGGCCTGGCGGGCCCGTTCCTCGGCCTGGCGGCGGGCCTCCTCCTCGCGCTGGCGCTGCTCCTCGGCCAAGCGCGCTCGCTCGACCTCCTCCAGGGTCGCGAGCTCGGCGTACAGCTCCTCCTGACGCTCCTCGAGCTCGTCCAGGGCTGCTTCCTGCTCCGCCCGGGTGGCGGCGAGCCGGTCGCTGGCGTCTTCCAGACGGGCCTTGGTGGCCCGGTACTGATCGACGGCGTCCAGGTTCTCGTCCGACACGGATCGGGCGAGCGCGTCGGCTCGCACCTGTCGGTTCAGATCGCCACCGGGCTCGAAGAGCGCCACCTCGTCGGGCTGGGTGTAGCGCACCACGGCCAGTCGGGCGACCTCTTCACGGAGTCCGGCCAGCTCCGCGTCGGCGGCGGCACGCTCCGCTTCGGCGGCGGCGGCCTCGTCCTCCAGCGCGGCCAGCTCGACCTGGAGATCCTCGATGGCCTGGGTGGCCTCCCGGGCGCGGACCCGGGCGTCGTCGAGGCCGGGGGTGCGCTGGGCCGACACGTCGGGCGCGGCCCACACCAGGCACAGGACCGCGGTCAGGGACGCGCTCAGGAGACGGATGACGCGCATGATCGGAGCAGGCTACCCCACTCCCACGGAAATGTTGCGATCGCGTGACGCCCACGCCGGGCCGCTCAGGGCCGGGACTCGGCGCCCCCGGCCCGGTCGGACTCGTCCAGGATGTCGCCCACCAGCTCCTCGAGCAGGTCCTCGAGCGACACCACCCCGGTGGTCGTCCCCTCGTCGTCGGTCACGAGTGCCATGTGGACCCGGGCCCGCCGCATCGACCGCAGCAGCTCCTCGAGCGTGCAGTCGCTGGCCACGACCAGCATGCGGCGCACCAGCCGCATGGGCAGCGGCCGACCGTGGGAGCCCGGCGGGAGCGAGAGCAGCGACTTGGCGTGGACGAACCCGAGCACGTGGTCGAGGTCGTGGTCGAGCACGGGCAGGCGGCTGTGCCCCGACTCGACGACCAGGCGCTCGATCTCGCCCACGTCCGTCGTGCGATCGACGGCGACGATGTCCTCGCGGGGCACCATCACCGAGGCCACGGTGCGGCCCTCGAAGTCGAGCACGCCGGTCATGAGGTCGTGGGCGAAGTCCTCGATCAGCCCTTCCTGGCGGGATTCGGCCAACATGGTGGCGAGCTCGTCGGCGGTGTGGGCCGAGGTCAACTCGTCACGGGGTTCGATCCGCAGGCCCCGCATGCCCAGGTTGGCGAGCACGTTGAGCAGCTTGATGACCGGGCGGAACAGGCGCACGAACAGGCGGTAGCTGGGGGCCAGCACCAGCAGCGAGCGCTCCGGCCCGGCCAGGGCCAGGTTCTTGGGCACCATCTCGCCGATCACCATGTGCAGGAAGGACACGATGGTGAGGGCCACGACCAGGCCCACGAGGTGCAGCACCCGCTCGGGAGACGGTGATGCCGAGCTGCGCGCCCGCCAGCTGCAGGTTCAGGTCCCGGATGCCCTCCAGGGCGACCGTGGCGCGACGGCTCCCCTCCTCGGCGAAGGTCTCGAGCTTGTCGCGGCGCGAGCCGACGAGGGCGAACTCGACGGCGACGAAGTACCCGTTGGCCAACAGCAGGAGGACCGCGGCCGACACCGCGAGGAGCGTCACGGCGTCGACCCCCGGTGCGCGGCGCCATGGCGGCCTTCACGCAGCCGGATGCGCGCCACGCGGCGGCGGTCCATCTCGACGACCTCGAGCTGCCAGCCGGCGTGGTCGAACACGTCGCCCACGGAGGGCACCCGACCCAGGCGGTCGAGCACGAACCCGGCGATCGTGCCGTAGTCGCCCTCGGGCACCACGAACCCGGTCGCCTCCAGCACCTCGTCTGGGTGCAGCGATCCGGCGAGCACGTACTCCCCGGCGCCTTCGCGCACCGCGGGGCTGACGGTGAAGGGATCGTGCTCGTCGGAGATGTCACCCACGATCTCCTCGACGATGTCCTCCAGGGTGACGACGCCCGCCGTGCCGCCGTACTCGTCGATCACCACCGCCAGGTGTGTGCGACTGCGCCGCAGCTCGGTGAGCACGTCCTCGATCCCCCGGGTCTCGGGCACGGCCGGCACCGGGGTCATGAGCGCCGAGACCGGCGTGGTGGCCCGATCGGCCGGACGCACCGCGTGCACCGCCTTGGCGTGCACGACGCCGCGCACGTCGTCGAGGTCGGTCCCGAACACCGGGAAGCGGGAGTGCCCGGACGACACCGCCAGACGGGCCAGATCGAGCGCGGTGTCGTCGCAGGCGAGGGCGTCGAGCTGCGTGCGGGGCACCAGCACGTCACCGGCCGTCTTCTCACCGAAGCGGATGGACCGGCGCAGCAGCGTGGAGGCGTTCCCCGCCAGCGTTCCTTCCTCGGCCGAGGCCTGGATGATCAGCGCCAGCTCGGGCAGGGACCGCACGTGGGAGAGCTCTTCGCGGGGTTCGACGCCGAGGCGGCGCACCGTCCAGTTCGCGGCGCCGTTGAGCAGCGAGATGACCGGGCCGAACACGAGGTTGTAGAGGCGCACGGCGGGCGCCAGCACCAGGGTGGTGCCCTCCGGCCGGGCGATCGCCACCCCTTTGGGGATCAGCTCGCCGAGCACCATCTGGGCCACGGTGGCGAGCAGCAGCGCCAGGACGATGGCCACGCCGTCGGCGGCCCGGGTGCCGACGACCGGTTCGAGGGCCGGGGCGAGAAGTCGGGCGATGACGGGCTCGGCGATGAAGCCCAGCACGAGGGACACCACGGTGATGCCCAGCTGCGCGCCCGACAGCGAGAACGACAGCCGACGCAGGACGGCGAGGGCGACGCGGGCCCGCCGCTCCCCCGCCTCGGCACGCTGCTCGAGGCGGGTCCGGTCCACCGCGACGAGCGCGAACTCCGCCGCGACGAAGAAGGCACTGGCGGCGATCAGCAGGCAGACGGCGAGGATGCCGAGTGCGGATTCGATCGCAGGGTCTCCTGGAGGCGGGCGGGGCCCGGCGGCGCCGGACCCTCGCAGCGTACCGCCCCGACCCTGCCTTCCCGGGACGCAGGCGCGGGGTCGTTGGCTACCCTGCCGGCGTGACGACCGACCTCCCGACGCGCCCGTGAGCGTCGTCCTGCGCCTGACCGGCGTCCGGCTCCGCCGTGGCGAGCGCACGGTGCTGGCCGACGTCGACTGGGTGGTGCACGACGACCAGCGCTGGGTGGTCCTCGGCCGCAACGGTTCCGGCAAGACGTCCCTGGTGCGGGTGGCCGCCCTCTACCAGCACCCCACCGCGGGCACGGTCGAGGTGCTCGGCGAGACCCTGGGCCGCACCGACGTGCGTCGCCTGCGCACCCGGGTGGGGCTGGCCAGCGCCGGATTCGCCGACCTGTTGCGGCCCACCATCAGCGCCTTCGACGTCGTGCGCTGCGGGCGCCACGGCGCCCTCGAACCGTGGTGGCACACCTACGACGACGCCGACCGGGACCGGGCCGAACAGCTCCTCGAGCGCTTCGCCGTCGACCACGTGGCCGGGCAGGCCTTCGCCACCCTGTCCTCGGGCGAGCGCCAGCGGGTGCAGTTGGCACGCACGTTGATGAACGACCCCGGCCTGGTGCTGCTCGACGAGCCCACCGCGGGACTCGACCTGGTCGGACGCGAGGAGCTGGTGGGCGCGCTGGGCGCGCTGGCCGACGACCCGGGGGCGGCGCCCCTGGTGCTGGTGACGCACCACCTCGAGGAGATCCCCCCGGCGTTCACGCACGTGCTGCTGCTCGCCGAGGGTCGGGTGCACGCCGCAGGTCCGCTGGCCACCACGCTGACCGACGACGCGCTCTCGTCGTGCTTCGGGATCCCGCTCGCCGTCACCCGCCGGGGTGAGAGGTGGGCGGCGACGCTGCGCCGCTGAGCGTGCCCGACACGAGCAGGGCGAGGACGGCCTGCGCGGTGTGCAGCCGGTTCTCGGCCTGCTCGAACACCACGGAGCGCTCGCCGTCGATGACCTCGGCCGTCACCTCCTCGCCACGGTGGGCCGGCAGGCAGTGCAGGAACACCGCGCCGGGTCGGGCCCGGTCGAGCAGGGCCCCGGTGACGCGGTAGGGGGCGAACGCGGCCAACCGGGCGTCGCGCTCGTCGTCGGGGTCGCCCATGGACAGCCACACGTCCGCGTACAGGGCGTCGGCACCGTCCGCCGCGGCCACCGGGTCGTCGGTGACCTCGACCGCGCCACCGGTACGGGCGGCGATGACCTCGGCCGCGGCCACCACCGCCGGATCGGGGCGGTAGCCGTCGGGGCAGGCGGCCACGACCCGCATGCCGGCCAGGGCGCCGGCCTCCATAAGGCTGTGCGTGACGTTGTTGCCGTCGCCGAGGTACACGAGGCTCCGACCGGCGAGGTCCCCGAACCGCTCCTGCAGGGTGAGCAGGTCGGCGAGGCTCTGCAGGGGATGGTGACCGTCGGTGAGGGCGTTGACCACCGGGATGGACGCCGCAGCGGCGAAGCGGGCCACGTCGTCGTCGGAGTACGTGCGGATGGTGAAGGCCTCGGCGTAGCGCGACAGCACCCGCGCCGTGTCCTCGATGGTCTCCCCGCGGTCGAGCTGGAGCTCGTTGCCACCCACGACGAGGGGCGTGCCCCCCAGGTGGGCCACCGCGGTCTGCAGGGACAGCCGCGTCCGGGTCGACGGCTTGGCGAAGTGGTGCACCACCGTGCGACCTGCGAGCAACCCGATGTCACGAACCGGGGCCGCCTTGTACGCCGCAGCACGCTCGAGCACCTGTGCCAGGTCGTCGCCGGTGAGATCCGCGGTGCGCAACAGGTCCTTCAGGGCCATGACGGCTCCTCGTCTCGATCGGGGCCAGGGTGGTCGTCGGGTGGATCGGCCGGCGCGTGGGCGGGGTCGCTCACCAGGGACAGCAGCCGGGGGCGGGACCGCTCGATGGCATCGTCGAGGAGCCGCTCGAGGACCACGCCGGCGAAGCCGCCACCGTAGTGGAGCCGCATGGCCAACCGGCTGCCGTCGCCGTCCGGGGTGACCACGACGTCGAGCACCCACGGCGAGTGCCGGCGCCCGTCGAGCTCGCGACGCTCGAAGCGGGCCCGGGTCGGCGTGTCGTGACGGGTGCGGACCATGCGCAGCCGCTTCGACCGGGCCAACGGCCCCAACCGTCCCCGCAGCTCCACGTCCCAGGCCAGGGCCTCGTCGGCGTCGCGACCGGGTACGGGCCGAACCCGTCGCACGATCTCGAGCCAGTCGGGATAGCTGGCGAGGTCGTCGACCGCGGCGAACAGCCGGCCGGGTGGGCAGGGAGCATCGAGCGTGGCGGTCACGTCCATCGGCGACATTGTGGCCCGGCGCACGGCGTTCGCGGCCAACCGGGATCGACTCACCCCGACGGGGCGAGGGGTGCCACGGCCCAGGGCGCGACGCACACGACGACCTCGTCGCCGATGACGGGCTCCGAACCCGGCACCACGCCGGCGGCCAGCTCCGGCCCGTCGGCGACGGCGACCCGGACCAGCGCGTCCTCGCCCCGGAAGGCGACGCCGGCGACGACCCCGGGCACGCCGCCGGGTGCCGCCGCATCCCCGAGCCCGACGCCCCCGGCGCGCAGCACGACCCGCGCGGCGCCGTCGGGCAGCTCGAGACCCCGGATCTCCAGGCCCCAGGCGGTGCGCCCCACCCCGGCGCGGACTTCCAGGTCGACGATGTTGGCGAAGCCCAGGAAGTCGGCGACCCAGTCGTCGGCCGGAGCCGTCCACACCGCTCGGGGTGTGCCCTGCTGGACCACCCGGCCCCCGCGCACCAGGACCACCCGGTCGGCGATGGCCAGAGCCTCGCCCTGGTCGTGGGTCACGTGCACCACGGTGAGGTCGAGCCGGTCGAACAGCGCCCGCAGCTCCAGCACCAGGCGCTCACGCAGGCTGCGGTCGAGCGCCCCCAGCGGCTCGTCCAGCATCAGCACACGCGGCTCGGGTGCCAACGTGCGGGCCAGCGCGACCCGTTGGCGCTCGCCACCCGAGAGCTCCCCCACGGCTCGACGCTGGAAGCCGGGCAGACCGACCAGCTCGAGGACCTCGGCGACGCGGGCCTCCCGCCGCTGCGGGGGATCGCCCCGCATGCGCAGCCCGAACGACACGTTGGCCCCCACGTCCCGGTGGGGGAACAGCGCGTGGTCCTGGAACATGAGCCCGACACCGCGTCGGTGCGCCGGGATCGCCGCCTGGTCGACGCCGTCCAGCAGCACCCGACCGCGGTCGGGGGGCTGCAGACCGGCCACGACCCGCAGCAGCGTGCTCTTGCCGCACCCGCTCGGCCCCAGCAGGGCGACCACCTCGCCGGCGGTGACGTCGAGGGTGATGCCGTCGAGGGCCACGAGGGGACCGAAGCGCACCTGCACGTCCTGCACCGACAGCGCCACGCTCACGAGCGGAGCTCCAGTCGGTCGCGCAGCCGCTCGGCCGTCAGCACCACGACCAGGGTGCACGCCAGCAGCACGACGGCCAGGGCCGTGGCCTGGGCCCGGTTCAGCGCGCCCGGTTGGGAGAGGAACCGGTCGATGGCCACCGTGACCGTGGGCGCGTCGGCGCGAGCCAGGAACAGGGTGGCGCCGAACTCCCCCAGCGAGACGGCGAAGGCGAACCCGGCGGCCACCACCACGGCCCGGCCCAGCAGGGGCAGGTCCACCTCACGCCAGGCCCGCCACGGGCTGGCGCCCAGCACCAGTGCGGCCTCCACCAGACGGTCGTCGACGGCACGCAGCACGGGCACCAGGACGCGGACGACGAAGGGCACGGCCACCAGGGCGTGGGCCAGGGGCAGCAGCCACCAGGAGCGACGCAGGTCGAGCGGCGGCTCGTCGAGGGCGACCAGGAAGCCGAGCCCGACCGTGACCGCGGAGGCCCCGAGGGGCAGCATGAGCGCGACGTCCAACCAAGCCGTGAGGGGACTCGACCGGCGGCGGTGCGCACCGCGCCGACTCGGGTCCAGGGGACGGCCGGCGATGGCCAGCGACGCCGACACGCCCACCACCACCGCCACGAGGGTCGCGGCCAGGGCGACCCGCAGGGAGTGGGCGACGGCCTCCAGCGGCGGCACGAACTGGGTGCCGCCACGGCGGGCCTCGTCGAGTCCCCGCCACGCATCGAGCGTCCAACGACCGCCGACCGAGGCCGAGCGGGTCGCCAGGAGCACCAGGGGCAGGCCGAAGAACACCGCCGCCGACCCCAGCACGGCGCGCACCGCCAGCCGCTCGCCACCGGTGCGCGCCGGCCGCGCCCCGGCTCCGGCCGGCACCAGGGGCAGGGCGGTGGATCGACGCCCGAGGCGCGCCGCCACCAGCACCGCGGCGCTCACCGCCACCAGCTGCGCGACGGCCAACACGGCGGCGCTGCGCACGTCCAGGTTCTGGACCCGTTGGTAGATCTCGACCTCGATGGTGCGGTTGGCCGGGCCGCCGACCAGCAGCACCACACCGAACGAGGTGAAGCAGAAGAGGAAGACGATGGCCGCCGCACCGGCCAGGGAGGGGGCGAGCAGCGGCGCGGTGACCTCCCGGAAGGCACGCACCGGACCGGCGCCCAGGACCCGGGCCGAGGCCTCGAGGCTCGGATCGAGCTGGCTCCACACGCCGCCGACCGTACGCACCACCACCGCCACGTTGAAGAAGACGTGCGCGGCCAGCACCGCGACCACGGTGAAGCGCAGGTCCAGACCCGACCCGGTGCGGGAGCTGCCGCCGATCCCCACCCATCCGGCCGCGGCGGCCACGGGCCCGTCGGGACCCAGCAGCTGCAGGAAGGCGGCGCCCACGACCACGGTGGGCGCCACGAAGGGGACGAGCAGCGCCGCCCAGGCCACGGACTTGCCGGGGAAGGTGCGGCGGGCGAAGACCCACGCCAGGGGCAGTCCCAGGGCCAGGGTGACGATGGTGGACACGGCCGCCTGCCAGGTGGTGAACCACATCACCTCGCGCACCGCCGGGTCGCCGAGCACGTCGGGCACCGAGCGTCCGGCGTCGGGTCCGAGGCGTGCAGCCCCGAACGCGGTGCGCACCAGGGTCACGAGGGGATGCAGGAACAGCACCCCCAGGAAGGCCGCCGGGAGCGCGGCCAGGGCGAGTCGGCTGCGCAGCCTCACGACCCTCCGTCCGAACCGGTCACCGCACGACGGTGTCGGTCCACTGCTCCACCCAGGCGCGGCGGTTGGCGGCCACGACCGTCGGTTCGATGTTCAGGGGCTGCGCGGCGGACTCGTCGTAGCGGGTGAACACCTCGGGCAGGCCCACACCCGTGCGCACCGGCTCGACGAACATCTGCAGCGGGATGTCGGCCTGCAGCCGCTCGCCCAGCAGGAAGTCGACGACGGCCTGCGCCCCGGCGGGGTTCGCCGCGCCGGCGAGCACGCCGGCGAACTCGATCTGGCGGTAGCAGGTGGCGGTCACCACCCCGGTGGGCGCCTGCTCGGGCAGCGGGTCGGCGCCGCTGAAGGCCACCTCGGCCACCGGACTGGTGGCGTAGGACACCACCAGCGGCCGCTCACCCTCCCCCGAGCCGCCCGAGAACTCGCCGTAGTACGCCTGCTCCCAGCCCTCGGCGACGGCGACGCCGTTGTCGCGCAGCGCCTCCCAGTAGCCGACCCAGGCATCGTCGTCGTCGCCGGTGTGGGCGATGGTGGCCAGCAGGAAGGCCAGACCCGGCGAGGACGTCGCCGGGTTCTGGACCACGAGCAGATCCCGGTAGGCGGGATCGACCAGGTCCTCGAAGCTCGATGGCGCCTCGAGCCCCTCGGCGTCGAACCACTCCCGGTCGACGTTGACGCACACCTGGCCCTGATCGACGGGGGTGACCCGGTGCTGCGGGTCGAGCTCGAGCTCGTCGGGCACGGCGGCCAGCTCGGGGGACTCGTAGGGCTCGAACAGGTCGGCCTCGAGGCCCTCGGCGAGGAGGCTGTCGTCGATGCCGAACAGCACGTCGCCCTCGGGTTCGCCCCGCGTGAGGATCGCCCGGCTGACCAGCGTGCCGGCGTCGCCGCCCTTGAGCACCTCGACCCGCAGCCCGGTGGTGGCCTCCAGGTCGGCGAGCACCTCGTCGCTGACCGCGAAGGAGTCGTGGGTGAGCAGCCGGACGGTGCTGCCCACCGAGGTGTCCGACGAACCGGACGCCGCCGAACCCCCGTCGTCGTCGCCGCAGGCCGCGAGCGCGGCGAGCACCAGCCCCACTGCGGCTCCTGCTGCGGCCAGGCGGCGCCGAGGGCGCCGTCGGTCCCGGGTCGGGGGTTCGTGGGTCATGGGGTCCTCCCTGGAGGTCGGGGGTCGTCGGGGTCGTGACCGGGCAACACGACGAGCAGCACGCCGGCGCGGACGCGCACGGTCGCCTGCTCGGCCACGAGCAGGTTGCTCACGCCACGGCTCGAGCCGGGAAGCAGCGTCTCGTCGTGCAACGCGAACCGCAGGCCCGAGGTGCGTACGCCGTGGGCGGGACCGTGCAGCGCCAGCAGCGACACCAGCTCGCCCGGCGTGCCCACGACCCGGAGCTGCGCCCGCACGACGTGGAGCCGGGCCGCGCCGACGTGGGCCTCCATCACCATCGAGGCGTAGCGGGGCGCCGCCAGCAGCAGGGCGTTGGCGAGGAGGTGGTCGAAGCGGCCGCCGTGGCCGCCGACGACCACGACGCGGCCCGCCCCGGCGGCGAGGGCCCGGTCGAGGGCCAGCTCGAGGTCGGTGGCGTCCTTGGCCGTGGGGTGCCGCGTCACCTCCACGCCGGCGTCGACGGCCCGGCGCAGCGTCCGGGGATCCACCGAGTCGAAGTCCCCCACGGCGACGTCGACGTGCACGCCGAGGGCGACGGCGTGGTCCAGACCGGAGTCGGCGGCGATGACGAGCGCGCCCGGGGGCAACAGGTCCCGTACGCCGGGGCGTGGCGCGTCGCCGCCGGTGAACACGACGGCCGTGCGCTCGACGGCTGCGTTGTCCTCGACGGGTTCGGCGGTGGTCATGGAGCGGGCCTCGGTCGTGGTCCTGGGTGCGGACCACGGGCGAGGTGCCCGAACCGAACTCCCTTCGCCGGCATGACCCGGATCAGGTGGTGACGGTCGGAGGGTCGAGACCCTCCCTCTCAGCCCGCTGGTATCGGGCTCCCGTGTTCCGCCCGGCCAGGGTAGCGCCTGTCGCGCCCAACCGGGCCGGGTCGGGCCTCACAG
Organism: Acidimicrobiales bacterium; assembly: GCA_025456085.1. Classification (GTDB taxonomy): domain Bacteria; phylum Actinomycetota; class Acidimicrobiia; order Acidimicrobiales; family Acidimicrobilacustridaceae; genus JALOLF01. The sequence continues at coordinate 25,603 of JALOLF010000065.1, forward strand.
GGTGGCCAGGTAGGCGACCACCCCGATGGTGTTGATGGTGCCGTGGGCGACGATCGCCGGACCCAACCGCCCCTGCCATCGGGTCAGCAGGGCGAACACCACGCCGAACACGCCGATGGTGATGATGAGGGACCCGACACCGGCGGCCGAGCCGGCCTGGAGGTGGAGCAGACCGAACACCACCGACGAGCCGATCACCCCTGCCACCGCACCCAGGCGCCGTTCGATGGCCCGCAGGGCGAGCCCCCGGAAGAACAGCTCCTCCACGACGGGGGCGACCACCGCAGCCATGACCGCCAGGGCGATCTGCGCCGCGCCGGCCCGCTCCTCGCCCAGGATGGCGCCGGTGTTGGTCTCCGGCTCGCCGCCCAGCACCGCGGCGACGAGGGATTGCAGGATGCCCGACAGGAGCAGCACGCCCAGGCCGGCGCCGATCCCGATGCCCAGGTCACGGCCCCACCGGAACCGGAACCCGAAGTCGTCGCGGAGCGAACCGAGACCCTTCAGGCGGGCGATGAGGAGCAGGAACGCCACGGTGGCGAGCGACTGACCGGCCAGCCCCACGGCCCCGATGAGGGCCACGTCGGCCGAGGAGAGATCCTCCAGCCCGGTCTCGATCTGATCCAGTCCCACGATCACGAGGGCAGGGATCGTGAACACCACCGCGCCGGCCAGGATGGCGATCAGGCCGAGGAGGATGTCGGGCATGCCCCAGCGGGGCTGGCGCTCGGGTGTGAAGCCCATCCAGTCGTCGCCCCGGCCGGGGGCAGCGGGCGCCGGCGGCGGCGGAAAGGGCGCCCCCCAACCGGGAGGCGCGCCCCAGCCCGATGGCGGCGGTGGCGGCGCCCCCCAGCCGGACGGCTGGCCCCAGCCCGATGGCGGCGGCGGCGCCCCCCAGCCGGGTGGCCCGGGCGGTGGCGGATTCCTCAGCGGAGCGGGTTCCGGTTCCATGGCGATCACCCCAGTCTGGCAGTGCGGGAGCCGTTTCCGGCGGCGGGTACGCTCGGCACGCCGACACCCCAGCCGCACCACGAGACCGGGAGCCCACCGTGGAACGCACCCTGTTCAGCGAAGAGCACGACCTGTTCCGGGAGAGCTGGCGCCGGTTCGTCGACAAGGAGATCGCGCCGCACCACGAGACGTGGGAGCGCGACGGGATCGTGCCCCGCGAGCTGTTCCTCGCCGCCGGGGCCCACGGCTTCCTCGGCATGGCCGCGCCGGTGGAGCACGGCGGGGGCGGCGTCGACGACTTCCGCTACAACCTGATCATCTCCGAGGAGATCCAGCGAGCCGGGGTGGCGGGCAGCGGCCTCGGCATCACCCTGCACAACGACATCTGCCTGCCGTACTTCCTGCACCTCACGAACGACGAGCAGAAGGCCCGCTGGCTGCCCGGGATCTGCTCGGGTGAGCTCGTCACGGCGGTGGCCATGACCGAGCCCGGCATCGGCTCCGACCTCGCCTCCATGCGCACCTCGGCCACCCGCGACGGCGACACGTACGTCGTCAACGGGGCCAAGACCTTCATCACCAACGGCATCAACGCCGACCTGGTCATCACCGCGGTCAAGACCGATCCCACGCAACGACACAAGGGCATGAGCCTGCTCGTGCTCGAGCGGGGGATGCCGGGCTTCGAGCGGGGCCGGAACCTCGACAAGGTGGGCCTGCACGCCCAGGACACCGCCGAGCTGTTCTTCACCGACGTCGCGGTGCCGGTGGCCAACCTGCTCGGCAGCGAGGAGGGCAAGGGCTTCGTGCACCTGGTGGTCAACCTGCCCCAGGAGCGGCTGTCCATCGCCATGTCGGCGGTGGCCGCGGCGCGTGCCGCGTTCGAGATGACCCTGGCCTACTGCAAGGAGCGGGAGGCGTTCGGCCAGCCCATCGGCTCGTTCCAGAACTCCCGGTTCTGGTTGGCCGAGATGCGCACCGAGATCGACATCGCCGAGGTCTTCGTGGACCGCTGCGTGGAGGCGCTCGGCACGGGCGACCTGACCGTCGAGGAGGCGGCCGAGGCCAAGTGGTGGTGCACCGAGCTCCAGAAGAAGGTGGTCGACCGCTGCGTGCAGCTCCACGGCGGCTACGGCTACATGCTCGAGTACCCCGTCGCCCGCGCCTACCTCGACGCACGTATCCAGACCATCTACGGCGGCACCACGGAGATCATGAAGGAGATCATCGGACGGTCGCTGGGGGTGTGAGCGCGTGGGTTAGCGTCTGACCATGGCCGAAGCCGGGATCATCACCATCGTCTCGATCGCCTTCACCGTGCTGCTCACGGTGGGGATCCTGTTCTTCGTGTTCCGGTTCATCCGCAAGGCGTCGGGAGATCCGAAGCTGCTGGCCGAGGGCATCCCGGCTCCGGCGATGATCCTGTCCATCGCTCCCACCGGCACGATCGTCAACAACATCTACTACCAGTGCGAGATCGTGCTGCGCATCCAGCCGCCGGGCGGACAGACCTACGACGCCTCGACCCGACAGCTCATCCCCATCACGTCGATGGCCATGTTGCCGCCGGGCACGCACGTCCAGGTGCGCATCGACAAGACCGACCCCGCCAAGGTGGCCATCGACTTCGAGGCCGGCGTGACCCCCGCAGGCATGGCGGCTGCCGCCGCCGGGCCCACCGACCTGTCCGCCGGCGCCCTCGCCTCCGCCTTCGCGGCGGGCGGCGCCGCTGCCGTCACCACCGGCTCGGCCGCCGACCTGCTGCGCAGCGGCCAGCGGGTGCTGGGCGTGCTCACCGAGTTCGCCGACACCGGCAAGACCGCCCGGTCCCTCGGCGTCGCGCCCTCCCGGCCGGAGTTCATCGACGACCCGCAGTACGTGCTCACGCTGCAGCTGCACGTACCGAACACCACACCCATCGAGGCCAAGGTCATCCACCGGGTGCCCCGCACCATGGCCGGTCGCCTGCAGATGGGCATGCAGCTCAACTGCGCCGTGAACCCTGCGAACCCCACGCGTGACGTGGCCGTCGACTGGGGTGACATCCCGGTCTGAGCGCACGACCCACGCCGCCCGCGCGGGCTCAGGTCGGTCGCACCAGCCAGGCCGGTGCGGGGTCCGTCCCCGCCCCGGGCACCGGGGACGCCGGCAGCTCGGCCAGTCCCACCCGGTCCAGCCAGGCCAGCACCCGGTCGTCGAGCACCGACGGCAGCACGACCGAGCCGGCGGTCGCGGCGGCGGCGGCGGACAGCCCGATGCCCCACCCCACCGGGCCCAGCGGCGTACAGCCGAAGAGCTGGCTGACACCGGGGGTCTGCACGATGGCGGCCAGCACCGCGGCCGACCCGATCCCCGCCCCGAGCACGAAGGGGCTGCGTCCACCGGTGGCGATGGTCTGGCCGAGCTGGGCCCCCACGAGGGCCACCAGCGCCACCGAGCTCGCACGTGCCGGCCGTCCGGTGACCTTCGCCGCCCCCCAGGCGGCGAAGGCCCCGCTGGCGGTGGCGATGGCCCGCACCGCGATGGCCCGGTTCAGCGCCTCCCCCAGCGACCGGTCAGGACCCTCCCGCAGCAGGGATTCGACGGTGTGGTCGGCCGGTGGGCGCACGGCGATGGCCATCGCCGGCAGGGCGTCGGTGAGCATGTTCACCAGCAGCAGCTGCCGGGCGTTGAGCGGCGGCCCGCCCTGCAGGAGGGCGGCGCCGAGCGTGAAGCCGATCTCGCCCAGGTTGCCACCCACGAGCACCGCGGCGGCGTCGCGCACCGAGGCCCACAGGGTGCGACCCTCGCCGATGGCGTCGACGATGGTCTCGACCCGGTCGTCGCTGACGACCACGTCGGCGGCGTTGCGGGCAGCGGTGGTGGCCCTCGTGCCCAGCGCGATGCCCACGTCGGCCAGGCGGATGGCCGGCGCGTCGTTCGAGCCGTCACCGGTCATGGCCACGGTGCGGCCCCGGTGCTGCAGGGCCCGCACGATGCGCACCTTGTGCGTCGGCGTGACGCGTGCGCACACGGTGGTCCCAGCCAGTCGATCGGCCAGGTCGTCGTCCTCGAGCTCGTCGATCTCGGGGCCGGTGAGCACGACCGTGTCGTCGAGCAGGTCGAGCTCGGCGGCGATGCCCTCTGCGGTCGTGGGGTGGTCGCCGGTGATCATGATCACCTCGACCCCCGCTCGGCGCACCCCCTCGACCGCCGCGGCGGCGGTGGGGCGCACCGGATCGGACAGCCCCAGCAACCCGACGAAGGTGAGCCCGGCCACCGCGGCCTCCTGCAGCGGACCGTCGGCGGCGCCGGCCGGTAGGGAGCGCTCGGCCACCGCCAGCACCCGCAGACCCCGTCGCGCCAGATCGTCGACCCGGGCCTCGAGCGTCCGGTGCGCCGCCGCCCCCAGCTTCACCCGCCCCTTGACGCCCTGGCGGTGCGTGCACTGCGGCAGCACCACCTCCGGCGCACCCTTGACGCTCAGCAGCACACCGTCGCCGACGCGACCCCGGGTGGCGTGGAACGCCCGCACCGGCTCGAAGGGCAGCTCGTCGAGACGCTCCCACGCCTCGGTCCCGGTCGTCGACCGGATCCCGGTGTCGTCGCCGGCGTGGATGACGGCACGGTCGGTCGGATGGGGCAGCCGCCCGCCCTCGAGCACCTCCGGCGTGGCACGCAGGGCCGCGGCCAACACGCCTTGACCGGCCGACCCCGGCGAATCGAGGGACTCCTCCCGATTCCAGGGCGCCACCACCTTGAGTCGGATGCGTCCCTCGGTGAGGGTGCCCGTCTTGTCCACGCACAGCACGTCGACGCGCCCGAGCGCCTCGATGGCCCGGGGGTTGCGAACCAGGGCACCCCGGGCAGAGAGCCGCTTGGCCGCGCTGTTCTGGGCCACCGTGGCCAGCAGCGGCAGCCCCTCGGGCACCGCGGCCACGGCGAGGCTCACCCCCGCACCGGCCGTCTCGAACAGCGGCCTGCCGCGCAGCAGACCGGCCCCCAGCACACCCAACCCGGCCCCGATCGACAGCGGCGTGACCCTGGCCGTGATCGAGGACAGGCGGGCGTCGACACCGCTCGGAGGCGGACCCTCGCCGGCCAGCGCCACGCCGCGCTGTGCCTCCGTGTCGGCTCCCACCGCCACGGCCACCGCCCGGGCGGTGCCGGCGGCGATCGACGTGCCGTCGAAGAGCATGCTGGCGTGCTCGGCCACGATGTCCGACGCGCAGGCAGCGGGTCCCTTGTCGACCGGCAACGACTCGCCGGTGAGGCTCGACTCGTCGGCCTGGAGGGCCTCCGCGGCCAGCACGCGGGCGTCGACGGGTACCGCGTCGCCGGCCTCGAGCTCGAGCACGTCGCCCGGCACCACGTCCTCGGCTGCGACACGCACGGGCGCGCCGTCGCGCCACACGGTCAGGAACTGCTGCTCCCGACGGGACAGCGCAGCGATGGCCTGGTCCGTCCGGAAGCGCTGGTAGCCACCGATCGCGGCGTTGGCACCGACGACGCCCGCCACGAGCACCGCATCGGCCGCCGACCCCACCGCCAGGGACAGGCCGGCGCCGACGGCCAGGACGCTGGTCAGCGGGTTGAGCAGCTCGTCGGCCACGGCCCGCCCGAAGAGCAGCGCGTCGGGCTCCGGCGTCGGTGGCAAGAGCCGACGCCGCGCCGCGACCGCACTGGAGAGCCCGGTGGTCCCGCTCTCGAGCCGGGCCAGCACCTCGTCGGGCTCCAGCGCGTGCCACCCGACCAGGTCCGGTCGGGCCGGCATCCGCCGGGTGGCCAGCGCCAGACCCACGCGCGCGCCGTTGCCCATGGCGAGGACCGTGGCGGCGTTGGTCGCGGTGTTGACGCGCTGGGTGGTGCCCGGCACCAGCCCCCCGAAGGCGAGGAACACCCCGGCGCTGGCACCGAAGAAGGCGACGGTCGCGCTCTGCTCGCTGACCCGTCGGGCCTCGGCGATCGCCTCCAGCACGAACCACGCGTCGTCGAGGCCGGCGCCGGTCAGCAGCGCCGCGCCCCAGGGCGGCGGCAGGTCGGGCGCGGTCACCCCGATGCCGCAGTCGGCCACCTCGAGCGCCGGCTCGTCGCCACCGTCCACCACGGCGACGGCGTGGCCGTCTCGTTGCAGGGTGACGACCACGGCGGCCAGGTCCTGGTGCGGGCTCACGTACCCGTCGACGTCGCTCAGGTGCGGCAGGTCCTCGGGATCGCCGACCACCAGCACCCGCAGCCCGGCGCGCCGGGCCGCGGCGATCAGCTCCGACACGGCGTCGTCGGGTTCGGTCACCAGCGGCACGTAGGCCACCAGACGGTCGTGGTGGGTGAGGGCCAGCTCGGTGGCGCCGCCGTGGCCCGGCCTCCGACGGAGCAGCGCAGGGCGGGCCACGGTCAGGTCCTCGGGCGGGCCGAGAGCCCAACTCCCCCGGCGGTGCACCCGGTCGGGACGCTCGGGGTCGAACAGCGTGGCCGCCCGCTGCCGTGCCTCGCCCCGGTCCACGGTGTCGACCACCTCCACGGCGCCGAGGACGACCCGCCCCGGCGCCATGACCCGGGCGTGCACCACCAGGGTGTCGATCCGGTCGAGCCGACGCAGCACGAGTGGGTCGAACACGATCACGCCCCGGGCGGCCAGGGCCCGCCCCACCTGGGCGGCGAACGCCTCACGTCCGAGGCGGGCCGCCTTCGGCAGCCCGGCCAGCAGGGCGGCGGCGGCACGGTCCATGCTGCGCGTCAGCGCCAACCCCACCCCGAAGCCGCCCAGCGAGGCGGGCCAGGCCCGCTCTGCGTAGCGCTCGACCGGCCCGGGGGGCAGGGCCACCGCCCGCTCGACCGGCCGCAGCGCACCTGCGCGGTGGCCCGACGGCTTCGCGCACAGCTCCGGCTCGCGCTGCAGCCAGGCGCGGCGGCGCGCCTCGACCTCCGAGAGCAGTGCCGCTCGGTGGGCGATGTCCACGATGGGGCCGAGCGGGCCCTGGGCGAGCCCGGACGCGATGCCGTTGCCGACGGCCAACGCCAGCTCCGCGACCGGTGTGGTCACCCGGCGCTCGATGCGGTTGCGCAGCGCGGGCACGTTGTCGGCCACGGCAAGCAGCGCTGCGGTGTCGATCTCCACCGGCAGGGCACGCCACCGCCGCACCCGTCCGGTGAAGGCCAGCGCCAGGCCCGTGGCGTCGGCGGCCAACGCCAACGTCTGGCGCAGCACCGGCTCGATGTCACCGGGGTGGTCGGGACGGTCGACACCCAGTGGCATCTGGGCCAGGCCGAGCTCGCCCTCGACCTCGTCGAGCAGACCGACCAGCTCCTCGGTGGAGACACCTTCGGGCCGGTGCGCGACGACCAGCCGGCCGGGGCCGCCGAGCACCTCGCACCACTCGACGGCGGGGTGCGCCGTGAACCGCTCCTGCACGGCGTCGACGAACCGGGCGGTCTGCTCCTCGTCGAGCTCGCGCAGCTCGAGGTGCACGCGGCCCGGCACGGACCACACCCGCCGGTGACGATGGGGGACGTCGAACAGCGGTTTCAGCCGATCGAGCAGCAGCATCTCGGGGACACCTTGCCAGCCGACCGACGGGGACCGCCAGTGGCGGCGGCCCCGAATCGGCGGCGGCAGGTGGTGTTCACCCGGCTGTCATCTCGGCGTCACCCAACGGCGACGTCGCTCAGCGGCGCAGCAGGTCCTTGGCGATGGCGACGATCTGCAGCTCGTCGGTGCCGGCGTAGATCTGCAGCACCTTGGCGTCGCGGGCCAGCTGCTCGACGCGGTACTCGGCCATGTAGCCGTTGCCGCCGAAGAGCTGCACCGCCTCCATGGCGACCTCCGTCGCGGCGCGGGCGGAGTAGAGCTTCATGGCCGACGCCTCGGCGAAGGTGAGGCCCTTGCCGGCCTGCGCCACCTCGATGGAGCGGAACACGAGGTTCTCGACGTTCAGCCGGGCGACCTCCATGCGGGCCAGCTTCTCCTGGATGAGCTGGAAGTTGCCGATGGGCTGGCCGAACTGGACCCGGTCCTTGGCATAGCCGACGCTCAGCTCGAGGCACTCCTCGATGATGCCCAGGGCCATGGCGGCCACGCCCGAGCGCTCCATGGAGAAGGTGTCCTTGGCGCCCTCACGACCACCGGAGGGTACGTCCTCGGTCTCGCCCACGAGGCGGTCCCGCCCCACGCGCACGTCGTTCAGGAACAGCTGCCCGGTGGGCGAGGAGTGCATGCCCATCTTGCGCAGGGGCGGCGACTGCTCCAGGCCCGGCATGCCCGAGTCGAGCACGAAGGACAGGATCTTGCGCTCCGCCGGAGGGTTGCCTTCGTCGAGCTTGCAGATGAACACGATGGTGTCGGCGTAGGGCCCGTTGGTGATGAAGGTCTTCGAGCCGTTCAGCAGATACTCGTCGCCGTCGCGCCGGGCGGTGGACTTCATGGAGCCGAAGGCGTCCGAACCCGAATCGGGCTCCGTGATGGCCCACGCACCGACCTTGTCGAGGGTGAGCAGGTCGGGCACCCACCGTTCCTTCTGGGCGATGGTGCCCCGGCTGTTGATGGCCGCTGCGGTGAGGCCCATCGACACGCCCATGGCGGTCACCATGCCCGGGGAGACCCGGCACAACTCGATGATGGGCAGCATGGTCAGCGACGGGTCCGAGCCTCCCTCGCGCGTGGGCTTCTCGGGGACGGGCTCGCCCTTGGCCTTCGCCTCCTCGACCGCACGCTCGAACTCGATCTGGCGCTTGAAGCGCTCGCGTGCCATGGCGTCCATGCCGAAGGTGGCGAAGAGCTTGCGCAGCACGTCGTACGGGGGCGTGTCGCCGTGCTCGAACTCCTCCACACGCGGTCGGATCTCCTTGTTGATGAAGTCCCGCACCGCATCGCGGATCATGACCTGCTCGTCGGACCACTCGAACACGTCGGCCCCCTTCGTCGCCCGGCGCCAGTGGACGCTCCACCTGGCTCGTCCTTACATCGTAGGTGCCGCTCGGGCGATGGTCGACCCCAGCGGCCATCCCGTCGGGTGGCCACGCTCGGAGCCCACCGCCGCGCCCCGAACGCCCAGGATGCGCCGGGTAGAGTGTCGTCTCCGCGCTGCCCCCGGGGAAGGCACCGCCCCGTCCAGCGATCCACCTGCGGACCCACCGCCCGAGCAAAGGCCGAATGCCGCGCCAGCACCCCTCCGCCCGCGAGCCCCACTGCAGCCGGCGCCCTTCGGCAGCCGGACGGGCGGTGCTGCCTCGGGGCCGGTGACGTACGAGGTCCGACCGTGACGCTCGTCGACGAACCGGCTCCCGGCCGCGACACCGCCCCGACGACGCCGACGGGCGGTACACGCCAGGGCCACCTGCCCTACTTCCCTGCCCTCGACGGCCTGCGCGGTCTCGCCGTGATCGCCGTGGTGCTCTTCCACGCCGGGTTCGGATGGGCCAGCGGCGGGTTCCTGGGCGTGTCGACCTTCTTCACGTTGTCGGGCTTCCTCATCACCGCGCTGCTCCTCGCCGAGCGCTCCGCCACCGGCCGCGTCGACCTCCGTGCCTTCTGGAGACGGCGCTTCCGGCGGCTCATGCCCGCCGCCCTGGCCGCCCTGGCCCTCGCCGTGCTGTACGGCCTGGCGGCCGCCGATCCGGTGCAGCAGGCGCGTCTCGGCGGCGACGTGGTCGCCAGCCTGGCGTACGTCGCGAACTGGCGCTTCATCATCAGCGGGCAGTCCTACGCCGACCTGTTCGCGCAGCCGTCGCCGGTGCTGCACTTCTGGAGCCTCGCCATCGAGGAGCAGTTCTACCTGTTGTACCCCCTGCTGGCATTCGTGGTGCTGGGCGTCCTGCGGTGGGGTCGACGGGCCTTCGGCTGGCTGCTCGTGGCGCTGATCGCCGTCTCCCTGGCGATGACCCTCGGTGCGGGCTTCTCCGACGACCGCATCTACTGGGGGACCGACACCAGAGCGGCCGAACTGCTCGTCGGCGGCCTGCTCGCCATGGTGATCTACCGACGTCGGGTCACGCGCCGCATCGCCTCCGACAACGCCGTGCAGGGCTGGATCAGCCTGGTCGGGGTCGGCGCGCTGATCGCCACCGTGACGCTGTGGGTGACCACCTCCCAACGCGACGACTGGCTCTACCGGGGTGGGCTCAGCGCCTACTCGCTGCTCTCGGCGGCGGTGATCCTGGCCGCGGTGTGCCCCATCGGACCGATCCGCGCCCTGCTGGGCTCCGAGCCGCTGCGCCGCCTCGGACTGATCTCCTACGGCGTCTACCTCTACCACTGGCCCGTGTTCCTGTGGATCAGCGAGGCCCGTACCGGCTGGCCCACCCTGGTGGTGCTGGTCGTGCGCCTCGCCGTGACGTTCGCACTGGCGATCACCTCGTACCACGTGCTCGAGATCCCGGTTCGCCGAGGGTTGGGTCTGATGGGGTGGCGACCCGCCCGGGTGGCACCGGTGGCGGTGGTGGCCATCGGCGGGCTCGCCGTGCTGGCGTCCGCGCTGGCTCCGCCGCCGGTCATCGACTTCGCCGCCGCCGAGCGCGAGCTGGCCGAGATCGACGACGTGCCCCCCGCCCCACCGGTCGATCCCGCCGCCACCGAGCCGCCGCCGGCACGCATGACGATGTTCGGCGACTCCACCGCGGTGCTCACCTCCTACGGTCTGCACGGATGGGCCGACGCCACGGGTACGGCACAGTTCGTCGGCGGCATGGCCCGCCTCGGCTGCGGCATCGGTCGGGGCGGCGAGCGGGCCTCCGGCGACGACGAGGGGCAGATCCCCGATCACTGCAACCACTGGGACATCACCTGGCCCCAGGAGGTGCGCGAGACGCAGTCCAACGTCGCCGTCATCCAGATCGGCCCCTGGGAGGTGGCGGACCGGCGGCTGTCGCCCGACGAGCCATGGGTGCACCTGGGCGATCCCGTCTACGACGACTATCTGCGAGACGAGATGCTGCTGGCCACCGACCTGCTCGCCGCGCAGGGTGCGGTCGTCGTCTGGTTGACCAGCCCCCCGGTGGGGGCACCGCCCGGCCAGGACCCCATCACCCTGCGCGGCCAGGGCGCCGAGCCCGAGCGCATGGAGCGGCTCAACCAGCTCATCGAGGAGCTGCCGCGACTCCGCCCCGGCTCGGCCCAGGTGGTCGACCTGGCGGACTGGCTGGCGACATCCGGGGAGGACGCGCGGCTGCGACCCGACGGCGTGCACTTCGGCAAGTCCGAGGCTCGCGAGGTGTCGGACCGGTTCCTCGGAACGGCCATCGTGGAGGCCTACGAACGGGGTTGGCGCGAGACCCGCGACCGCCAGCCGACGACCGGCAGCGCCCCCTCCACCAGCGCCTTCATGGGCGACCCGCTCGAGGTCCTGGTGACGGGCGACGAGACCGCCCTGCCCATCGCAGAGGGTCTCGCCGCCTGGGGCGACGAGACCGGGGCCGTGGAGGTCACCACCGCCGTGCAGAAGGGCTGCGGGCTCGTGCCGTCCGAGCGACGACAGGTCGACGGACGCCAGCAGCCCACACCCGCGGCCTGCGACACGATGGCCCTGGGCATGCTCCAGGCCTCGGCGGCCGTGGCCCCCGAGGTGGTGCTGGTCGTGGTCGGCGGGTGGGACACCACCGATCACCGGTTCCCAGGGGACACCACGTGGCGCGGCCCCGGCGATCCGACGTTCGACCAGACCGTACGGGACGTCTACGGTCGACAGGTCGACGCGCTGGCCGAGTCGGGCGCCCGGGTGATCTGGCTCGCCTACCCGACCGTCGACACGGGTCACGACGACGACGCGGCGCGCGCGGCAGCGGTGAACCGCATCGTCTACGAGCTCGCCCAGGACCGCCGCGACACCATGGACGTGATCGACTTCGGTGCGTGGATCGCGCAGCGTCCGGAGGGCGACGTCCGCCCCGACGGTGTCGTGGTCGGTGACGACTTCACCGACGACGTGGCGCTCTGGCTGGGCCCGGAGCTCGTCCGACGCTACGACGACTACCAGGCCAGCGGCTGACCACGACGCGCCCCGGTGGAGGCCGACGTGGAAGAATCCCCTCGGCCGTGCGGCTGCGGCCGGCCCGTCGACACACCCGGCGGGCCGCAGTCTCCAGACAAGGACGGACACCAGGTGGACATCCCGGGGTACCGAGACTTCGAGGTCGTCGGACGCGACAGCACGTCGGTGATCTACAAGGCCTATCAGGAGCAGTTCGGGCGGACCGTCCAGGTCAAGGTGCTCTCGGTGGGGAACGTGGAGGAACGACTCCGCCGCCGCTTCCAGCGCGAGTGCGCGGCGACCGGTCGACTCACCGGTCACCCGAACATCGCCACGGTGCTCGACTCGGGCTTCACCAGCGAGGGCAGCCCCTACATCGCCACCGCCCACTACGCCCACGGCACCCTGGCCGACCGGCTGGAGCGGCAGGGGCCGCTCCCCCTCGACGAGGTGCTGCGCATCGGCGTCAAGGTCGCAGGCGCCCTCGAGGCGGTCCACCAGGCCGACATCGTGCACCGCGACCTCAACCCGGGGAACCTCCTCGAGTCGGGCTACGGCGAGCCGGCCCTCACCGGGTTCGGCATCTCGGCCATCGATCCCGCCCAGCAGGGCATGACCATGGCCCAGTCCTTCGCTCCGGTGCACACGCCACCCGAGGTCATCAACGGCAAGCAGGCCACGGCGGCCTCCGACGTCTACCAGCTCGGCTCCACGCTGTACGCCCTGCTCGCCGGGCACGGCCCCTTCGAGCAGGAGGGCGCCAGCCTCGTACAGCTGCTCCGCGCCATCCAGGAAGCCGACGTGCCCCCGATCGAGGGCGTCCCCGACGATGTGCTCACGGTGCTGCGCAAGGCGATGGCCAAGGATCCCGCCAACCGCTACCAGACCGCGGGCGAGCTCGGTGCGCAGCTCCAGGCCCTGCAGGCCGAGCTGGGCTTCACCCGCACCGACCTGGTCGCGGCCGTCGAGGAGCCCACGGGCGGCGCGCGCCGGCCTGCGGCCGCCACGACCGTGCTGCCCCCGGACGTGTCGGCTGCTCTGGCCGAGCGCAGCGGCACCGGCTCGGCCGAGGGCATCATCCCGCCGCCGCCCGGCGCTGCGGCGGTGACGCCGCCTGCTCCCGCTCCGCCCCAGTCGCCCCCCGGCACGGCACCGCCCCCCGGCACGGCACCGCCCCCCGGCACGGCCCCACCGGCCGACGCCCCCGGCCCGACCCCACCACCGGCCCCGCACCCCGGTGGCACCCCCACCCGCGGCGCCCCCACCCGGTCTGGCACCACCACCCGCGGACGCACCCTTCCCGACACCACCACCGGCGCCGCCCCTGCAACAGCCGGTGACCCCGCCCGCGCCCCCACCCGGTATGGCGCCCCCACCCGGTATGGCACCCCCACCCGGTATGGCACCCCCACCCGGTATGGCACCCCCACCCGGTATGGCACCCCCACCCGGTATGGCACCCCCAC
>JALOLF010000181.1 GCA_025456085.1 Acidimicrobiales bacterium
TACGCCTGCCTGATCGCCGTGGTGCTGCTGGCCGCGTACCGGCTGTGGGACCTGCGCCGGCCCGTCGACGCGGCGGCGCTGGGCGCGGCGATCGGTTTTTCCGCCCTGGCGCGCGCCGAGGGGGCGCTGCTGTTCGTCACGATGGCGCTGCCCCTGATGCTGGTCCTGCCGGTCGGTTCCTGGGCCACCCGTCTGCGGCTGCTCGCCGCCACCGCGGCGGTGGGCGCGCTCGTGCTGGCGCCCTGGGTGGTGCGCAACCTGACCACCTGGGACCAGCCGGTGCTGCTGAGCACCGGCGCCGGCTTCGTGATCGAGATCTCGAACTGCGACGCCACCTACCAGGGGCGGTTCCTGGGCTACTGGTCACCGGAGTGCGATCGTCCCTACACCTGGCCCATCCAGGCCACGGTGACACCGGACATGACCCCCGAGGAGGTGGCCGCAGCCGAGCAGGCGGCCCGGATCGAGAGCGCTCGGGCCGAACCGCTGGTCGAGCAGCGCAAGCGCGAGGAGGGCCTGCGGTACATCCGCGACCACCTCGACGAGCAGCCCAAGGTCGTCTCCGCCCGCCTGGCCCGCATGTGGGACGTGTGGCGTCCCGCCCAGAGCGTGGAGTTCAACAACTTCTTCGAACGTCGGGGTCGACTGCCGTCGCTCGCCGGCCTCGTCTTCTACTACGTCCTCGCACCGCTGGCCGTGGCCGGCGTCGCGGTCCTGCGCCGTCGGCGCATCACCATCATCCCGTTCGTCGGCATCGCGCTCACGGTGTGCGCGGCCGCCGCCTCCAGCTTCGGCATCACCCGGTACCGCGTCGGGGCCGACGTCGCCCTCGCGGTCGCCGCGGGCGTGGCCCTCGACGCCCTGTGGCGCTGGTGGCGGGCACGCGGCGGGCACGGGGTCGCGGCACCGTCGTCGGAGCAGCCTCCTGTCGGGGCGCCGACGTGAACGGCGTGGTCGCGCACCTGCGGCGCTCGTGGTACGGCCTGGGCCTCGCCGGGGCGGCTGCCGTGGGTCTGGCGGTGCGCCTCGTGCAGATCCTGGTGGTGCGCCCGACGTGCGCCCCCGACGACCTGGTGGCCTTCGTCGAGGGCGGTGGCATGGCCGGCGGCGTGCGCCCCGAGAACAGCGGGACGTGCTTCGCCATCTGGGGTGACTCGTTGTACGGCTACGTGCAGGCGCGGCTGCTCGCCTCCGGCCACGGCTACGTCGACGGGGCGACCTGGGTGCTCAGCGGGGGAGCGCGCACCGTCCCGAGCGCGGGTGACCCCCCGGTGTACGCGGCGTACCTGGCGCTGTGGGCGAAGCTGGGCTTCGAGAGCGGTACTGCGGCCCGGGTGGCGTCGGCCCTGGCCGGTGTGGCCGGTGTCGTGCTGGTGGGGATGGTGGGGCGGCGGTTGGCGGGGCGCCGAGCCGGCGTGCTGGCCGCGCTCGTTGCGGCCGTCAACCCGATGCTGTGGATCAACGACGGCATGTTGCTGTCCGAGGCGCTCTACGTGCCCCTGGTGGCCCTCACCATCCTGGTGGCCTACCGGTTCTGGCGCGACCCGGGGGTGCTGAACGCGGTGTGGCTCGGCGCAGCCGTGGCGCTGGCCGCCCTCACCCGCGCCGAGGCGGTGTTGCTCTTCGCGTTCCTGGTGCTGCCCCTGGTGTGGGGGCTGCGCCAGCTCCCGTGGGCGCGTCGGGGCCTGCTGGTGGCGGTGGTCGGCGGCGTGGGGGCCCTGCTCATCCTGCCCTGGTTCGCCTACAACCTCAGCCGCTTCGAGGAGCCGGTGCTGATGACCGCGGGCACCGGTGCGGTCCTGTCGGCGGCGAGCTGCGACCCCGCGTTCTACGGCGAGTACATCGGCTACTACGGCGCCCACTGCTACGACCAGTACATCCGCGACGGCTACTTCGCGGAGGACCCCGACTTCCCCGACTGCGGAGCCGAGGCGCAGACCGCGGCCGCGGTGGAGCCCCTGGCGCGCACCGAGGCCGACAACGCCGCCCTGGCGCAGTGCTACCCGGACCCGCTCACCCTCGACGAGTCCCAGCGCGACCTCGTCAGCCGGGAGAAGGCGATCCGCTACACCCGCGAGCACGCAGGACGGCTGCCGCTGGTGGTGGTGGCCCGGGTGGGGCGCATGTGGGACCTGTACAACCCGCAGCTGCTCGACGAGGCCGAGCCCTTCGGGCAGAACGTGCGCCTCAACTGGCAGGTGGAGGGTCGGGGCCGGACCGCGTCACGCGCCGGCCTGGTCCTGTACTACGTCATGTTGCCGGCTGCGGTGTGGGCCGGATGGCGGTTGTGGAAGGCCCGGATCCCGCTCAGCCCGCTGCTGTCGCAGGCCGCGGTGGTGACGGTGACCGCGGCGATGACCTTCGGCGCCACCCGCTACCGGGTACCCGGCGACGTGGTGGTGGGTGTGCTGGCCGCCGTCGCGCTCGACGCCCTGGTGTCGCGTTGGCGTCCGGCGCCCGACGGGTGCACGATTCCCCGTCGTGGTGCGCGCGGCGCCGGTTCGGCACCGGACGTCACACCGGACACCACGACGACCAGCCCCGAGGCCGAGGAAGCCCATGCCTGACGTCGCGGTCCGTTGGACCGAGCACGAACGCAACACCGACCTGCTCGACGCCGAGCTGCCCAGCCCCCGGTTCGTGGACGCCCGCTACCTGCAGTGGCTCTACGACCAGAACCCCTTCGGGCCGGCCATCGAGGCCGCCGTCGACGACGAGCAGGGCCTGCGGGTCGCGCACTACGCCCTCATCCCCCAGGAGTACCGCGACGCGACCGGCCCGGCCCGCTTCTACTTCTCCCTCAACGCCGTGGTCCGCTCGGGCACGCAGCGCCGGGGGTACTTCTCCGAGCTGGGGCTGCGGATCTGGCCCGAAGCCGCGGACCGGGGCGCGCTGGGGGTGATCGGGGTGATGAACGCCCGCTCGGTGACCCCCGTGGCTCGCCTGGGGTGGACGATCCTCGGTCCGCTGCCGGTCGTGGTCGCTGCGCCTTCCCCGGTGCCACCCCGCGGGGTCGAGAGCCACGACGTCGACGACGCCTTCCTCGCCGGGGGGGCCTTCGAGCGGGTCACCGCCGACCTCGACGAGGCGCCGGCCGCGCACTGGACCAACCGCTGCACGACCGACTACCTGCGTTGGCGCCTGGCCTCGCCCAACTCGGGGCCGTTCGCGGTGCACGCCGACGACGACCTGTTCGCGGTGAGCCTGCGCACCCAGCACCAGGGCGTCCCGGTGGCGGTGATCCTCAAGCTGGCTCCCCGGGGCCCGCGTCCGCGCCGCCGCAGCGCGCAGCACCTGGTCACCGCGGCGTGCCACCACCATCGGGCGGTGGCGGCGGTGTACGCAGGGTGGAACCGGTGGGTGAAGGTCGTGGGGGTGCGCCCGCCGGACCGGCTGAAGCCGTCGCCGCTGATCCTCGGGGTGTGCAACGTGTCCGACCGCGTCGACGGCTCGGTCGCACGGCTCGACACCTACGAGTTCCTCGACATGGACGCCTACTGAGACCCCGCTCATGACCCGCCCCGTCATCTTCACCCTCGACCTCGAGGACCACCGTCCCGACGACACCGCCGAGATCCGCTACCCGGACCGGTGCCGCGTCGCCCTGGACTTCCTCGACGAGCGCCGCGTCACCGGCACCTTCTTCGTGGTGGGGGAGGTGGCCGAGGCCCAGCCGGACCTGGTACGCGAGGTCGCGGACCGGGGGCACGAGCTCGCCCTCCACGGTTGGACCCACACCCATCTGACCGAGCTCGAACCCCGTGCCCTGGCCGAGCAGGCGGTACGCGGCAGGGCGCTGCTCGAGGACCTCGCAGGGCGTTCGGTGACCGGGTTCCGGGCGCCCACCTTCTCGCTGGTGCCCTCCACGGTGTGGGCCACCGAGGTGCTCGTGGAGCAGGGGTTCACGTACAGCTCCAGCGTGCTCGCCGCCCGCAACCCCCTGTTCGGCTTCCCCGGGGCGCCTCGCACCCCCTTCCTGTGGCCGAGTGGCCTGGCCGAGTTCCCCGCGCCGCTGGCCGGGCTGGGACCCTTCACCGTGCCGTACCTCGGCGGCACCTACCTGCGGCTGCTGCCGAGCCCCGTCGTGGCCGTGGCACGGCGGGTCTTCCCGCCCGGGCCGACGCCCTGGACCTACCTGCACCCCTACGACCTCGACCCCGACGAGCCCTACTGGCGCGTGCCCGACGCCGGCGCGCTCAGCCCCCTGCTGTGGGTCGGCCGGCGACACATGCTCGGCAAGCTCGACCGACTGCTGGCCCAGGGAGCCGGTGTCCCGCTCGGCGAACACCTCGACGACGCCCGCCGCGGCGGCGTCTTCCACCCGGAGGCACGATGACGACCGAGTTCACCCAGCTGACGATGGTGCACCACCTGCCCCGGGCGCCGCTCGTGGACCGGATCGCCTTCCTGTGCGACGTCGCCCGGGGCCGCCGCGTGGTGCACGTCGGCTTCGCCGACGCCGGCTGCCGGGAGATGCAGGACGAGGCCGGCACGTGGCTGCACGCCCACCTCGACCGGGTGGCCACGCACCTCGTGGGTCTCGACCTCGACGAGGCCGGGGTCGACGCCGCGGTGGCCGACGGCTATGAGGCCCACAGCGTCGACGTGCGCGACGCCGACCGGCTCGACGCCCTGGGCGTGGAGCCTGCGGAGGTGGTCATCGCGGGCGAGGTCATCGAGCACCTCGACGACCCCGGATCGTTCCTCGACGGGCTGCACGCCCTCGTGGTGCCCGGCGGACGTCTGGTGGTGACCACGCCCAACGCCTACGGTCTGTTCAACGTGTTCGCCTCGCTGGCGCTGCGGGAGATCAACCATCCCGACCACGTCACCATGTTCACGTGGCGCACCCTGACCAACCTGGCCGCCCGGCACGGTTGGGAGCCGGTGGCCACCCGGGTCTACGTGCCGTCGATGAAGTCCTCGGCGGGACCGGCCCTGGCGGATCGGGCCATCGCGGTCGCCGGCAGGGCATCGGTCGCCATCGAGCGGGGGCTGGCCCGGCTCGGCCGCTCCTACGCCGCAGACGGTCTCATCGTGGTGTTCCGCTCGACCCGCTGAGCCGGTCCTTCGCCGGCTACACAGCCCGTCGCCGGGCCTGGAGCATCCCCCGCGCGGTGTCCCGGAGGCCGACCGGGCGGAACCGGTCGCTCTCGGCGGTCAGCTCCGCGAGCTCGTCGACGTCGAGGTCGAGGTCGGCTGCGGCCACGTTGTGCTCGAGCTGCTCGACGGAGCTGGCGCCGGGGATGGCCACCACGTTCGGCCTGGCGATCAGCCACGCCAGCGCCACCTGGGCGGGGGTGGCGTCGTGGGCGGCGGCGATGCGGCGCACGGCGTCGATGACCGGCGTGGCCCGCCGCACGTTCTCGGGTAGGCAGAGCGGGTTGTTGCGTCTCGCCGGTCCCGGCGGCAGGTGGTCGGCGTCGTAGCGGCCGCCCAACAGGCCCTGGGCCAGGGGGCTGTAGGCGATGACCACCCGGTCGTTCGCCACCGCGTGGGGCACGTTCTCCCGGTCGGGCTTGCGGTACAGCAGGCTGAACTGCACCTGGTTGGACAGCACCGGCCGACCCAGCAGCCGCTCGGCGGCCGCCCAACGCGGCGCCGGGAAGTTGCTCACCCCCACGTGGCGCACCACGCCCGCGTCGAGCAGTCGCCTCATGCCGTCCATGGTGCCCGACAGCGGGAACAGCGGGTTGGGCCAGTGCACCTGGTACAGGTCGATGGCATCGATGCCGAGGCGCATGCTGGACAGCCGCCCGTGCTCCTCGGTCACCGGCGCGGTCGGCCGGATCGGCAGCAACTTGGTGGCCACGAAGGCCTCGTCGCGTCGGCCCTCGAGGGCCCGGCCCACGATGGCCTCCGACACCCCGCGGGCGTACACCTCGGCGGTGTCGACCAGGTTGACGCCCAGGTCGAGGCTGCGGTGCACGAGCTCGACCGCGGTGGTGTCGCCGTAGGACTTGCCGTAGCCCCAGTCCCGCGACCCGAACTGCCAGCAGCCCAGCCCGATGGCCGACAGCGGTACCCCGTTGACCTCGACGTAGCGCATGGCGCGAGTCTCGCGCCGCCGCAGCGACGGTCGCGGCGGCGCGTCGCCCGCGGCTGGTAGACCCTGTCGGGACGGCCGCGACCAGAGCGATCGCGCGGGCCGATGGAGGCGCAGCGATGCCGGCAGCACTCGAAGGACGGCACGCCATCGTGGTCGGGGGCGGCAGCGGGATCGGACTCGGGAGTGCACGGCTGTTGGCCCGCGACGGCGCGATCGTCACGTTGGTGGGCCGGACCGAGGCGAAGCTCCGCCAGGCGGCGGCATCGATCGAGGCCGACGGTGGTCACGCCCGCATCGCGGTGTGCGACGCGATGGAGGGTGCCAGCGTCCGCGCTGCGGTGGAGGCGTCCTGCGACGACGCCGGCGGTCTGCACCTCGCGGTCGTCGTGCCGGGTGGGGGATCGATCACCCCGGTGCTGCGCTACGGCGACGAGCAGTTCTCTGCCGAGGTCGACCGCAACGTCCGGCCCGTGTACCTCCTGTTGAAGTACGCCGGGCGGGCCATGGTGCGCGCCGGCGGCGGCGCGTTCGTGGCGATCTCCTCGACGGCGGCGGTCTTCTCCACCCGCTACCTGGCGTCGTACGCAGCGGGCAAGGCGGCCGTCGACCAGCTCCTGCGGGTGGCGGCCGACGAGCTCGGCCCGCACGGCGTGCGGGTGAACGGAGTGCGGCCGGGTCTCACCCGCACCGCGACGACCGAACGAGCCTTCGCCGACGAGGCGATGATGGCGGCCTTCCTGGCCCGGCAACCCCTGGCCCGCCACGGCGAGGTCGACGACATCGCCGGCGCGGTGCGGTACCTGTGCGGCCCCGAGTCGTCGTGGGTCACCGGCCAACTCCTCACGGTCGATGGCGGCCACACGCTGCGGGCCTTCGTCGACTACGCGCGGTACCTGCCGCTGCCCACCGAGGACGGTGTGGATCGAGAGGGCTGAGCGCGGGAACCCCCGCCGATCGGGGACCCTCGCGCTGCCTGTCGTACCTGCTGCGTAGGCTGTGATCGTGGGTAGGGAACACATGTTCGATCCGGGTGGTGACGGGTTGGAGGCGGTCGCCGCGCTGGTGGAGGGGGTGGTGGGCGAGGATCGGTCGGGGTGGTCGATCGGGGTGGTCGACGGCGGCGCGCGGGGTTCGGGTGGTGGGGTTGGCGGGGGTGGTGGAGCGGGCCCGGGCGGGGTTGGTGTTGGCGTTGGGGCCGTTCCTGGCCGAGGGTGGCCATGTGCGGGAGGGGTCCCGGGGGGCGGTGTCGTGGGTCGCCGACCGGTGTGGGGTGTCGCGTGAGGAGGCGGTGGGGTTGGTGCGCGCCGCCCGGCTGGCGTGGCGCCACCGGCTGGTGGCCGAGTCGCTGGCCGCGGGGCAGGTGCGGGTGGTGCGGGTGGTGCGCCTGGCTCGGGCGGTGCGCGGCCCGGGCCGGTGGGTGCTGTTCGGCCGCGACGAACCGGTGCTGGTGACCGCGGCGCGGTCAGTGACGGCGGACGTGGACTTCGAGGGGGTGGTGCGGGCGTGGGAGGCCCAGGTCGACGACGAGCTCGACCGGGCCGCCCCGGCGGTGCG
>JALOLF010000066.1 GCA_025456085.1 Acidimicrobiales bacterium
CAGCCAGGCCCAACCGGAGCCGAACTGGGTGGTGGCGGCCTCGGCGAACTGCTTGCGGAACTCGTCGTAGGAGCCGAAGGCGGCGTCGACCTTCTCGGCCACCTCACCGGCGGGGGCACCGCCGCCGCCCGGCTTCATCGAGTGCCAGTAGAACGTGTGGTTCCACACCTGGGCGGCGTTGTTGAACAGCCCACCCTCGGCCTTGAGGATGATCGACTCCAGCGACGCGCTCTCGTCCTCGGTGCCGGCCGTCAGGTTGTTCAGGTTGGTGACGTAGGTCTGGTGGTGCTTGCCGTAGTGGTACTCGAGCGTCTCGGGGCTGATGTGCGGGGCCAGGGCGTCCTGGGCATAGGGCAGCGGAGGGAGTTCGAAGGCCATGCCGGGATCCTCTCGGGGTCTCGTGGGTCGGGTCGATGGGCGTTGCCGGGCAACTTACCCGAGTCTCGCCCGCCAACCACCTGCCGGACCGCAGGCGGGACGGTCGAGGTGGCCCACCGCGCGGCGCACGTGCCACGATGGCTCGGATGACCACCGACGCACCGGGCACCGGTACGGGCACGCTCCTCGAGGAGGATCTCCGCACCACCGACGACGGCGACCACGATCGCTTCTCGCACGTGGTGCGCAAGGCCGACGCCGCTCGGGCCTACGTCACGGGCGAGGCCATCACGGCGTTGTGCGGCAAGCGGTGGGTGCCGACCCGCGATCCCGACCGCTATCCCGTCTGCCCCACCTGCAAGGAGATCCTCGCCACCCTGCGGGGGGTCTGAGCGTTCGGGTGCGATCAGTCGGCCGGGACGGTCCCCACCGGGCAGGTGACGCCGGTGCCGCCGAGGCCGCAGTAGCCATTGGGGTTCCGGGCCAGGTACTGCTGGTGGTACGGCTCGGCGAAGTAGAACGCGCCGGCAGGGGCGATCTCGGTGGTGATGTCGCCGTGGCGGGCCGCCCGCAGCCGCTCCTGGTACCGCTCCCGTGACGCCTCGGCCTCGGCGCGCTGTGCGTCGTCGGCGCACCAGATCCCCGAGCGGTACTGCGTACCCACGTCGTTGCCCTGGCGCATGCCCTGCGTGGGGTCGTGGCTCTCCCAGAACACCTTCAGCAACCCGTCGTAGGTGATCTCGTTGGGGTCGAAGACCACCAGCACGACCTCGGCGTGGCCCGTGCGACCCGAGCACACCTCTTCGTAGGTGGGGTTCGGGGTGGTGCCCCCGGCGTAGCCGACCGCGGTCACCCACACCCCGGGCGTCTGCCAGAAGCGGCGTTCCGCGCCCCAGAAGCAGCCCAGACCGAACACGGCGGTCTGCAGGCCCTCCGGGTAGGGAGGCGTCAGGGCACGGCCGCTGACCAGGTGCGACTCGACGACGGGCATCGCCTCGGCTCGACCGGGCAGGATCTCGCCCGGTTCGGGCAGGCGTGGCTGTTGACGGCCGAAGAGCATCGAAGCCCCCTCCACGGACCCGAGCGGACGTCGGGTCTCGTGGGGATGAACGCCGGACGGCCCCGCGACGTTCCCGAGGTTCCGGTCAGCCTGGCTCGACTGCCACACCCCAGCGGAAGCCGCAGTCCGGGCACGCCACCCAGACCGTGCCGAACGTCAGGTCGACGCGGGTCACGCTGCCCACGCCACCGCAGTTGCGACAATCGGTGTCACCGTGGAGGCGACCGGCAGCGGCGTCGTCACCGAACGCCCCCACGGCGCCAGCCGGTCGGTCGGGCTCGGCGATCGACGCCAGCCGCAACCAGGCCACCTCGGCCGCGAACCGGGCCCGGAAGGTCGGGATCTCCTCCTGCAGGTAGCGCTGCAGCCGGCCCGCCAGCGCCGGTGAGAGCTCCAGCACGTAGGGCACGTCGACGTCGGGGTCGACCACCGTCACCGCCAACTCCTCGCGCGCCGCGGCGCGCTCTTCGCCGGCATCCCGCAACCGTTCGATCAGGCTCATGGCTCGTCACCTCCGCCACCGGATTCCGCCTACCGGTGGCTTGTCACCTCCCGGCAGCGTACTCCCATCCACGCGCGCAGAGCGATGAAGAGTTGGGCAATTCCACCACGGAGAGTGGTGGAGCGGTCGCCCTCCGCAGAGGAGGGACAACGGAGCGATCATCTGCTTTGATGTCGGTCGTGGACGCGCAGCCCGGCGACGGCGGCTCGACCGACCGGAGGCTGCTGCCGATGCCGGTCGACGCGGCGTCACTCCCGACCATCGAGGCACCCGGTCCGTCGCAGACACCGGCCATCACCGACCTCCCCTACGCTGCGCTCGGCCTCGCGGTGGAGGTCACCGCGACCAGCGGACGCCTGGTGCGCGGCGCCTTCGGTCTGACCCGCGCCGCGGGACGACGCCTCGGCCTCGACCAGGTGGCACGAGGCGCCCGAGCGGCGATCGACCAGACCTCGTCGCAGCTCGTGCAGACCGGCCGGGTGACCGTCACGCAGAGCCGTGCCTCGGTCGGGGAGGCGACCCGCACCGTGATCGGCGACGTGGTCGGCGTGATCGTCGGCCAACTCGACGTGCAGGGCATCGTGGACCGGGTCGACATCGACGGCATCGTCGGCCGTGTCGACATCGACGGCATCCTGGACCGGGTCGACGTCGACGGCATCATCCGCCGGGTGGACGTCGACGGCATCGTGGCCGAGGTCGACCTCAACGCCCTGATCGAGCGCCTCGACCTCGCCGGGGTGATCGGCGGGCTGGATCTCGAGGCGCTGGTCGATGCGCTCCTCGAGCAGGTCGACGTGGCCGACCTGCTGGGCGCGGTCCTGGAACGGGTCGACATCCCGGCCGTGCTGGACTCGGTGGGCGAGCACGTCGACGTCCCGGCCCTGATCCACAGCGTCAACCTCAACCCCATCGTCGACGCCGCCCTCGACCAGGTCGACATCGACAACGTGCTCGAGCGCCTCGAGCTGCCCGAGCTCATCGCCGAGCAGTCGAGCGACGTGGCCACCCGGGCGGTGACCTCCGCCCGCAGCCGGGCCGTCACCGCCGACGACACCGTGGGTCGCCTCGTCGGACGTCTGCTGGGCCGCAGGCCCGACGCCGAGGCCGAGGGCGAAGGCGGGGGCGACCGGGGGTGACCGGCCCGACGAACCATGCGCAGGCAACGCCCGACCGCCGGGGCGAGACGGCGGGCTTCGTGACGCGAGGCATCGCCTTCGCACTCGACGCAGTGATCGTGGCCGTCGCCTTCAACCTCACGCTGGCCGGGACGGTGTTCATCCTGAGCCTGTTGTTCGGCAAGAACCTGAGCGACGTCAGCGTGGAACCGATCGTGCTGACCGCGTCGTTCCTCGGCTGGTCGCTCGTCTACAGCTGGTTCGGGCTGGCCGCATTCGGACGCACCGCAGGCAAGGGACTGATGGGCCTGCGGGTCGTGCGGCGTGACGACGGAAACCTCGGTGTGCTCCACTCGCTGGTGCGCGCCGTCGTGGCACCGGTCATGCAGACCGTCACCTTCGGCGTGGACGTGCTGTGGATCCTCGTCAGTTCCCGCCGGCTGGCACTGCACGACATCGTGCTGCGCACCAAGGTCGTGTACGCCTGGGAGGCGCGGGCGGCGCGTCCGCTGCTCGCGCTCCGACGGGGCGACGAGACCACTCCCCCGCCGACCGCCTGAGACCGGGTGGCGCCGGCCGGCGGCCTGCTCAGCCCGTGAAGATCAGGCTCAGCGCGATCAACCCGAACGCCGCACCCAGGCAGTACGCCCCGATGCGCAGGCTGGGGTTCGACGAGCGTCGGCCACCGAGCTCGCCCAGACCGATGACGACGACGGCGAGCGCGATGAAGAGGAAGATGACCACGCCGGCAGCCTACCCGTGGGTGTCGAACGGGTTCGCGTCGGGGAGCACGAAGCGGCGCGGCGCGCTCGGGCCGAACGCGGCGACCGCCTCGAGCAGCGAGCCGAGATCGCCCTCGGGCGCGTAGAGCAGGAGCGCGGACTGTCCCGGGGCGAGCGCGTCGCGGATCTCGCGCAGCACGCCGGCGTCGAGGCCGAGCTCCTTGGAGGCCTTCTCCCAACCGGCCCCCAGTCCGGCGCCGAGCAGGGCGGCACCCACGATGGCCGGCGGGAAGACCAGGCCGACGACCAGCCCCGCGACGCCACCGAGCTTCGCCCCGCGTTCGACCGAGTCGTGGGTGGTGTGGGTCGCCACCCGGCCGCTGCGGTGGCGCTCGACGACGGCGAGGTCGTCGACCCAGGCCCGTCGGTCGAGCACCGACCGGGCCTGCGCCAGCGCGTGGTGGGCCGTCGACGAGCCCTCGAACACGATCATCACGAGCTCGGCCACACCGGCTCCTCCCACGTCGGCGACCCGGCGAGCATACGGGCAGCGGTACCGGCGGCGACCTAGCCTGCGCCCGATGCCGACCGCGCCCACCCGCGCGAGGCGTCCCCCACAGACCGACTCGCGACACACGGACTCACCACGCCATGGACCCCAACGCCCACAGCCGACCCCGCCGTCTCGCCGCCGTCGCCGCGCTCGCGTGCTGGGCGGCGGCGCTGATCGGGGCGGTCGTGTTCTTCCTCGACAACGTCCTGCTCCTCCTGGGCACCGTCGTGTTCCTGATGGTGGCCGTGGTCGGCGCCTGGTGGGCGGTGACGCGGCGGGAGGCGTGGCGCATCGCCGGACTGGTCGTCGCCGCCGTCGGCCTGGTGGCCGCCATGGTCCTGTTCGTGGGCGACGGCCGACTGGTGGAGGCCGTCGTCATGATCGCCCTCGTCGCCGCGTCGGCGACCTGCGCGCGCATCGCGCTGGCGCGTGATCTGCCCACCCTGCAGAAGGCGCAGATCGTGGGCGAACCGGTCGGGCCGGCCCGTCGGGCGACGCTGATCATGAACCCCAAGTCGGGGGGCGGCAAGGCCGAGAAGTTCCACCTCGTCGAGGAGTGCCGCGCCCGCGGCATCGAGCCGATCGTGCTCGAGAAGGGCCAGGACCTGCTGCAGCTCGCCGAGGACGCCATCGCCCGGGGCTGCGACGTGATCGGCATGGCGGGTGGCGACGGCAGCCAGGCCCTGGTGGCCAGCGTGGCCGCACGCCACGGCATCCCCCACGTCGTCGTCCCGGCCGGCACGCGCAACCACTTCGCCCTCGATCTGGGCATCGACCGAGACGACGTCGTCGGCGCGCTGGACGCCTTCGGCGAGGCGCTCGAGCGCCCCATCGACCTGGCCGAGGTCAACGGCCGGGTCTTCGTCAACAACTGCTCCCTCGGCCTGTACGCCAAGATCGTGCAGAGCGACGCCTACCGCGACGACAAGGCCGGCACCACCCTGCAGCTGCTGCCCGAGATGCTCGGGCCCGAGGCCGAGCCCTTCGATCTGCGCTTCACCGGCCCGGACGGCGCGCCGCACACCTCGGCCCATCTCATCCAGGTCTCGAACAACCCCTACGACCTGAACCGCATCACCGTGTTCGGCACGCGACCCCGCATCGACACCGGCCGGCTCGAGATCGTGACGGCGAGCATCACCAGCGCGGCCGAGATGACCCGGTTCCTCACCCTGCGCACCCGGGGACGCATGCAGGACTTCCCGGGCTACGAGCAGTGGACCGCCCCTACCTTCGACCTCGACTCGGGCTCGCCCATCGAGATCGGCGTCGACGGCGAGGCCATGGTGCTCGAGGGGCCGCTGCACTTCGAGATCCGCCCTGCGGCGGTGCGGGTCCGCATCCCCACGCACGCGCCGGGCCTGTCGCCGGCCGCGGCTCGACCCGAGCTGGACTGGAAGACCGCCGAACACCTCTGGCACGTGGCCGTCCACGGCGAGCTGCCGACTGCTGCGGTGCACCCCGTCGCCCGGTCCGGTTCCTGAGCACCGCCCGGTCGGGTACCGTCTCCCCGACGGCTGGGGACGCCGTCGAAGGGGGACCTCATGAGCGTCACGCGCAGCCCGTACCTCGAGGGGCCGTTCGCCCCGGTGGACACCGAGGTCGCCGCGACCGACCTCGAGGTCGTCGGCGAGCTGCCCGACGACCTGAGCGGCGTGTACGTCCGCAACGGATCGAACCCCCGCTTCGAACCCAAGGGTCGCTACCACTGGTTCGACGGCGACGGCATGGTCCACGCCGTGCACCTCGCCGACGGCACCGCCTCCTACGCCAACCGCTGGGTGCGCACGAGCGCCTTCGACGCCGAGAGCGCAGCCGGCGAGTGCCTGTTCACCGGCATCGAGGAGCCCATCGACCTCGCCAATCCCCTGGGCCCGTTCAAGGACAGCGCCAACACCGACCTCGTGTACCACAACGGCCGACTCCTGGCCCTGTGGTGGCTGGGCGGCGAGGCCTACCGGGTGCGCCTGCCCGACCTGGCGACGTGCGGCACCGAGACCTTCGGCGGTGCCATGCCGACGCTGTCGGCCCACCCGAAGCTCGACCCTCGCACCGGTGAGCTGATCGTGTTCGACTACCAGCCGTTCCCGCCGTACCTGACCTATGGCGTGATCTCGGCGGACGGCGAGGTGGTGCACCGCACCGAGGTCGACCTGCCCGGCCCGCGCCTGCAGCACGACATCGCCATCACCGACCGGTGGTCGGTCCTCATGGACATGTCGATGCTGTTCGACCCCGACCAGCTCGCCAAGGGCCGCTCGAAGCTGCGCTTCTACCGCGACAAGCCCACCCGCTTCGGCCTCATCCCCCGCTACGGCGACGGCAGCGAGGTGCGCTGGTTCGACGCCGAACCGTGCTTCATGTACCACGTGGTCAACGCCTGGGAGGAGGGCGACGACCGGGTGGTGCTGGTGGGGTGCCGCATCGCCGATCCCATCGCCCACGACGGCGAGGAGGAGATCCCGACGATCGGCAAGCTCCGCCTCGAGCCCTATCTGCACCGCTGGACCTTCGACCTCGCCACCGGGGTGTTGAAAGAGGAGCAGCTCGACGACACGGTCGGCGAGTTCCCCCGCATCGACCAGCGCGCCATGGGACGGCCGTCGCGCTACGGCTACGTGCAGCGCTTCGTTCCGGCGCCGTCGCTCACGTTCGACGCGGTCATCAAGTACGACACCGAGACCGGCTCCAGCCAGACCCACCGCTGGCCGACGGGCTGGTACGGCGGCGAGACCGCGTTCGCGCCCCGGCAGGGGGCACAGGGCGAGGACGACGGCTACCTCGTCACCTTCGTGGTCGAGGAGGCCACCGGCGCCTCCGAGCTGCACGTCGTGGACGCGCAGCGCCCCACCGACGAGGCCGTGGCCCGGGTCCGGCTCCCCCAGCGGGTACCCATCGGCTACCACTGCTGGTGGGTACCAGCCGAGGAGCTGGCCGGCCAGCGGACCCTCTGACGTGGCCGCCACCGCGGCGCCGGTGTTCGTGCTCGGCGGCGCCCAGACCGACTTCGCCCGGAACTGGACCCGGGAGGGCCTGGTGCTCGCCGATCTGCTGCGCGACGCCGCACAGGGCGCGCTGGCCGACGCCGACGTGGACCCCACCGCGGTCGAGGTGGGCCACGTCGGGAACTTCGTGGGCGAGCTGTTCTGCAACCAGGGCCACCTGGGCGGGCTGCTGGTGGAGGCCGACCCGGCCTTCGAGGGCCTCCCCACCATGCGTCACGAGGCGGCTTGCGCCTCGGGCAGCATGGCCGTGCTGGCCGCCATGGCCGACCTCGCAGCCGGGCGCTACGACGTGGCCCTGGTGGTGGGCGTGGAGCTCATGCGCAACGTCAACGGGTTCGAGTCGCAGGCCAAGCTGGGCGCCGCGGCATGGACACCGGAGGAGATCGCCGGGCGCGACTACCCCTGGCCGTCGCTGTTCGCGGATCTGGCCGACGCCTACGACGAGCGCTGGGGGCTCGACCACGACCACCTCGCCGCCCTGGCCCGGTCCAACTTCGCCAACGCCCGCCGCAACCCGCTGGCCCAGACCCGCTCCTGGTCGCTGCCCGACGAGGCGTTCGCCACCGACGCCGAGTCGAACCCGCCCATCGCCGGGAGGCTGCACAAGCTCGACTGCAGCCAGGTCACCGACGGCGCGGCGGCGGTGGTGCTGGCCTCGCCCCGGGGCGCACTCGAGCACGCCCGCCGCCACGGCCTCGACCTCGACGGGTTCGCCCGCATCGACGGGTGGGGCCACCGCACCGGCCGCATGCGCATGGCCGACAAGCTCGCCGCCGCGCCCGCCGGCGTGCACCTGCTCCCCCACGTGTGCCAGGCGGTCGACGACGCGCTGGGACGAGCCGGGCTGGGCGACATCACCGCGGTCGACACCGTGGAGACCCACGACTGCTTCACCATCAGCCACTACGCCGCCATCGACCACCTGGGCATCACCCCCGCCGGCCAGTCGTGGCAGGCCATCGAGGACGGCACCGTGCTCGACGGTGGCTCACTGCCCATCAACCCCAGCGGCGGTCTCATGGGCGTCGGCCACCCGGTCGGCGCCACCGGCGTGCGCATGCTGTTCGATGCGGCCAGCCAGGTGACCGGCACCGCCGGCGAGTGCCAGGTGCCGGGCGCACAGCGGGCCCTGACCCTCAACATCGGGGGCAGCGCCACGACGGTGGCGTCGTTCGTGGTGACCGCCGGTAGTCCGTAGCCGGCAGCCGAACGCCGGCTACCGTCGGAGCAGGGCGAAGGCGATGCCGGGCCCGTTGCCCAACGCGTAGGCCAGGCGGATCCACGTGAGCGCCAGGTGCTCGAGCTCCCGGCTGGCCGCCAGACCGCCGCAGTCGACCGGGTCGAAGCCCAGCTCGGCGGCCAGACCGGCGACCAGCGTCTTCGCGGCGGCGTCGTCACCGGCGAGCGGGAGCATCGGTCGGGTGGCGCCATAGGAGGCGTCGGCCATGTTGGCCGAGCCGGTGGCGTTGAACGCCTTCACCAGCCGGGCGTCGGTGACGGCCGCCGCCACCGCCTCGCCCCCCGAGCGCACGCCGGGGTCGACGTCCCCGTCCACGAGCGGATTGGTGGCGTCCACGAGCACCGCACCGCCCAGATCGCCGAGGGCCCGTGCTGCGTCGAGGGTCGACGCCCAGGGGGTGGCCAGCACCACGACGTCGACACCGGCGGCCGCCTCGGCCGGCAACGCGCTCGACGCGCCGGGCGACGCCTCGAGCAGGGCCCGGTGCCGTTCGGCGCCGGGGTCGCGCACGCCGTACACCACCTCGTGGCCGCGTGTGGCCCAGGCCTGGCCGAGCGCGCGGCCCACGTTGCCCACACCGATGATCGCGATCTTCATCTCAACTCCTCCTGACGGTCAGATCTGCGGTTCGTGACCCCTCGGGCCGCTCACGCGGAGGCGTCGTCCGCCGCTGCGGCGCCGTAGGAGTCGTAGGGGCGGGCTTCGGCCGCGGCCCGTTCGCGTCCGGCGCCGAGCTGGTACGGCGAGATGCCGCCGGGCTCCCACGGCCCGACCGAGCCCGCCGCCACGGCCGCCGCGGACTTGTCCACGATGCCCAGCTCGGCACGCACCTCCTCGACCGGCCGATCGGCCCGGGCGAACCAGTCCATGGCCAGCAGGTCCCGCCCGCACAGCGCACCGCGGCGCATGGCGTCGGCCAGCCGCACCGCCATGCCCTCCTGGGACAGATGCCCCCGGTCGTACTCGAACAGCCCGGCTGCGGCGTGCACGTAGCCGGTCTCGAAGAGCCCGATGACCATGGCCAGCAACGAGAAGCCACGCGGGTCGGGGATGGCCCGTCCGATGAGGCCGAACACCTCGAGCTCGCTCTCGACCGTGGTGCCGTAGTCGGCCACGATGTGCACCCAGTCGTGCTGGGCCAGCAGCGGCGGCGCGCTGCCGGGCAGACCCGGGAACGTGAAGCCCCGGGCCCGGTAGAACTCCCAGATCCGCCGGCCGAGCGACCCGTCGGGGCACTGCTCCAGCGCCGCCCACCGACTCGCCAGCGCCGGATCGTCCGGCGCCATCTCCCACGCCTCGGCCAGCGCCTGCGAGGTGTGCAGGTGGTCGGTGGCACCCGGGTCCCAGTCCGCGGTGTAGCCGTTGCGGTTGAAGTCGATCAACGCCAGCCCCAGGCTGCCCTCCGCGTAGCGGCGGGCCACCCGCAACAGCCCGTCGTCGACGCCAAGCTCGGCCGCGAAGGCCTCGACCCGACTGCTCACCTCGGGCGGGAGGGGCACGAGGATCAGCTCGCACAGCAGCATGACCTGCACGATCCGGGCACGGAACTGCTCGTTGCGGTCGCGCAGCGCCAGCGCGAGCTCCTCCGCCGTGATGGGAGCCATGGCGTCGGGATCGACCGGGAACCCCGTCATGGAGTCGAACAGGGCCCGGATCAGCACTCGCTGCAGCGGCGTGAGCCCGCCGTCGGGGGCCACCGCGGTGCACACGCCGCGGCCCAGCAAGCCCACCTCGGCCTCGTCGGGTGGGACCAGCTTCGTCTCGTGCGGCTCGGGGAACGGAACGGCCATCGCCTCGGCACCTCCATCATTTCCGATACGGTACCGGAACGATAACCAGTCGTCAGGAGGATGCGGTGCCGGCACCACCAGCAACCGCCCCCGAGCGGGTGCGCCCTCGAGGCCGCCCTCGGGATCCGGCGGTCGACGCGGCCATCATCCGAGCCACCCAGCAGCTGCTCGCCGAGCAGGGCTACGCCCGCATGTCCCTGGAGGCGATCGCCCGGGAGGCGGGCGTCGCCAAGCCCACCCTGTACCGCCGCTGGTCCTCCAAGGCCGACCTGGCCACCGACGCGTTGGCGGCGCTGGCCGCCCGGGAGTCCCCGCCGGTCACCGGTGACACGCGGGCGGACCTGGTGTCGTTGCTGCGCGCCTTCCAACGATCCCTGCTGCGCCCCAACGGCCTGGCCATGCTGGGAACCGTGCTGGCCGAGGAGCACCACACCCCCGAGCTGGTGGCCCGCTTCCGAGACCGGCTGCTGCGCCCGCGCCGAGCCCGCCTGCTCGCCATCCTCGAGGCGGGTCGGGCCAGCGGCCAGGTCCGCGCCGACGCCGACCTCGACGCCGCGGTCAACCTGCTGGTCGGTTCGTTCTACGCCCGCTACCTCACCGGCGACGGGGTTCCCCGGTCCTGGCCGGACCGGGTGGTGGGCGTGGTGTGGCCGGGGGTGGCGACGTCCGCCTCGTGAGCTGCCGAGCATGTAGCCGCAAAGCCGCCTGCGGGCGTTAGCCTGCCCGTCGTGCTGCTCGCCCGCTCCGAGATCGGTCGCGCCAAGTTGCGCTTCGGCCTGCTGGCCGGCGCCGTCGGCCTGCTCGTGTTCCTGATCCTGTTCTTCCAGGTGCTGCTGGGATCGCTCATCACCAGCTTCATCGGCGCCATCCGGGAGCAGTCCGCACCGGTGCTGGTCTACGGCGAGGACGCCCGCCAGAACGTGGCCGGCTCCATCATCACCCCTCCCCAGGTCGAGGCCATCGCCGCGGTCGACGGCGTGGCGGCCTCGGCGCCGCTCGGGGAGGCAACGTTCACCATGGTCGCCGACGGTGAGCAGGTCGACGCCTCGATCTTCGGCTTCCAGCCCGGCGGCCCCGGGGAGCCCACCAACGTGGTCGCCGGTCGGCTACCGGCCGCGCCGGGGGAGGCCCTGGCCTCGCGGGAGAGCGCCCAAGAGGGCTTCGGCCTGGGCGACACGGTGAGCACGGCGTCGGGCGGTGCCGAGCTGGTGATCGTGGGCCAGACCGCCAACAGCCTCTACAGCGCCGCACCGACGCTGTGGACCGACTTCGACACCTACGGCGAGCTGCGCCGGGCCGTGAACCCCGACGCCGCGGCCGTGCTCCCCTCCCTGGTGGCCGTGCAACCCGCCGACGGCGTCGACGCATCCACCCTCGCCGACCGCATCACCGCCGAGGTCGAGGGCGTCGAGGCCCTGACCCGGGACGACGCTGCCGCCCGGGCGCCCGGCGTGGCCGAGGTGAACACCTCGTTCTTCCTGGTGCTGGGCCTCACCTTCGTGGTGGTCACCCTCGTGGTCGGCTTCTTCTTCCTCATCCTGACCGTGCAGAAGCAGGACGCCCTCGTGCTGCTGCGGGCCGTGGGTGCCTCGCCCGGCTATCTGATCGGCAACCTCTTCACCCAGATCGCGGTGGTCATGGGCCTCGGTCTGCTCGTGGCCTACGGTCTGCTGGCCCTGTTCGTCTCGGGCTCCGACGCCGGGCTCCCGCTGACCGTGAGCGTGGGCACGGTCCTCGCCACCAGCGTCGCCGTGGTGGTGCTGGCCGCGTTGGGCGCCTCGGTGGCCATCGTCCGCGTGGTGCGCGAAGACCCTGCCACGGTGGTGTCGCGTCAGTCGCTGGGAGGCCTGGCATGAGGCTCGCCGTACTCGAGCTGCGCCGCAAACCGCTGCGCTTCGCCGTGGTGGGCACCGCCCTGTGGCTGCTCACCGTGCTGTTGCTGTTCCTGGGTGGGCTGCTCGACGGGCTCTACCTGGGCAGCACCGGCGTGCTGCGCCAGCAGGACGCCCAGCTCCTCACCTTCTCCTCGGACTCCCGCACCTCGCTCATCCGTTCCCGCATCGACGTCGAGACCCGCCAACAGGTCGAGGCCGTTCCCGGCGTCGCCGACGCCGACGGGCTCGGCCTCGCCCTCGTCGGCGCCCGGGTCCCCGACGAGACCGAACCGGCCAACACCGCCGTGGTCGGCTACGAGACCGCGACCGGCTCCGTTCCCGACCCGCCCGCGGCCGGTACCGCCTGGGCGGACCGTTCGCTCGAGGCCAACGGCGTGTCCGTCGGCGACGTGCTCGAGATGGGCCCCCAGCAGGTGCCCCTGGAGGTCGTCGGCTGGATCGAGGACGGCAACTACCTGGGCCAGTCCGGCCTGTGGGTCGACCCCGCGACGTGGCGGGGCATCCTGGCCTCGTCCCGTCCCGACTCGAGCCTGCCCGAGGGCACCTTCCAGACGCTCGCCGTGACCGTGGCCGACGGAGCCGACCCCGACGAGGTCGCTGCCGCCATCGACGCCGCCACGGGTGGCCTCACCAGGACCGTCGACGTCGAGGCCGCCATCGGGTCCATCCCCGGCATCGACGAGCAGGCCTCGACGTTCAACCAGATCATCGGCACGACCCTGCTCGTGGCGGGCGTGGTCGTGGCGTTGTTCTTCGCCCTCCTGACCCTGGAGCGCACCCGGCTCTACGGGGTGTTCAAGGCCATCGGCGCGTCCAGCCGCCAGATCTTCGCCAGCGTGCTGACCCAGTCGCTGGTCATCACCGCCGTCTCGTTCGTGCTCGGCACGCTGTTCGTCGAGTTGGCGGCGCTGGGCATCCCGCCCGGTGCCGTCCCCTTCCAGCTCGAGCCGGCACGCATCCTGTCGAGCCTGGCCCTGCTGCTCGTGGTGGCCACCCTGGGCAGCGTCATCTCGCTGCGCCGGGTGACCCGCATCGACCCCGCTTCGGCCATCGGCTGACCCATGGAGGATCCCATGTCCGCGTTGGTGCTCAACAACGTGCGCAAGGTGTACCAGTCGGGCGAGGACCACATCGTCGCCCTCGACCACGCCTCGCTCACCGTGGGAGCCGAGGAGATCCTGGCCCTGGTCGGCCCGTCCGGATCGGGCAAGACCACGCTGCTGTCGATCGCCGGTGGCCTGCTCTCCCCCAGCGAGGGTGAGGTGCTCGTCGGCGGCGAGGCGATCACCGCCTACTCGGCCAAGCAGCTCACCGACTTCCGACGCAACAGCGTCGGCTTCGTGTTCCAGTCCGTGAACCTGGTGCCCTTCCTGAACGCACGCGAGAACCTGCTGGTGGTGGCCGAGTTCTCCAAGCGCGAGAAGAAGGCCGCCCGGGAGCGGGCCGAGCGCCTGCTCGACGAGCTCGGCCTCGGCCACCGCATGAACAACCTGCCGGGCCAGCTCTCGGGTGGCGAGCGCCAGCGCGTGGCCATCGGACGGGCGCTCATGAACGAGCCGGCGCTGGTGCTCATCGACGAGCCCACCTCGGCGCTCGACACGAAGCTCGGCGAACAGGTCATGGAGCTCATCGTGGGCGAGGTGAAGGCCCGCAACACGGCGGCCGTGATCGTGACCCACGACCAGCGCATGACCCACTACGCGGACCGCACGGTGGCCATCACCGACGGCGTCCTCGCCGCGTAGACGGGGACGCCGTCGTCTGCTGCCGGCCCGTGGTCAGGGGTTCTGCAGATCGCGCCGCAGGAACAGCAGCCAGCCCGCCACGAAGCCGACCAGCGCGCCGAGGAAGGGCAGGGCCACGTCCCAGGCGAGGCCGTTGATCAACATGGCGTCGTCGACGTACCACCGCCACGGCGAGATCCAGGTCAGCGGCTCGAGGCTGCCCGTCATGTTGGACAGGGTGTAGAGCACGTAGCCCCCGATCCCGAACGCGGAGGCCACGCCCAGCGCGAGTCCCTTCTGACCCGTGGCCGCCCCCAGCGCGAAGGCGATCCCGGCCAGACCGAGCGCCACCGCGAAGGACGAGAAGGTGCCGTTGAAGATGTCCACGGCCGTGACGCCCTCGGTGGCTCCGGTCGTGGCCGGCGTCGTGGTCGCCGGCGCCGTGGTGGTGGGCACCGCCGTGGCCGTGTCTGGTGCCGTCGTGGACGCCGACGCGCCGGCCGCGGTCGTCGTCGAGGCGGGCTCGTCGAGGTCGAACAGCGGGAGCGTCACGAGCAGCGACAACCCGGACAGCGCCGAGACCACGAACAGGATCGTGACCGCGCACGCCATGCGGGCGAGAGCCACGGTCGTGCGGGTCACCGGCTTGGCGAGCAGGTACTCGAGGGCGCCGGTCTCCTCGTCGCCGGCGATGGCCGCCACGCCGAGGGCCACCCCGAGCGCCATGAGCATCCAGGGGTAGATGTTGGCGTACAGCGAGATCCACAGGAAGCCGAGCGGTGACCCGGGGTCGATGCCCTGGGACAGACCCAGCAGGGAGCTCATCGCCGCGCCGCCGCTGTCGAGGCCCCCGCCGGAGGCACCCGACAGGGAGGGGTAGAAGGCCGCCGAGGCGACCACCACGAGTGCGATGCCGACGGTCCAGAAGATCGTGGAGCGGAGCCGGTCGCGGAACCAACGGCTGTAGATCGTCCAGAACCCGCTCATGTCGAGGTCCCTCCCGCTTCGTACATCTCCAGGAAGATGTCGTCGAGGTCACGCTGCTCGGTCTCGATGCCCGTCACGCCCAGCTCGGCCGCCCGCTCCAGCAGGTCCGTGACCGGGCCGTCCACGGCGACGACGACATCGCGTGCCTCGGCCTCGGCCCTCGTCACGTGCGCCACGGTCCGCAGCTCGTGGGGATCGACCGGCGCCGGGAAGCTCAGTCGTATCTGGCCGGTGGCCTGGTGGCGCAGCTCGGCCATCGTGAGCTCACGGGCCAGCTTCCCGTCGCGCACCAGACCGACCCGGTCGGCCACCCGCTCGACCTCGGCCATGACGTGCGAGGTCAACCAGATGGTGGCCCCCGCCGCCTTCCGCTCGGCCAGCAGGTCACGGAACGCCTCCTGCAACAGCGGGTCGAGGCCGCTGGTCGGCTCGTCCAGGATCAGCAGCTCCGGGTTCGCCATGAAGGCCAGCACCAGGCCGACCTTGCGCCGGTTGCCGGTGCTCAGCTCACGGAAGGGCCGATGGGGCTGCAGGCCGAACCGCTCGATCAGGGGCTCGGGGTCGATCGCCCGGCGTCGTTGCTCGAGGCCGCCGAAGTAGGCGATGGCGTCGGCCCCGGTCATGGCCCGGGGGAGGTTCAGGTCGCCGGGCAGGTAGCCGATCCGGGCCCGGACCGCCGGGTCGCTGCCCGTCCCGCCCAGGACGCGCATGGTGCCCTCGGTGGGCCGGATGAAGTCGAGCAGCATCCGAGCCGTGGTCGACTTCCCCGCGCCGTTGCGGCCGAGGAAGGCGTAGCACTCCCCGGGGGCGATCTGGAGGTCGAGGTGATCGACGGCGGTGAGCGCACCCCACCGTTTGGTCAGCCCCTCTGTCTGGATGACGACATCCATGCCGTACCTCCTCCCCGGCTGACGAGCTCGCCTGTTCGACGAGCTCGCTCCGTGCTCTCGTCGGTGGTCGGATGCGGTTGCGGATGCTGCTCTCGCGCTGATGCACGTCGCCGCTGCCGTGGGAGGAGTCGGCACCTCACCTCGCGTCCTCAGTCCTAGGAGACGCCCAGTCGCCCCGCAAGGGCCGATCGTCACCCACACGACGGGCCCTCGCATCGTGGCCTCACCCGGGCGGGCGTGGGAGAGTCACCGACATGGGTCAAGCCGTCAGTCAGGTGCTGCCGTTCGCCGTCGGGGTGGGCATCAGCCCGATCCCCATCATCGCTGCCATCCTCGTGCTGTTCTCGGCCCGGGCGCGGGTCAACGGCCCCGTGTTCCTCGCCGGCTGGGTGCTGGGCCTCACCGTGGTGGTCACCGTCGTCTACTCGCTCGCCGACGCCAGCGACGTGGCCGACGACAGCACGGCGTCGGACTCGGTCTCGTGGCTGAAGATCGTGCTGGGCCTCGTCCTCCTGGGCGCGGCGTACCGCAACTGGTCACGACGGCCGGGCCCCGGGGAGCAGCCGGAGATGCCGAAGTGGATGGCCGAGATCGACCACTTCACCCCCGTGAAGACCTTCGGCCTG
Source organism: Acidimicrobiales bacterium (assembly GCA_025456085.1). Taxonomy (GTDB): domain Bacteria; phylum Actinomycetota; class Acidimicrobiia; order Acidimicrobiales; family Acidimicrobilacustridaceae; genus JALOLF01. Next base: position 16,491 of record JALOLF010000066.1, read on the forward strand.
GCGCTGGCGCTGTCCGCGGCCAACCCGAAGAACCTCATCCTGGCGGCCAGCGCAGCGGCGGGCGTGGCCCAGCTCGGGGTGGATGGCAGCGATGCCGTCGTGGCCCTGGCGGTGTTCGTCCTCGTCGGCAGCGCCAGCGTCGCCCTCGCCGTGGGGTACTACCTGGTCGGCGGCGCCAAGGCCCGGGCCACCCTCACCGAGCTCCAGGGCTGGCTGTCGGTCCACAACGACGCGGTGATGGCGGTGCTGTTCCTGGTCTTCGGCGTGGTGGTCTTCTCCGAGGGGTTGGGGCTCCTCAGCGCCTGACCCGTACCCACCTAGGCTGACGGCCATGTCGGGACCGGGGACCAGACGCGGCCCGGTGACGGTGGGCATCGACATCGGCACGACCGCGGTCAAGGCGGTCGCCGCCGACGACGAGGGACGGGTCCTGGCCCGAGCGCGTGTCCCCCACGAGCTGCGCTCCCCCACCTCCGGCGCGTTCGAGCACGACATCGACCGGGCGTGGCGGGCCGACGTGGTCGAGGCCCTGACCCGGGTGGCCCGGGACCTCGACGTCGCCGCGGTCGAGGTCTCGGCCATGGTCCCGTCGCTCGGGGCGGTGGACGCCGCCGGACACGGCATCTCACCCGGCCTGCTGTACGGCGACCACCGCGGCGAGTCGGACCGCAACGACCCCTCGCAGCCCGGCGACAACGGCGAGGTGCTGGCCTTCCTCGCCTGGCTGGCCCGTGAGGCCCCACACGCAGCCGGCTACTGGCCGGCACAGGCCGTGGCCAACCACGCCCTGACCGGCACCGGCGCCATCGACTCGACGACGGCCATGACCGCGGTGCCCCTGTTCGACTTCGTGGGCTGGAGCGCCGAGGAGGCCGCGGCCGTGGGAACGGCGCCCGACCGGCTCCCCCACGTCGTGCCGGGCGTCGAGCCCGTCGGCCGGGTGCTCGACGGCCTCCCCGCGGCCGGCGCGCTCGTGGGCGGCGGCACCATCGACGCCCTGGGCGAGCAGTTGGTGGCGGGCGCCGACGACACCGGCGACGTGCTGGTGATCTGCGGCGCGACCCTCATCACCTGGGGCGTCCTCGACGAGTGGCGCACCGTGCCCGGCTTGTGGACGGTGCCGCACACGGCGCCGGGCAAGGTGCTCATCGGCGGGCCGAGCAACGCCGGCGGGCTCTTCCAGGACCGCGTGGCGCGTTGGCTGGCGCCGGAGGCGCTCGACGCGGCCGACGGCGTCGAGCCGGACGACCTACCGGTGTGGCTGCCCTACGTGCGGGGGGAGCGCACCCCGCTGCACCGCCGGGACCTGCGGGCCGCGGCCCACGGACTGGCCCTGCACCACGAGGCGGCCCACCTGCGCCGGGCCGCCCACGAGGCGGCCGGCTTCGTGGTGCGCCATCACCTCGACCTCGCCGCCGCGGCAGGCCTGGCGCCCCGGCGGATCGTGGCCACCGGCGGCGGTGTGCGCTCGACGTCCTGGATGCAGGCGCTGGCCGACACCACCGGGCTCCCGGTCGACGTGGTGGCGGTCCCGGAGGGTGCGGCCCTGGGGGCCGCGTTCCTGGCCCGCTGCGTGGCCGGCCTGGAGTCGGGTACGGCCGACGCCTGCCGTTGGGCGCGCACCGATCACCGGGTCGAGCCGGACCCGTCCTGGGTCGGACCGGTGGCCGCGCGCTACACCCGCTTCCGCATGCTGAGCGACGAGGCGGTGGCGGCCGGGGAGGGCGGCGGTCAGCCGGGCGGGTTGTCCCGCACGAACCGGTAGACGGCTGCCATGTCGGCGATGGCCTCGGCCGGCAGGGTGTGCAGGGTGGCGCCCATGGCCCGCGCTCCCCACACGATCTGCGCCGTCCGTTCGGCCAGCGCCGCGTTGTGCAGCGCTCTGGCCGGGGTGGCCGCGCACGTCACGAGGCCGTGGTTCGCCAGCAGCACCGCGCCCCGGTCGGCCAGCTGCGCCGCCACCACCGCGCCGAGTCGGGCGGTGCCCGTCTCCTCGTAGGTGCAGCAGGGGATGTCCCCGCCGAGGTACACGACCACCTCTTCGACCACCGCCGGCACGGGCTCGCGGGCCACGGCGAACATCGTGGCGTGCACGGCGTGCGTGTGGATCACCGACCCCAGCTCGGGGTAGGCGCGCAGGACGTCGAGGTGCAGGTCCTTCTCCGTCGTCGGCGCCCGCACCCCCGACACCACTGCGCCGTCGAGGTCCACGATCACGAGGTCGGCCACGGTCATGGTGCCGTAGGCCACCGACGACGGGGTGAGGCACACCAGGCCGCCGGGCAGGCGGCCGGAGAGGTTGCCGGCGGTCCCTTCCACCAGGCCCGCGGCCAGCATGGCCTGCGCGGTGGCGAGCACCTCCTCCGGCGTGGTCGTGGGAGACACCACGGGTTCAGACACGATCGAGCACCTCCGGGTTGACGAGGTTGGACGGACGGCCACCCTCGAGCAGGGTCCGCAGCCCGGCGGCCATCAGCGCCGTGTGGTTCGCTTCGGTGTCGTACGTGGCGCCGCCGATGTGGGGGGTCAGCACCACGTTGGGCAGGCGCACCAGCGGGTGGTCGGTGGGCAGGGTCTCGCCCTCGACGTGGTCGAGGGCCGCGGCCGCCAGGTGCCCCGAGACCAGTGCCGCGGTGAGCGCGTCGAGATCGTGCAGGGCGGCGCGGGCGGTGTTCACGTACACCGCGCCGCGACGCAGGCGGCCGAGGCGTTCGGCCCCGATCATCCCCACCGTGTCGGGGGTGACCGCGGCGTGCATCGACACCACGTCCACCTCGGCCAGCAGGTCGTCGAGGGCGTGGGTCGCGTCGTCGACGAAGGGGTCGGCCGAGATGACCCGCATGCCCAGGCCGGTGAAGCGCCACGCCGCGGCCCGTCCCACGGCACCGAGACCCACCACGCCGATCGTGCGGCCCGCCAGCTGCCACCCCCGGAACCGCTGGTACGGGATGGACCCGTCACGGAAGACCTGGCCCTCACGCACGTCCCGGTTGGCGGCCACGATGCCCCGGGTGGCGGCCAGCAGCAGACCGACCGCCAGCTCGGCCACCGCGTCGGCGTTGCGGCCCGGGGCGCGCAGCACCGGGATGCCCCGGGCCGTGGCCCCGGCGACGTCGACGTTGGTGGGGTCGCCGCGGGTCGAGCCGATGGCCTCCAGCGGGAGGTCGAGCACCGGACCCGAGCAGAGGTCGGCCTCGCAGATCACCACGCTGGCGCCCGCCTGCTCGACGCGCTCGGCGAGCTGCTCCGGTCCGAGGATGCGCAAGGGCTGGTGGTCGATCCACGGGTCGAGCACGACCTCTCCCAGGGCGCGCAGCTCCTCGAGGCCGGGACCCCGCAGGGGGGCGGTCGACAGGATCACCCGGGCCGGCGCCACGGCTCAGCTCCCGGCGGCGGCACGACGGCCGAACGTGGTCATGGATCCGGACCGTAGCCGCGCCACCGTCACCAGGGGTCGGGCTCAGCCGCCTCCGTCGCGGACGTCGAGCGCCTCGTCCAGGAAGCCCACGACACGGGCTTCCCACTCCTCGGGCGCGGTCTCGAGGCCGCCGGTGTGGTCGGCACCGGCCACCACCCAGACCTCGACGTTGCCGGGCGACCCCGCCTGCAGCCGGTCCGCCACCTCGCCCTCGGTGGGCACGTCGCCCGCGGCGACGAGCAGCACCGGACGCGGTGCGGTCGCCACGACGGCATCGCGCAGACCCATGGGCTGGTCGGCCGACGTGAGGACGTCGGCCACCGCGTAGACGACCCATTCGATGCGCTCCTGCACCGCGCCGCGCCAGCCGTAGCGCTCGGAGAGCCAGTCCTTGTCGTCGGGGACGCGGTTGGTGGCACCCTCCGCCACGACCGCGGCGATGCGGGGATCGGACGCGGTCGCACCGAGCACCTCCTCACCGCCCATGGACAGGCCGACGGCGGCGATGCGTGCGCCGTGCACGCCGGGCTGCGCAGCCACGAAGGAGACGGCCCCGGCCACGTCCTCGTTCCCCCACCACCCGAAGTCCATGGCCCGGCCGTCGCTGTCGCCGTGCCCCCGGGCGTCGAAGGCCAACACGCCATAGCCGTTCCGGGCCAGCACGGTGGCCTGGTCGAGCACGCTGGCGCGGGTGGACCCGGCCCCGTGGGCGAGCACCACGGCGGCGCCGTTGCCCGACGGGATCCACCACCCCGCCAGGGTCACGCCGTCGGGCGTGTCGAAGGTGACGTCCTCGTAGGCGAGACCGCGCGCGGCCGGCGTGGTGGCACCGACCTCGGTGGGCGGCACGTTGGTCGCCGCCACCGCCTGGCCCAGCGTCCACAGGCCCAACAGCGTCGTCACGACCAGGCCCACCGCGACGGGGATGCGCCACCACGACCGGGCGCGCCGCACGAGACCCACCGCGCCCACCACCAGCAGCACGAGGCCGCCGCCGAGCACGAGCAGACCGGCCACCGAGCGCGGGTGGGCGCCGGCCTTGGCCAGGTGGGGGCCGGCGATCGCCACCCCGACGGGGAAGGCGACCACCCCGACAGCGAAGGCCACCGCCGACGCGGCCGCGTCACCGCCACGCAGCACCCGCCACGCCAGCGCGGTCGCCCCCGCGACGACCACCACCCGCACGACGCGCCACAGGGGCGACCCGTCGGCGCCGACCAGCACGAGCAGTCCCACCCCGACGGTGACCGCCGCGACGGGTGCCAGCCGCGGGACGATGGTGTGCTCGTCCGTCGCCACCGAGGTCGGTCCGGCTTGCTTCTCACTGGCCATCTGCTCGTCGCCTCCACAGGCGTCGCCGACATCTCCTCCGACTGTCCGTGGTCGGGCCACGGGCCATCCAGGGGCTTTCGACCCGTTCGCGGGCACCGTCGTCGCACGGCGGCGCCAGCAGGGTGGATCGACCCGATGCATCACGAAAGGGCATTGCACGCGCCGAGTCAGCGCCCTGTCATCGCACACCTGTTCGGAAGGAGTGGGCCGAGGAGGCGCGCCGGCTCTCGGTGGCCGAGCCCGAGCGTCGTGCCCGCCATCGTCGGCGCCCCTCGACGGCCGACACCCGCGACGCCCATGCACGCCGTCAGGTCCGCACGGGCACACTGCCCGACGCAACGATGGGGCGTCTCACCGCCGATCTCCCGCTCGACGATCTGGCCCGGGTGGTCGCCGCACTCGACCACCACGAGGCCTCGCCGTGTCAGCGATGGAGGCCGGCGCCGACGCCGACCGGTCCACCGTCGGGGTGGGCCGCGTCACCTGCACGGTCACCACATCGAGCACTGGGCCCGAGGCGGCTCCACCGACCTCCAGAACCTCGTGCTGCTCTGCCCCCACCATCACCGGCTGGTGCAC
>JALOLF010000182.1 GCA_025456085.1 Acidimicrobiales bacterium
CCGCGGCGCGCCCGAGCACGCCGAGCTGGCCGACGGCACGCCGCTCGCGGCCGAGACCGCTCGTCGCCTGGCCTGCGACGGTCGCGCGCAGCTCGTGCTCACCGACGAGAGGGGCCGGCCCGTCGGGGTGGGCCGCGTCACCCGCACGGTTCCGCCGTGGCTCATGCGCCTGCTGCACCAGCGCGACCACGGCTGCCGCTTCCCCGGCTGCGGTCGCCAGACCCACCTGCACGGTCACCACATCGAGCACTGGGCCCGAGGCGGCTCCACCGACCTCCAGAACCTCGTGCTGCTCTGCCCCCACCATCACCGGCTGGTGCACGCCGAGCTCCGGTTCCTGCACCCCGACGGACGACCGTATCGCACGGGACCACCCGGTCTCGATCCCGCCGTGCGGCGGCGCTTCGGCGAGGCGGCGTGAGCGACGCCGCCTCCGGTAGCGTCAGCTCCGTTCGGCGGCCGAAGGGGACAGATGGACGCGTACGCAGGCTTCGAGGGAACGGTGGGCAGGGTCTTCGCGACCTCGGAGCCGTGGTGGCCGCCCCGCCCCACCGCACCGGAAGGCGCCCCCAACGTCGTCGTCATGCTCGTCGACGACCTGGGCTTCTCGGACGTGGGGTGCTTCGGCTCGGAGATCGAGACCCCGAACCTGGACCGCATCGCGGCGGAGGGCCTGCGCTTCACCGACTTCCACGTGACGCCGATGTGCTCGCCCACCCGGGCGGCGCTGCTGACCGGCGTGAACCCCCACGCCGCCGGCATGGCCACGGTCTGCCACTCCGACCCCGGCTTCCCCGGCTACGCCATGGAGCTGGCCGAGGACACGGCCACGATGGCCGAGGTGCTGCGCGACGCCGGCTACTCGACGCTCATGGTGGGCAAGTGGCATCTGACCAAGGACTCCCAGCAGCACGACGGCGCCGACCGGTCGTCGTGGCCCTGTCAGCGGGGCTTCGACCGCTTCTACGGCTTCCTCGACGGCTTCACCAACGCCCACCACCCGCACCGGCTGGTGGAGGACAACCACACCGTGGAGGTCGACCGCTACGCCGACGGCTACTACGTCACCGACGACCTCACCGACCGGGCCGTCGCCATGGTGCGCACCGCCAAGGCGTCGAACCCCACCAAGCCCTTCTTCCTGTACTTCTCCCACGCCGCCATGCACGCACCGCTGCAGGCCAAGGCCGACGACATCGCCCGCTACGCCGACCGCTACCAGGCGGGCTGGGACGCCATCCGCGACGCCCGCTACCGGCGCCAGCTGGAGCTCGGCGTCATCGAGCCGGGCACCGAGCTGGCGCCCCGCAACCACGAGCCCGACAACGAGGTGCCGGCGTGGGACGAGCTGACCGCCGACGAGCAACGACTGTTCGCCGGCTACATGGCTGTCTACGCCGGCATGCTCGACAACGTGGACCAGAACCTGGGGCGACTGCGCACCGCGCTGGAGGACCTGGGCGAGTGGGAGAACACGGTCTTCGTGTTCCTGGCCGACAACGGCGCCTCCCGCGAGGGCGAGGCCCAGGGCACCTCGGCCTACTTCCGCACCCTCAACATGCTCATCGGCGAGGACCTCGAGCAGGACCTCGGGAACCTGGAGCTGCTCGGCGGACCCCGCACCCTGCCCCACTACCCCCGGGGCTGGGCCATGGTGGGCAACACGCCGTTCCGGCTCTACAAGATCAACGCCCACCAGGGCGGGCACCGGGTGGCGACCGTGGTGAGCTGGCCGGCCCGCCTGCGCGACCCCGGCGGCCTGCGCCGCCAGTACCAGCACGTCACCGACCTGCTGCCCACGCTGTGCGAGCTGATCGGCATCGACCCGCCCACGGCCCGCAACGGCATCGCCCTGCAACCGCCGGCCGGCGCCAGCTTCGCCGCCGCGCTCGAGGACCCCGACGCCCCCTCCACCCACCCCGAGCAGTACATCGAGTGCGTCGGCCACCGGGGCTTCTACCGCGACGGCTGGGAGGCGGTCACCGTGCACCGCGCCCACACCGCGTTCAGCACCGAGCCGTGGGAGCTGTTCGACGTCCGGCGTGACCCGAGCCAGGTGCACGACCTCGCGGCCCGGCACCCCGAGAAGCTGGCCGAGCTCCAGACCGCCTGGGAGCAGGCCGCCTGGGCCAACCAGGTGTTCCCGCTCGACGAGGGCACCGGGCTCAAGTACGTGCTGCGACCGCCGACCGAGGAGCAGCTCCGTTCACCGGTGCGCATCGCCGCCGGCACACCCACCCTGGAGCGCTACCGCTCCCAGCAGCTCATCAACCTGCGGTCCTACCGCATCGACATCGACCTCGAGCACCACACGGGCGACGAGGGGGTGCTCGTGGCCCACGGCGACCAGGGCGGCGGCTACGTCTGCTACGTGGAGGACGGCGAGCTGGTCTACGCCCACAACGGCTACGGGCACCTGCAGGAGCTGCGGTGCGGCCCCCTGGCCGACGGGGCGCGTGCGGTCAGCCTCGACGTCGCCTCGGTCGGCCAGCAGCGGCTGCAGGTCGAGGTCCGGGTCGACGCCACGACGGTGGCCGAGGGCGGTCCGTTCCCCCTGCTCATGGCCATGGCCCCCTTCGAGGGCATCGACGTGGGCATCGACCGGCGCTCGCCCGTGTCCTGGCCGCTGTACGAGCGCCGCGGCTGCTTCCCCTACACGGGGCGGCTCCGAGCCGTGACCTACACGCCCGGCGACTGGGCACCCGACCTGGGCCCGCAGTTCGCAGAGCTGCTGGTCGAGCTGGGCCGGGCGTACGAGTAGGCGGTGACGGGCGAGCGGTTACGGGACGCGGGGGCCGGCGTCGCGCACCGCCTGCGACGCGACGTCGGCGTACTGGGCGAAGTTCTCGGCGAACCGACGGGCGAGGTCCGCGGCGGCGACGTCGTAGGCCGCCGGGTCGCTCCAGGTGCGGCGGGGCTGGAGCACCTCGTCGGGCAGACCCGGGCACGAACGGGGTATGGCGAAGCCGAACACCGGGTCGTCGTCGAACGCCGCCCCGTCGAGTGACCCGTCGAGCGCGGCACGCACCGCGGCCCGGGACCAGGCGATCGACATGCGCTCTCCCACCCCGTAGGGCCCGCCGGACCAACCGGTGTTCACCAGCCACACCGCCGAGCCGTGTCGTCGCACCCGCTCGCCGAACAGCTCGGCGTACTCGGTGGGGTGCAGCGGCATGAAGGGGGCGCCGAACAGGGGCGAGAACGTGGCTGACGGCTCGGTCACACCCCGCTCGGTGCCCGCCACCTTGGCGGTGTACCCGGAGACGAACCAGTACATGGCCTGGTCTGGGGTGAGCCGGGCCAGCGGCGGAAGCACCCCGAAGGCATCGGCGGTCAGCAGCACCACCGAACGCGGGTGCCCGCCCTGGCCACCCCGCACGATGTTGGGCAGGTGGCTGATGGGGTACGCGGCCCGCGTGTTCTCCGTGAGCACGGCGTCGTCGAGATCGAGGCGTCGGGTGCGCGTGTCCATGGCCACGTTCTCGAGCACGGTGCCGAACCGCCGGGTGGTCTCGTAGATCTCGGGCTCGGCGGTGCGCGACAGGCGGATGACCTTGGCGTAGCAGCCGCCCTCGAAGTTGAACACGCCGTTGTCGCTCCAGCCGTGCTCGTCGTCGCCGATGAGCGCCCGATCCGGATCCGCGGACAACGTCGTCTTGCCGGTGCCCGACAGGCCGAAGAAGATCGCCGTGTCGCCCTCGGGGCCCTGGTTGGCCGAGGCGTGCATGGACAGCACGCCCTTGGGCGGCAGCAGGAAGTTCATGAAGGTGAACACCGACTTCTTGATCTCACCCGCGTAGCTGGTGCCGCCGATGATGATGAGCCGGCGCGCGAAGTGCACGAGGATGAACGCCTCGCTACGGGTGCCGTCGATCTCGGGGATGGCGTGGAAGTCGGGCGCCTGGATGACGTGCACGTCGGGCGCGAACTGCGCCACCACGTCGAGGTCGAGCTCCTGCAGCAGCAGGTTGCGGGCGAACAGGCTGTGCCAGGCGTGCTCCGTGATCACCCGGACCTTCACCCGGTAGTCGGGATCGGCGCCCGCGTAGACGTCCTGCACGAACAGGTCCCGGCCCTGCAGATAGGCGCCGAGGCGGACGAGCAACCGGTCGAAGGCGGACTCCTCGATGGGCCGGTTGTGCTTGCCCCACCAGATGCGGTCCTCCGAGGAGGGCTCCCGCACGATGAACTTGTCGTCGGCCGAGCGGCCGGTGTACTGGCCCGTGCGCACCACGAGGGGCCCGAGATGGCTGAGCATGGCCTCCCGACGCCTGATCGCCTCCTCGTACAGGGCTGGCGTGGAGATGTTGTGGAAGACGGTGCCGGTGTTGGTGATGCCGAGGTAGCTGAGGTCGAGCATGGCCCCAGCGTAGGGAATCCTCAGCCCGCCGGGGCGGGCTGCGGGCCGCGCACGAGCCGACCCGGGCGAGCGCCGGTGTCGCAGCCGTCGCGGTAGGTGACGACGCCGCGCTTGACGGTGGCGACGTAGCCCCGGGCCCGCTGCAGGAGTCGCTTGCCGCCCGCGGGCAGGTCGGCTGCCATGACCGGGTTCTCGAGGCGCAGGTGCTCGTAGTCGATGACGTTCACGTCGGCGAGCATGCCCGGCTCGAGCGTTCCCCGGTCGGCCATCCCGTACAGGCGGGCCGTGTCGCGGGTCTGCTTGCGCACCACCCACTCGAGCGGGAGCTTCTCGCCCCGGGTGCGGTCGCGCGTCCAGTGGGTGAGCAGATAGGTGGGGGCGGAGGCGTCGCAGATGACCCCCACGTGGGCCCCACCGTCGGAGAGCCCGATCACGGCCCGGGGGTGCAGCATCATCTCGCGGGTGGGCTCGAGGCTGCCCTCGCTGTAGTTGAGGATGGGCACCAGCAGCATGGCCCGACCCTCGTCCTCGAGCATCGCGTCGTAGGCGACCTCGAGCGGACTGCGACCCTCGCGGGCGGCCACGGAGGCGAGGCGGTGCTCCGGGCCCGGCTCGTAGTCGGGGCCCGCGTCGCCCGCCGCGCCCATGACGTAGGTGACCTCGTAGGCCGCAGCGAGACGGGCCTCGGTCTCGGCATCGGGCTGCCAACCCACGATGGCGGCGCGCACCTCGGGACGGCGCAGCTCGACGACCAGCTCCTCGAAGGGCAGACCCCGGGCCCGCAGCTCGGCGTAGGCGGGGATGACGTCGAACAGGTTGTAGGTGGTCTGGTGGCCGGCGAGCAGACCGGTGGGGCGCACCGCGACCTGGGGCCAGAGGTCCGCTCCCTCCTCCACGGCACGCAGGCTCTCGTCCATGAGCTCGCGCCACAGGTCGGGGGCGGCGTCGACCTGCAGCAGGGCGAAGCTCACCGGGCGCCCGATGGCGGACGACAGGCGCCGCATCCAGTCGACCTCCTTGCGGGGGCCCACGACGTCCTCACCCGCCGAGCCCATGGGAGCGAGCTCGTAGACGCCGGCGCCGACCTCGGCCAGGGCCTCGCCGATGCCGAACAGCTCGTCCTCCGCGGCGAACGTGCCGGGCACGGGCGCGCCGTCGATGGCCACATGGGCCAGGGTGCGACTGGTGGAGAAGCCCAGGGCCCCGGCCTCGAGGGCCTCGTGCACCAGGCGGCGCATCTCGGCCACGTCCTCGGGCGTCGCCGGCTCGTTGCGAGCGCCCCGATCGCCCATGACGTAGGCACGCAGCGCCCCGTGGGGGATCTGGGTGCCGACGTCCATCGTCCAGTGCCGCTTCTCGAGCGCGTCGAGGTACTCGGGGAAGCTCTCCCACTCCCACTGGATGCCCTCGGCCAAGGCGGTGCCGGGGATGTCCTCGACGCCCTCCATGAGACCGATGAGCCACTGGTGGCGCTCGGGCGCCGCCGGCGCGAAACCGACGCCGCAGTTGCCCATGACCACGGTGGTGACGCCGTGCCAGGCCGAGGGGGCCAGCTCGGAGTCCCAGGTGGCCTGCCCGTCGAAGTGGGTGTGGATGTCGACCCACCCCGGGGTGACGAGCAGTCCGTCGGCGTCGATGACCTCCGCGGCTCCGTCGGCGTCGACCTCCCCCACGACGGTGATGATGCCGTCGTCGACGGCCACGTCGGCCCGGCGGGCGGGCGCCCCCGTCCCGTCCACCACCAGCCCGTTGCGGATCACGAGATCATGCGCCATGGCGTTCCCCCGGTCGTGCAGTCGGTCGCGCCCCGCTCGGGCGACGGCAGAAGGTACTTGTAGCACACAACGACCCCGGCGGCCGGGTCGTGGACGCCACGCTCCCGACCCGGAGGGCCTAACCTGAGCGCCGCATCGCCCGCCAGGCGACGGGCGTCCGGAGCGGAGGAGAACCATGGACTCGACGGAGATCATCGAGCGGCTGGACGCGCTGCGCGTGGGCGAGGCGACCGTCGCCGGCGTGGTCCTGCAGATGAACGCCGAGAACCGAGCCTCCTCGGGCTTCGACCACCTCACGTACGCGCTGGTGCGCTTCGCGGGCATGGTGGCCGCCGGCGCGCCGGCGGCCTCCTACGCCCTGGCCATGGACGTGCTCGAGGAGAGCGGCGTCACCAGCGAGCAGCTCGCCGGCGTGCTCATCACCCTCGCCCCGGTGGTTGGCGCGGCCCGCGTCGTGGAGGCCGCACAGAACCTGGCGGTGGTCCTCGCCGCCGGAGACTGACCGGAGACGCCGGGGTCAGGCCTGATCGGCCTGCTCGGCCTGCTCGGCCTCGGTGAGGGTGTCCTTCAGCCCGTCGACGGTCTCGTCCGCCAGTGCGCGGCGGATGACCTGCGTGGGTTGGTAGGGCTCGAAGGCCCGGGCCATCTCGTCCACGTCACCCTCGAGGCCGATCAGCAGCAGCGCCGAGGTGCCCTTGTCGAGGGAGTTCTTGATCTCGTCGAGCATCTCCTTGTCGAGGCCGTGCTTCTTGGTGAGGGCCTCGGCCACGCCCCCGATGGCGCTGCCGGCGAGCCAGAAGCCGAGGAAGCCAACGGGCGGGAACAGGATGCCCACCAGCATGCCGGTGAGCCCGCCCCACAGCGCGCCTTCGCTCACCGAGCCGTGGGTGGTGTGGGTGCCGATGCGCCCGCTGTGGTGCCGCTCCACGATGGCGACGTCGTCGACCCACGCGTAGCGCAGCTCCTCGAGGGCCCGGACGGCCGACATGGCCTGCTGGGCGCCGTAGGTGTCGTCGAACTTGAGCATGATGAGTTCAGCCATGCCCGCAACCTAGTGCAGCGCACCGAAGCGGTGACCGGCATCGCGCACGTTCCGCAGCCGGCGCTCGATGGTCGCACCGAGCCACAGGCAGAGCAGACCGGCGATGCCGATCACGACCCAACGCGGCAGGCGGGCGGCAACCGGCCACAGGG
>JALOLF010000067.1 GCA_025456085.1 Acidimicrobiales bacterium
GCGTCCTGGTCCTGCAGTACGAGCGCTGCCGGGTCGACGCCGCCGCCCAGCTCCGGCGCACGTTCGAGTTCCTCGGCCTCGATCCCGACCACCGGCCCCCGGACCTGGCCCGGCCGGTGCATGCCACGACCCGTCCCAAGAAGACACCCGACGAGGACCTCCGCGAGGTCCTGGCCCTGGCCTACGGGCCCGAGCTGGCGCTGCTGGCGCAGCGGTTCCCCGACGTCGACCTCGGGCTGTGGCCCTCCGCCGCGCCGCGACGCTGACGTCCCGGCGCCCGGGAGCGCGCAGCAGCCACCGTCAGCGCAGCGCGCCCCGAAGGAGCTGGGCCTCCTTGAAGGCGCTGTAGGGCACCCGCTGCCAGCCGACCCCGGCCCGACGCATGCGCAGGGGCGGCCAACCGCCGCCGGACACGTGCCGGCGGGGGTCGAGCCGCGACCGGCTGCTCGTGGGGCCGGCCCCGATGGCCTTCACCGCTCGGGCACCGAAGTTCTCGTACTGCACCAGCGCCTCCACGGCGTCGAGCTCGCTGCGTCGCGGTCGGTAGACCATGCGGGCGTGCGCCGCAGCCACGAGGTCGGTGACCCACGGCGGGCGATCGCGCACCGGCGCGAGGAGATCCGCCAGCACCGCCACCCGGGCGAGACAGGCCTGCTGGAACGGGGCGACGAGCTCGTCGTGGCAGCGACGCTCCTGCGCGTCGTCGTCCGACACCACGACGACCTCGCCCGTGTCGTCCCGGTCGTAGGCCGACACGCTGCCGTGACCGGCGGCCAGCAGCAGCTCGTAGAGCTCCTTGAAGTGCGCGAACACCTGCAGGTACGGCGTACGGGCCGGCTGGTTGGCGAAGAGGTGACCGGTCTTGTGCGCACGATGCGGGAGATCGGCGGTGCCGAGCAGTCCCAGCAGATGGGCATGGACGGCGCGGCCGTCGAGGGCCAGGGCCAGGTGGTCGCGGACCGTGCCCTTCCAACCCACGTCCACCACCTGGAGCTCGCCCTCGCCGGGGTCGGCCGCGGCCACCAAGGCCCGCAGCAGGTGGGTCTGTCGGGCTCGGCGCTCCTCGAGCGCCGTCCGGAAGTCGTCGGCACCGATCAGCGCATCGACCTCGGCCGGGCGGAGCGGTTCGTCCGGCGTCGGAGATCCGGGCAGCACCTGAGGCGTGAGCCCCAGCAGCGCCACCAGGTCTGCGGCGGTGATACCGGGCTGCGCGGCCACGAGCGCCGGGAGCTGACGGGCCGGGTCGACGAGGGAGGGCACCAGCGTCGACTTCCGGGACGTCAGCAGGTAGGCGGTCTCGAGGGGTGGCCGTCCGGCGTGGGCCAGCCCGTCCTGGACCGCCTCGTGGACCCGCTGCAGGAACAGCCCCTCACGGGCGAGGAAGGCCGCGCGGCTGGCACCTCGTCGGCGCACGCCGGCATCGAGGCGGGTGGCGAAGAGCCACAGCGTGAGCGCCAGCTCGGGGAAGACGTCGTCGGGCCCCGCCGGCGCGAGCACGTCGCGCAGTCGGCGCCGGAGGTCACCTCGCAGGTCCCGGGAGGAGGCCTGCTTGGTGTCGTCCCAGCGCCCCGGCCGCACCAGCAGGGACTCCGCCCCCGCCCGCTCGGCCATGGTGCCGTCGGACACCGGGTTGTCCCCCACCACCACCACGGCGACGGCGTCCACCTCCGCAGCAGCGATCACCGCGGGGAGGAGGTGCCCCGAGCGCTTCGTCTCACCGGCGTCGGCCGAGGTCACGACGCCATCACGGAACACACCCAGGCCGCAGGCGGTGAGCACGTCGCCGAGCATCGAGGCGCTCAGGTTCGTGTCGCTCACCACCTGCACGGGCACGGCGAGGCGACCCAGCACGGCGGCGAGCGGGGCGTTGGCAGCGCACACGGCGCCCTCGACGGCCACCTCGATGGCGCAGAACAGCGCCACGAAGTCCTGCGGCGAGGGCAGGGCGACCGCGTCGGCGACGGGCGAGCCCAGGTGATCGTGCAGGGCAGCCGCCAGCTCGGCCGATCGGTGGTCGCGCACGTGACCCGGACCGGAGCGGGCGGCGGACAGGGACCGCTCGAGCTCGCGCCGGGCGGCGACGAGCCCGGCCACGTCGACGAGGCCCAGGGCCCCGGCCAGCTCGGCACAGGCCAGCTCCCGGACCCGCCCGCTGGGGACCGACCGGTGCAGCAGGGTCCCGAAGCAGTCGACCAGCACCAGCTCGGGCCGCAGCCGATCCAACTCCGCCGCCAGCCGGACAGGTTGCAGTCCCGGGGAGCGGATGGTCGCGACCCGGCGGCCGAGGCTCAACTGGTCTCGCCCCACTCCGATGCCCGCCGGACCGCCCCCAGGTAGTTCACGTAGGTGAGACGGTCGCAGTAGCCCATGCGGACGCCGATGCGGTCCATGCGCTTCCACAGGTTCCAGTCGCTGGGCTCCAGCATCTTCCAGCTGGTGTTGGAGTGGCGCAGGAAGCGCAGGCCGGAGGTGTAGAGCACCGAGCCGTGCGCGAATCCCCCCTTGACCACCCCGGCGGGCCCGATCTCCTGCCACTGGCCGGGCCAGGGCTCGTGACGCGACCGGCTCCAGACCATCTCCAGGCGGTGCCGGCGGGCGTGGCGCAGCAGCACCTCGACGTGATCGAGGCTCATCTCGTCGTCGTCGTCGCACGGTGCGAGCCACGAGCCCCGGGCCAGCCCCAGTGCGATGTTCATGGGGTGGGAACCGGCGACCATGCGTCGGTGGCGGACGTGGTCGGGGTACATCCCCCGTGCCCCGAGGTTCACGAAGCGGATGCGCGGATCGCGCACGGACCGGACCGCGGCCTCCGTCTCGGCGTCGCAGGCGTCGCCGACCACGAGGATCTCGAGGTGCTCGTAGGTCTGGGCCACCGCCGTGGCCAGGGCCCGCTCCGCCACCAGGGGGCCGCGGTTGTACGTGGCGATGCGCACGGTGACCAGCGGCTCGTCGACACCCTCGTCGGTCCAGCACACGTCGCGGCCGGCACGGGCCACGGCCAGCAGACGGGCGTCCTCGGCGGTCTCGAGTCGGTCGCGGACACGCTCCTCCAGCGCCAGCTTCTGGCGCCGCACCTTGCCGGCCAGGCGGTGGGGTCGGAGGCGCTGGTGGATGGGCTCGGGCACGAGTGCGAACGGTACCCGCTCGGGATGTGGCGTCCGACGTCGGGCCCCGTCCGGGCATCGACCTGCAGTCGGTACACTGCGCCGCTCCCGTTCGCGAGCCCTCCCACCATGACCACCACCCCCGAGCGACCAGCACCCGCAACCGTGCCCGACGGGCCCATCCCCTTCTTCCGGCCGCAACTGCCACCGCTGGAGGACTACGTGGCGGAGCTGGAGCGCATCTGGTCGACGAAGATGCTGTCCAACTTCGCCGACTACTCCCGGCGGCTCGAGGCGCTGGCCACCGGGTATCTGGGCGCGAACCACGTGCTCACCGTCGTCTCGGGCGACATCGGCCTGGTGCTGGCCCTGCGGGCCCTGGAGATCCCCCGGGGCGCACCGGCGTTCGTGTCCACCTTCACCTTCAACTCCACCATCAACGCCGCCCTGTGGGCGGGTCTGCGTCCCGTGCTCGTGGACATCGATCCCGCCACCTTCTGCCTGAGCGCCGACGCCCTCTCCGAGGCGGTGCAGCGGCATCCCGAACCGGGCGTCGTGCTCGCCACCCACACCTTCGGCAACCCCTGTGACCACGCCGCGCTGCGCTCGGTCGCCGATGCCTCCGGCTCGCGCCTGGTCTACGACGCGGCGCACGCCTACGGCTCGCTGCGCGACGGGGTGCACGCCGGCGCGCTGGGCGACGCCGAGGTGTTCAGCCTCTCGGGCACCAAGCTGGTCACCTCCGCCGAAGGCGGTCTGGTCTCCACCCCTCACGACGAGGTGGCCGATCGCTTCCGCTACCTGCGGGGCTACGGCTTCCAGAACGACTACAACTCCCGCTACGTGGGGCTGAACGGCAAGATCTCCGAGCTGCACTGCGCGCTCGGCGTGCTCACCCTGGCCGGCGTCGAGCAGGCCGTGGCCCGCCGGCACGAGATCCTTGCCGGCTACCGATCCGTGCTGGGGGACCGGGTGGGCTGGCAGGCCGTGCGCGCCGACGACCGATCGACCTACAAGGACATCAGTCTGGTGCTGGGCGACCGGCGCGACGCGGTCGAGTCGGCGCTCGCGGCCGCGGGCGTCGCCACCAAGCGGTACTTCCTCCCGCTGCACCATCAGGACGCCTACCAGCGATGGGCGGGTGACCCGCTCCCGGCGGCCGACGAGGTCTACCGCACGACGCTGTGCGTCCCCGCCTACAACGACCTCACCGACGAGCAGGTCCTGGCCATCGCCGACGTGGTGGCCGCCGCGCTCGACGCCGACTGAGCGGGCGGGCCGCGACGGCCGGGGGCCGCTCAGTCCACCCAGGCCCGCAGGAGGGACTCACGGCGCTCGGCCCACTCCTCGGCCGTGATGGCATAGCGCACGTGGTCCTCCCACACCCCGTTGATCTCCAGGTAGCGCCGAGCCGTCCCCTCCTCGCGGATGTCGAGCTTGGCCACCACGCGTCGGCTGGCCCCGTTGCGGGGGATGATGGCGATCTGGATGCGGTGCAGCCGCAGCTCCTCGAAGCAGAACCGGGCCACCACGACCAGCGCCTCGGGCACGTAGCTGTTGCCCGCAAGGGCTTCGTCGATCCAGTAGCCGATGTAGGCGCTCTGGAACGGTCCCCGCTGCACCGACGAGACGTTGATCTCACCGGCGAAGCACCCCTCGACGAAGACCCCGAAGCCGAACCCGGTACCGAGCTGGCGCTCACGGGCCCGGGCCGAGCAGCGAATCGAGAAGGCCTCGGGATCCTCCACCACGTCGGGCTGGCCGGGGATGCGACGTGGCTCCCACCGGGTGAGCCAGTCGACGTTGCGACGACGCACCTCCTGCCACTGGGGGAAGTCCTGCACGACGAGGGGCCGCAGCATGACGCGGCGCCCGAAGACGGCGCTCATGTGCCGAACAGCTCCTCGAGCGCGCCCAGCAGCAGGGTCACGTTGCGCATCCGGGCGGTGTGGCCCATGCAGCCGATGCGCCACACCCGTCCGGCGACCGGACCCAGCCCGCCGCCGACCTCGATGCCATAGCGCTCCAGCAGGGCCCGGCGGGCGGCAGCCTCGTCCATCCCGTCGGGCAGGCGCTCGGCGGGGATCCACACCGAGGTGAGCTCGGGCAGGCGGTGACCCCGCTCCGCGAAGAGCTCGAAGCCCAGTGCCTCCAGGCCGTCCTGCAGCGCCTGTCCGCAGGCCCGGTGGCGCTCCCACGACTGCTCGAGCCCCTCCTCCAGCACGGCGCCGAGCGCCGCGTGCAGGGCGAACACCATCGAGATGGGCGCGGTGTGGTGGTAGGCGCGGGCGCCTTCACCGGTGACGTACCGGGCGATCATGTTGAGGTCCAGGTACCAGGACCGGGGTCGCTCGTCGAGGCGTGCCAGGGCCCGTGGACCGGCGGTGAAGGGCGCCAGGCCCGGTGGCACGCCGAGGCACTTCTGCGTGCCGGCGTAGGCCAGGTCGACGTGCCAGCCGTCGATCTCCACCGGGATGCCGGCGAGCGAGGTGACGCAGTCGACGAGGAGCAGCGCGTCGCCCTCCGTCTGTCCCAGACAGGTGATGTCGTTGCGCACCCCCGTGGAGGTCTCGGCGTGGACCACGGCGATCACCGCCGGGGCCGGGTGCGCGTCGAGCAGCTGCTGCGGGTCGAGCGGCCGACCCCACTCGGCCTCGACCCGCACCACCTCGGCGCCGCAGCGCCCGGCGACGTCGCACATGCGCTCGCCGAAGACCCCGTTCACCCCGACCACCACCACGTCGCCGGGGCGCACGACGTTCACGAAGGCCGCCTCCATGCCCGCCGAGCCGGTGCCGCTGAGGGGGAACGTCAGACGGTTCGCGGTGCGGAACACCCGACGGAGCCGCTCGTTGGTCTCGTCCAGCAGGGCGAGGAACTCGGGGTCGAGGTGGCCCAGCAGTGGGCGGGCGAACGCTTCCGCGACCTCGGGATAGGGGTTGGAGGGGCCGGGACCCATGAGCACCCGGTCGCTGCGCAGCACGCCGGGCAGCCTAGTGCCGCCCCACGACGCCGGCCCCGGTGTCAGCCCACCTGGCTCCGGACCAGGCCGTCGAGGATGTCCGCCTCGGACACCAGGCACTCGTCGAGGCCGAGCTTGCGCATGATCTGCACGAGCACGCACAGTCCGCCCACGATGACGTCGGCCCGCTCCCGCTCGAGGCCGGGGTTGTGGATGCGGTCGGCCAGCGCTTCGGTGGCCAGCGTGCGGAACACGTCTTCCGTCGCGGCCTTGCTCAGCACGAAGTGGTGGATGCGGTCGCGGTCGTAGACGGGCAGACCGATCTCCACCGCCGCCGCGGTGCTCACCGTGCCGGCCAGGCCGACGAAGGTGGCGGCGTCACGCACCTGGGGCATGGCGGCCAGCACGTCGCCGATGTGCAGCTCCACCACCGACAGGCAGGCGGACAGCTCGTCGGGCGACGGCGGGTCGGCGTGGAGGAACTGCTCGGTCATGCGCACGCAGCCCATGTCGACCGACATCGCGGACTCACAGGTGGACGTGCCGTAGGCGAACTCGGTCGACCCACCCCCGATGTCGACCACCAGGAACGGACCCCGGGACGTCTCCAGCTCGGCAGTGGCCCCGAGGAACGACAACGCCCCCTCCTCGTCTCCGCTCAACAGCTCGGGCCGCACCCCGATCGCCCGGTCGGCGGCGTCGAAGAAGTCGTCGTGGTTGGCGGCGTCGCGCGCCGCCGAGGTCGCGGTCATGCGCACCCGCTCCACCCCGAGGCGGTCCATGACGGCGCGGTACTCGAGCAGCACGTCGACGGTGCGCTCGATGGCCTCGGGGTCGAGGCGGCCCGACGCCGCCACACCCTGGCCGAGGCGGGTGATGCGCATGAGCCGCTCGAGGGTGCGCTCGCCGCCTTCGCTCACCAGCAGGCGGGTGGAGTTGGTGCCGCAGTCGATGGCGGCGACGATGGGACCAGGCACGTCAGGGCTCCTCGTTCGACGACCGGAGGCTACCGGTGGCCGCCAGCTCGTCGTGCACCCAGCGGCCGACCGGGTCGTCGCCACCGGCGAGGAACCAGGCGTAGTGGGTGTGCAGGCACTTGACGCCCCGGCGGGTCCCGCCGACGCCGCCGAAGGGGCGCGGTCCGACATGCGTCGGGGGGATGGTGGCCTCCCGCTCGGCGGCGTAGCGGGCATGGGCGTCGGCGACCACGGTCGGGTCGAGCTCCTCCTCGGCACGGCGCACGCCGCCCGCCGACTCCAACCGGCTGACGGCGAGCACCTCGGCCCGGCCCACCAACCAGTACCGCGTGGGCATCGGCGACCCGTCGTCGAGGAACGGGGCGTTGCGGATGACGACCGGCTCGCCGTCGGCGTCGCGCACGACGACCTCGAAGTCGCCCTGGGGGGCACGGCCCAGCAGCTCGGCCACCCGGGCAACGTCCTGCGCGCTCGCTCGTCCGTGCTCACCCATCCCGACCATTCAACCGGATACGGCCGCAGGATCCGGCCGCGGACTCGCCGCGCCGGGACCTGCGGGTTACCGTGACCCGGTGAGCGACTACGACAGCCCGCTGGTCGAGGTGACGATGCTGCTCGCCGATGCCGCCCAGGTGTCCGACAGCAAGGTGTTCGTGCTCGGCGGCGGGTTGGTGCAGGTGGGCCCGAACCCACAACCCATGGCGGTGGCCGTGCTGATCGACGTGCCGTGGGACCGGGCGAACCTGCAGCACGACTGGAAGCTGGAGCTGCTCGACGAGGACGGCATGCCGGTGCTGCTCAGCGACCGCCCCGTGCTGGTGGGCGGCAACTTCGAAGCCGGACGTCGCGCCGGGTGGCCGCCCGGCGCGCCGCTGCGGGTTCCCCTGGCCATCAACTTCAGCGCCCTGCCCCTCCAGCCGGGCACCTCCTACCAGTGGCGCCTGGCCGTCAACGACACGAGCGAACCCGGCTGGCACGTGAGCTTCCGGGTGCGCCCGCGCCCCGCTCAGCAGGCCTGAGCCCGTCCCGGCCGGGCGGCCGACCTCGACCGCTCAGTCGGTGGCCCAGACGAGCACCTCGGCACTGTTCGAGCCCGCGGTCAGCTCCGGGCTCCCGGCGGCGGTCAGGCGCGCCGCATCGCCCTGCGCGAGCGCGCCGACATCCTCGAGATCGGCGGCGCCCAGTGCGACGAACAGGTGGGTGTGCCGGGCGTCGGGCACCTCGACCGTCTCACCGGGCCGCAGCCGACCACCCCACAGCACTGCACCCCGCTGGCGGATGGCGATGGCCGCGTCGTGACCGCGGCCCGAGGCGATGGGCACCAGGCCGCCCCGGTCGAGCTCGGCGTTGACGTCGAGCTGCTGGTAGCCCGGGTCGATGCCCTCGGTGTCGGGGAGCACCCACATCTGCACGAAGTGCACCGGCTCGGTGGCGCTGGGATTCATCTCCGAGTGCCAGATGCCGGTTCCGGCCGACATCCGCTGCGCCAGACCGGGGTAGATGGCCCCCCGGTTGGCGAGGGTGTCCTTGTGCTCCAACTGACCTGACAGCACCCAGGTGACGATCTCCATGTCCCGGTGGGGATGGGTCGAGAACCCGGCGCCGGGGGCGACGCGGTCGTCGTTGCTCACCAGCAGCAGACCGTGATGGGTGTTGGCGGGGTCCCAGTGGTGGCCGAAGCTGAACGCATGGCGGGAGTCCAGCCAACCGATGCGCGTGTGCGGACGCTCGTCGGCGCGCTGGACGAGCACGGTCGGATGTGCGGGCATCGGTTCCTCCCCCAGCGGCGAAGACTGTTGCGTTCGCAACAACCTGAGCGGACGGGCCCCTATTCCGGGCGCGCCGGCCACCGGGCCCCGGCCCGCACGACACCGTCGTCGGGCACATCGGCGACGACCGTGGCACCGTTGCCGACCCGGGCCCGGGCCCCGATGCGCAGCCGGACGTTCACGGTGGCGCCCATGCCCACCAGCGCCGACTCGCCCACCGCGACCTCCCCCGCCAGCATCGCCCCGGGCGACAGCTTGACCATGTCACCGACGACGCAGTCGTGGTTCACGATCACGCCGACGTTGACGAGCGCACCGGCGCCGATGCGGGCCGCACTGCCGATGTAGGACTGCGCGAAGACCTGGCTGCCGGCGGCGAGCGCTGCGGACGGCTCGACCCAGGCCGTCGGGTGGACGAGGACGGGGAAGGCGAAGCCCGCCTCGACCAGGGTGGCGAACACCGATTCGCGCGCCCCGGGGTGGAAGATGCCGCCGACCGCGTTCACCGCCAACCGCACACCCCGCACCCGCAGGGCGGCGAGCGCGTCGACGCCCCCGACCACCTCGACGCCGTGCACCGACGAGCCGACGGGCAGGGTGTCGTCCACGACCGCCGCCGCCCGGTGACCGGTGGTCATCTGCAACAGGTCGATGCACTGCTTGGCATGACCGCCACCTCCGAACACGGCGACGGCCTCCGGGTCGTAGGGACCGACCAGATCCTCGGGGCCGGGGAGCGCGGTCATCAGGCCCACCCCGGGAGGGGCACCCGTCCGGGGACCACGTCGTTGGGACGCTTCGACACGCTGACCTCTCCTCGGTCGCGGCGCCACCGCCGGGTGGCGGCGGCGAGGCTGACACCGGGCGCGGCGCCCGGCGTGGTGGCGATCGGCGACGTCGACCCACGATCGTGCCCGCCGACGGCAGGACACGACGGCACGACGACCCGACCCGGCCGGTGGACGGGCACGATCAGTCGTCGAGGTCGTCGCGGAGCTGGTTGAACGGCCAGACCTGCGGGATCTCGACCGGGTCCTGCGGCGGCGGCACCACCCGGTAGACCTCCTCACCCGGCTTGACCAGGCCGTAGTCCTCGCGGGCCAGGCGTTCGATCTCGGTGTCGCTGTCGAGCGCCTCGACACGTGCCTGAAGGGAGGCGTTGTCGGCCTCCAGCCCGGCGAGGCGCGCCTCGGCCTCCGCGACCTCCTGCCGCTTGGCGAGGTAGGTGCGGGTGGGGAACAGGCCGCCGACGATCACCAGCGCCACGGCGACGCCGGCCAGCAACGGGGCACCGAGGCGGCGGACGAGGCGCCCGACGTTGCGTGCCTCGCCCGCGTCATCGACCGGTCGCTCCCCACGACGCAGGCTCACCCCGAGCGACCCCCGCGGGCCAGTGCCGCCGCACCCCAGTACGCCGCGGCCTCGCCGAGGTCGTCCTCGATGCGCAGGAGCTGGTTGTACTTGGCGACGCGGTCGCTGCGCGCCGGCGCACCGGTCTTGATCTGGCCGCAGTTCGTGGCGACGGCCAGGTCGGCGATGGTGACGTCCTCGGACTCGCCCGAGCGGTGCGACATGACGGCCGTGTAGGCCGAGCGGTTGGCCAGGGCCACCGCCTCGAGCGTCTCGGTGAGCGAGCCGATCTGGTTGACCTTGATGAGGATCGAGTTGGCCACGCCGGCGTCGATGCCCCGGGCGAGGCGCTCCACGTTGGTCACGAACAGGTCGTCGCCCACCAGCTGCACCCGACCGCCGATCCGGTCGGTGAGCGCCTTCCAGCCGTCCCAGTCGTCCTCGGCCATGCCGTCCTCGATGGACACGATCGGATAGCGGCCGGCCAGGTCGGCGAGGTAGCCGGCCATCTCCGTGGACGAGAGCGTGCGGTTCTCGCCGGCGAGGGTGTAGACGCCGTCGGCGTAGAACTCCGTCGATGCCGCGTCGAGGGCGATGGCGATGTCGTCGCCCGGCGTGAACCCGGCCTTCTCCACGGCCTCGAGCAGCAGCTGGACGGCTTCCTCGTTGGACGCCAGGTTGGGGGCGAACCCGCCCTCGTCGCCGATGGCCGTGGACAGGCCACGGTCGTGCACCACCTTCTTGAGCGCGTGGTAGGTCTCCGTGCCCCAGCGCAGCGCCTCCGCGAACGAGGCGGCGCCCACCGGCATGATCATGAACTCCTGGATGTCGACGTTGTTGTCGGCATGGACGCCGCCGTTGAGCACGTTCATCATCGGCACCGGCAGCACGTGGGCGTTGGCACCGCCGACATAGCGGTAGAGCGGGAGCTCGAGCTCGTCGGCGGCGGCCTTGGCCACGGCGAGAGACACACCCAGGATGGCGTTGGCACCCAGGCGGCCCTTGTTGTCCGTGCCGTCGAGATCGCACAACACGCGGTCCAGATCCCGCTGCTGGAGGGCGTCGAGGCCCACGATGGCGTCGTAGATCTCGTCGTCGACGTGGCCGACGGCGTTGAGCACGCCCTTGCCACCGTAGCGTCCGTCGCCGTCGCGCAGCTCGACGGCCTCGAAGGCGCCGGTGCTCGCCCCGGAGGGCACGATCGCCCGTCCCCGCGCGCCCGAGTCGAGGACGACCTCCACCTCCACGGTGGGATTGCCGCGGGAGTCGAGGACCTCCCGTCCGACGATGTGCTCGATGATGCTCACGGCCAGGTCTCCAGGGATCGAAGGGAAGTGTCGCGCTCGCCGACGTTCGATCCGGGGATCCCCGGACGACTTCGCGGGCTTCCCCAACTCTTCAGGAGCGAACCCGCCGCCCGCAAGCCAGCAGTGGGCCGCGAGCGATCCTCGACGTCGGTCGACGCCGGGAGCGACCGACCGCGACCGGGCCGGGCGCCGACGGGTCGCCACCTGCCTGTCGAATCACAGCGGTGAAAGTTGTCCCACCCTCCGTGCACACTCCATCTGGGGCCGCCGAGGGGCGTGCCCGACGAAGGG
The DNA here is from genome assembly GCA_025456085.1 of Acidimicrobiales bacterium. Taxonomy (GTDB): domain Bacteria; phylum Actinomycetota; class Acidimicrobiia; order Acidimicrobiales; family Acidimicrobilacustridaceae; genus JALOLF01. The sequence goes on from JALOLF010000067.1 coordinate 11,761, forward strand.
AGACGACATGGCCGGACCGAGCGATCGACGACAGGTGGAGGTGATCATGGCCCAGCTGGCCGCAGGCGATCTGTCGGCGATGGTGTCGCTGGTGCGCGACTTCGGCGGCTCGATCGCCGCCGTCGTACGCCGCCACCTCCGCGACTTCGGGCAGTTCGGCCTGGCCGACGACCGCGCCGTGGTGGACGAGCTGGTGCAGGAGGCGGCGCTGGTGCTCGTCGACCGGGCGGCGGCGTGGTCGCCCGACGGCGCACTGCCGTGGACGTGGGCCGACCGGGCCATCCGCCACGCCGTGGCCGCCCATCTGGGCAACCCGGCCGTGACCTTCGACCCGGAGGTCCACGACGTCGCCGCAGACCTGACCGGCGCGGGCGGCCCCGAGGTCCCCGGACAGCCGAGCGACGAGCTCGAGGACCTCGCTCGGCTGGCCGAGCGCGACCCGCGGATCGCGCTGCTGGTCGAAGCGGTGCGCACCGTCGGTTCGCCACGCGACCAGCAGGTGCTGTGGCAGTACCGCATCCAGCTGGCGAACGGCGATCCCTCCCCCGCCAACACGGTGGCCGAGCTGTTCGACCTGCGCCCGGCCAACGTGCGCCAGATCCACTGCCGCATGCGCCGTGGGCTGCGCGACCTCGTGACCACCGACGACCGCTACCACGCCCTGCGCGGCGACGGGTGGTGGGCGGCATGAACTGCCGGTGGCGCCGGACGTACGGCGGTCGCGGACCTCAGCCCGGCTCGGTGCCCACGACCGACACGAAGCTGACCATCTCGCCCGGGTACCCGCCGAGGTTGTGCACCAGGCCCAGCGAGCGGTCGCCACCCGCGGCGCGCACCGTCGAGATCTGCCGCTCGGACGGGGCCTCCCCCCGCAGTTGCAGCCAGTTCTCGAAGTGCATCCGCAGTCCGGACGCGCCGACGGGATGGCCGAAGCTCTTGAGCCCGCCGTCCGGGTTCACCGGCAGCTCGCCCTGGAGGTCGTACACCCCGGCCTGCACGTCCTGCCAGCCGTGGCCACGCTCGGAGAAGCCGAGGTCCTCCATCAGCACCAGCTCGGTCGGGGTGAAGCAGTCGTGCACCTCCGCCATCGCGATCTGGTGGCGGGGGTCGGTGACCCCGGCCTGGGCGTAGGCGTCGCGGGCACAGGCCGCCACCTCGGGGAACGTCGTGTAATCGTAGGTGGGATCGATGAGACCGGCGCCGCTGCCGGCCACGAACGACAGGGCCTTGATGTACAGCGGCGCGTCCGTGTAGCGGTGCGCATCCTCGGCCCGCACGACGACGGCGGCGGCAGCTCCGTCGGCGACACCCGCGCAGTCGAACACCCCGAGCCCGCCGGCCACCGGGGCGGCGCTGCAGATGGCCTCGATGGACATCTCCTTGCGGAACTGGGCCCGGGCGTTGCGTGCCCCGTTGTGGTGGTTCTTCCACGCGATGCGGGCGAAGACCTCCTTCAGCTCGTCCTCGGACACCCCGTACTTCTTCGAGTACGCCGGCGCGATGAGGCTGAACATGGCCGCCGCGGTGAGCGTGCGGTTGGTGCCGTCGTTGGGGATCGGGAAGGCGTTCAGGCCCTGGTACCCGGAGTCCTTCACCTTCTCCACGCCGATGGCCATGGCGACGTCGTAGGCACCCGACGCCACCGCGTAGGAGGCCTGGCGCAACGCCTCGGATCCGGTGGCGCAGTAGTTCTCGACCCGGCTCACCGGCTTGCCCTCGAGCTTGAGCGGTGCGGCCAGGGTGATGCCGCTCATGCCCGACTGGGCCGTGCCCAACCAGTACGCGTCGATGTCGTCCTTGGCGACCCCGGCCGACGCGAAGGTCTCCTCGGCCGCCTCGATGAGCAGGTCGTCGACGCCCTTGTCCCAGTGCTCACGGAACGGCGTGCAGCCCATGCCGACGATGGCGACCCGGTCCTTGATGCCGTGCGAACCCATGTGGTGACTCCTCCCAGGTGGGCGAGCGCGGCGCCGGTGCCACGCGCCCCGTGTGCGATCAGCGGACCGGACGCGCCTTCCAGAAGTAGTTCTGGATGCCCTCTGCGGCGTTCAGGCGGCGGAACGTCATCTCGACTCGCCCTCCCATGGCGACGTCCGCGGCGTCGACGTCGGTGAGCTCGACCGGCAGGCGGCCGCCGCCGTCGAAGTCCACCACCGCGAACACGATGGGCGGGCTGGGCGAGTACGCGAGCCGGTCCACGGTGTACGTGACGATGGTGCCCTGGGCGTCGGCCATGGGCAGCGGCTCCATGTCGTCGAGCGCGCCACCCTGGTAGGAGACCCGCGCCGGCGGCAGGTGCACGGCTCCGGTGCCACGGTCCCTCGACCCCACGAAGCCGAACTTCCAGTCCTCGTTGCGGGCCGCTGCCGATGCCGAGGCCCGGTTGGGCTCGGGCCGGTTCGGTGGCTGGAGCGTGACCATGCCCTTCCACGACAGGAACTTCAGGTACGGCAGGTCGTCGCGCCCCGCGGCGACCTGCGCCTCGAGGGTCCGGAGGCTGCGATGCGCCGCCAGCGCCTCGGTCGTGCGGAACACCAGCACGTCGACGCCGTCGGCCAGCACCACCAGGGCCACGACCTGGCCGGGCTCGGCCTGCTCCAGCAGCGAGGTGAGCAGCAGCGAAGGCTGTGCGGCTCCCGGGTTGCCGATGGCGGTGGTGAGGTCGTCGACGACGCCGCCGGTGCCCGCGCCCACCTTGCCCGCGACCGACCGCACCGATCGGCTGTGCAGGCCCGACACCGCCACCTTGGCGACGTCACCGGCCTCGAGGCCGCAGCGCTCCAGGGCCAGCTTCCAGGCCTCGGTGGCGAGCGGGACGTACTGCATCTCGCCGAAGCGCTCCTCCCACTGGCGGGCGCGGGGCTCCCCGGGCACGCGCCACCGGTCGAGGAACTCCTCGGTCAGCGAGGCCCCACCCAGGTGCTCGGCCAGCACGGGTGCGCCCTCGGTCGCCGCACCCACCACCAGCGCCGCCGCGGCGTCGCCGCCGTCGCGCTCGTCGGTGCTGTTGGGCAGGCCGGTGCGCAGGTCAGCCGCTGCGACCAGTGCCGGGCCGTCGGCGGCCAGGGCGGCCTGCAGCGCGCCCACCGCGGAGCGGACCGCGCCGTTCACGTCGACCGCGGGCACCGCCCGGTCGAGCCGGAGCGCGGCGTGCACGGCGCAGGCGTTGGTCTTGTCGACGTAGGACGGCGAGGTGGTGGAGAACCACAGCGAGGCGGGCAGGTCGCGGGCGTCCTCACCGAGGGAGCGCAAGGCCAACCGAGCGGCCTCCACGGCCAGCGTGGTGGCGTCCTGGTCGTAGGACGCCACGGCACGCGTGCCCTTGCCGCCCCCTCCGCCGTGGGCCGCGACGATCGCTTCTCGGCGAAGTCGGAAGTACGGCACGTAGGCACCGAAGCTGAGGATTCCTCGCATGCGGGCACTCCGGGTTGTGGACGGGCGCAGGATTCGGGAACGATACCTGACGCCCCGTCAGGATCCGAACCGGCCCGTTGGGCACTGGAGGCACGTCATGCGCCTGGGAGAGATCGCCAACCCCGAAGCCCAACGATGGGGCAAGCCCCTCGAGGGGGTCCGCATCCTGAGCGCCGAGCAGATGCAGGCGCTGCCCTACGCGACCCAGCTCCTGGCCCGCCTCGGCGCCGAGGTGATCAAGGTGGAGCACCCGGTGCACGGCGAGTCGGGTCGGGGCTCGAGCCCCGCCATGGTCGATCCCGAGGGCCGCAGCGTCGGTGCGACCTATCTGCGCAACAACCTGGGCAAGCACAGCGTCGGCCTCGACCTGAAGGACCCGCGGGGGCGGGAGCTGTTCCTGCGCCTCGCCACCCGCTTCGACGTGATCGCCGAGAACTTCAAGGCCGGCACGATGGACCGCATGGGGCTCGGCTACGCCGACATCGCCGCCGTGCACCCCCGCGCGATCTACCTGTCGATCTCGGGCTTCGGCAACACGGTGGACACGCCCTACCGGTCCTGGCCGGCCTACGCCGCCATCGTGGAGGCGATGTCGGGCGTCTACGCCTACCGCAACGGCCCCGACCGACCGCCGGTGACGACCCCGGTCGGTGCGCTCGGCGACATCAGCTCCGGACTGTTCGGCGTCATCGGCGTGCTGGCCGCGCTGCGCCACCGGGATCGCACCGGCGAGGGCCAGCACGTGGACATCGCCATGCTCGACGCCGTGGTGTCCATGACCGACATCGTCACCAACTTCTGGTCGATGGGGGTGCGGGAGGGGCTCGACGAGGTGCCGCTCATCGTCGAGGGCTTCAAGGCGGCCGACGGCTACGTGGTCATGCAGATCGTGCGCGAGCCGCAGTTCGAGCGCCTGGCCGACCTCATCGGGCACCCCGAGTGGAAGGACGACCCGCGCCTGGCCACCCGCGAGGGCTGGCGCCCCAACCTGGAGTCGGTCATCCGCCCCGCGGTCGAGGCCTGGCTGGCCGACAAGCCCAAGCTCGAGGCGACGCACCTGCTGACCGAGGCCGGCATCGTCTCCGGGCCCTCCAACACCGCTCCCGACGTGATCGCGGACCCGCACCTGGCGGCCCGCAACATGCTGGTGGAGATGCCCCGCACCGACGGCGAGGCCGATCCGATCCTCATCCCGGGCAACCCCGTCAAGATGTCGAAGGTGGCCGAAGGACCCGAGACCCGGGTGCCCTGGGTGGGCGAGCAGACCGACGACGTGCTGCGCGACGAGCTCGGCCTGCACGACGACGAGCTCGCCGAGCTGCGCGCCGAGGGCGTCATCACCTGACGGGCTCGCCCGACGGCCCCCATCGCGTCTACATTTTCTGACGACCCGTCAGAGACGACGACCGCGCGTGCCGAACCGCGGTCCCGGGGGCACGAGAGGGGCCAGATGAACTTCGACTTCACGCCGGAGCAGCAAGCCTTCGCCAAGGAGGTGGAGGCGTTCCTCGACGAGCACGACGATCCGGAGATCTTCGACGTCACCCGGGAGAACATGGCCCAGATCGTCGACACGCCCAAGCGCCGGGCCTTCATGCGCCAGGTGGGCCAGAAGGGCTGGCTCGGCATCACCTGGCCCAGGGAGTACGGCGGCCAGGAGGGCGAGGGCGTCTACGAGTTCCTGCTCAACGAGGCCCTGGCCGGACGCGGCGGACCCCAGATCGGCAAGGGCGTGGGCATCATCGGCAAGACGCTGATCGCGCACGGCAGCGACTTCCTGAAGGAGAAGTTCCTGCCGATGATCCTCAACAACGACGTGGAGTTCGCCGTCGGCTACAGCGAGCCCGACGCCGGGTCCGACGCCGCGTCCATGAAGCTGAAGGCCGTCCGCCACGAACAGGACGGCAAGACGGGCTGGCTCCTCAACGGCCAGAAGACCTGGACCACCTCGGCCCACTTCGCCGAGTGGTACTGGCTCGGCACCCGCACCGACCCCGACAACAAGCACCACGGCATCACCCTGATGCTGGTGCCGCTCGATCAGCCCGGCGTGACCATCAACGGCATCTGGACCATGGGCGACGAACGCACCAACGAGGTGTGGATCGACGACGTGTTCGTGCCCGACGAGTACGTCGTGGGCGAGGTCAACCACGGCTTCCAGTACATCTCCGAAGCGCTCGACCTGGAGCGCTTCACGATGTTCACCTACTCGCCCATCAAGCAGCGCCTCGACCTGCTGACGGACTACGTGCGCGACACCACCCGTGACGGCGTGCCCCTCAAGGACGACCCGGTCGTGCGATCCAGGATCGCCCAGCTCCACACCCAGGCCGAGGTGGCCCGGGTGCTGGGACTGCGCTTCGTGGACGCTGCGGTGCGGGCCGAGCACGCCACGAGGGCCACCGGCGAGCGCCAGCCCCCGCCCACCCTGCAGGCCTCGGAGTACAAGCTCTACGCCACCGAGTTCTCCCGGCGCCTCGCCAACGCCTCCATGGACATCGGCGGTCCCGGCACCCAGCTGCGGGTCAAGACCGAGGAGGCCCCCATGGCCGGCCGGGCCGAGTCGACGTACCGCTACACGGTGATCGACACCATCGGCGGCGGCGCCTCGGAGATCCAGAAGAACATCATCGCCCGCCGCGGCCTGGGCCTTCCCAAGAACTTCTAGCCCGTGCCCGAGCCCGACCCGGCCGCACCGACGGCCCCCGCCCTGCACGGGATCCGCGTCCTCGACCTCGCTTCGGTGGGGCCCGCGGCACGCGCCTCGCGACTGCTGGCCGACTACGGCGCGGACGTGGTGAAGGTCGGTCCCGTGCCCCGGCGGGGTGGCGTGCAGATCGTGCCCCCGTTCCACGCCTACGGCGGCCATCGGGGCATGCGGCGGGTGCTGCTCGACCTGAAGGACGACGACGGCCGAGGGGCGTTCCTGCGCCTGGCCGAGCGCGCCGACGTGGTCATCGAGAGCTTCCGACCCGGGGTCATGGACCGCCTCGGCCTCGGGTGGCCGGAGCTGGCCGCGGTCAACCCCCGGCTCGTGTACTGCTCCACGAGCGGCTACGGCCAGACGGGCCCTGCGTCGCAGTGGGCCGGCCACGACATCAACTACCTGGCGGCCTCGGGCTTCCTGGCGCTCACCCAGCCCCGCGCCGACGGTGGGCCACCCATCCCCGGTCTCACCGTGGCCGACTCGGCCGCGGGGGGCATGCACGCCGTCATGGCCATCCTGGCGGCGCTGGTGCGACGCTCGGCCACCGGCGAGGGCTCCTACCTCGACGTCTCGGTCGCCGACGGCATGGTGGGGCTGATGGCGCTCATGGTCGACGAGTACCTCGCCACGGGCACCGAGCCGCACCCCGGGCACTACATCCTCACCGGCCGGTACGCCTGCTACGACCTCTACCCCACCGCCGACGGCCGCTGGCTCTCGTTGGGCGCGATCGAGCCCCACTTCTGGGCGAACCTGTGCCGGCTGCTCGACCTCCCGCGCTGGATCGAGCACCAGACCGACGACGCAGTGCAGGACGAGATCCGCGCCGACCTGCGAGCGGTGTTCGCCACCCGGAGCCGTGACGAGTGGACCGCGCTGCTGGCCCCGGCCGACACCTGCGTGGCCCCCGTGCTCGAGGTGGCCGAGATCGTGGACGACCCCCAGGTCCAGGCCCGCCACGCCATCGTCGGCGCCGAGCACCCGACCGCGGGGCCGTTCCGCCAGGTCGGCGCGGTGTGGGCGGGATCGGGTCCGCTGCGCGAACCCGTGATGGTGCCGGACGTGGCCGCGACCCACACCGACGACCTGCTGGCCGACGCCGGCTACGACGCCACCTCGGTGGCGGACCTGCGCGAGAGAGGAGTCGTGGCGTGACCGACGCCGACGCAGCCACCGGGACCCAGCCCGACGACGTCCTGCCCGACGACGTCGCCGACCTCATCGGGCAGGTCCAGTACGAGGAGCAGGGCGAGTTCCCCGTCGAGCGGGGCTACATCTGGACCTCCTGCTCGTCGGTCGAGAACGCGAACCCGCTCTTCTGGGACGACGCCGCGGCCGAGCAGATCACCGGCGGTCCCATCGCCATGCCGACCATGCTGTCGGTGTGGTTCCGCCCCCACCACTGGGCACCGGGGCGCACCGAGGAGCACCTGCCGCTCCGGGTGCACTTCGACCTGAAGGCCCGCTTCGACCTGCCCGAAGCGGTCATGACCGACAACACGATCACCTTCTACGAACCGGTGCGCCCGGGCGACCGCCTCCGCACCCGGCAGATCCTGCGCTCGGTGAGCCCCCCCAAGACCACCAAGCTGGGCACGGGCCGGTTCTGGGTGATCGACGTGGAGTACCTCAACCAGCGTGACGAGCTGGTGGGGATCGAGAGCTACACCGGCTTCGGCTACCGCCGGGCCGGCGACACGACGGGAGCGGCGTGATGGCGACCGGGTCCGCGACGACCTCGCGACGACTGGACCAGCTCAGCGTGGGCGAACAGCTCCCCGCGCTGGCCTACGACGTGACCGCGACCACCATCGTCCTCGGCGCCCTGGCCGCGCGCGACTGGCGACCCATGCACCACGACCACGACTTCGCCGTGCACCGCAACGGCACGCAGGACATCTTCATGAACACGCCCAACCAGGCCGCCTGGTTCGAGCGCTACGTCACGGACTGGACCGGTCCCCTGGGCCGCCTGGGACACATGCGGTTCCGCATGAAGGGATCGGTGTTCCCCGGCGACACCATGGTGCTCACCGGCACCGTCACCGACGTCGGCACCGACGACACCGGCTGCGGCTGGGCGGACCTCGACATCGCCGTCAGCGTCGAGGGGGACGTCAAGACCACCTGCCAGGCCCGCGTGGCCCTGCCCATCGCCGACGACGACAACCCCTGGCGCCGCCGCGGCGACCAGTGGCGCCCCGATCCGAACCGGGCCTGACCCGCCGACCCGACGGGCCGGTCACCGGCCCGATCCACCCCATCGACCGAACCCGAGGAGCGAGGATGGATTTCGACCTCACCGAAGAACAGGACATGCTGCGCGACGTCGTCCGTGGCGTCTGCAGCAGCTACGCCGGCCTCGATGTGGTGCGAGCCATGGAGGACGACCCCGTGGGGTACCCGCCCGAGCTGTGGAAGCAGCTCGCCGAGCTCGACCTGATCGGCCTGCTGCTGCCCACCGAGTACGGCGGTTCCGGCATGACCGCCCTCGAGGGCGCCCTCGTGTACCAGGAGCTGGGCCGGGCCCTGGCGCCCTCACCCCACTTCGTGAGTGCGGTGCTGAGCGGAGGCGTGCTGGTGGCGGCCGGCTCCGAGGAGCAGAAGCAGGCCTGGCTGCCCGCCATCGCCCGGGGCGAGGCGATCCTGACCACGGCGGTGCTCGAGCCCTCCGGCGGGTTCCGTCCCCTGGGGATCGAGACCCGGGCCACGCCCACCGGCGACGGGTGGACCCTGACGGGCACCAAGTGGCACGTGCCCTTCGCGAGCTCCGCCGACCGGCTGGTGGTGCTCGCCCGCACCGGGGACGGCGCCGAGGACCTCGACGTGTTCCTCGTCGCTGCCGACGCCTCGGGTGTGTCGATGGCGCAGCAGAAGACGCTGGCATCCGACAACCAGTGGGCCGTCACCCTCGACGGCGTCACCGTGCCGGCCGCAGACCGCATCGGCCCCGAGGGGTCGGGGTGGGCGACCTGGAGCACGGCGCTGTCCGACGGCCTCATCCTGCTGGCCGCCCAGGCGGTCGGCGGCGCGCAGTTCGCCCTGGACATCACCACCCAGTACGCCAAGGACCGCAAGCAGTTCGACAAGCCGCTGGGCGCCTTCCAGGCGCTGTCGCACTACCTGGCCGACGCCAAAACGGCGGTCGACGGCGCCGAGACCCTGGTCTTCGAGGCGGCCTGGGCACGCAGCGAAGGACGCGACATCGCCCGCCTGGCGCCCATGGCGAAGCTGTTCGCCTGCCAGACCTACCGTGACGTCACGGCCATGGCCCAGCAGATCTTCGGCGGTGTGGGCTTCACCGTCGAGTACGACATCCAGCTCTACTTCCGTCGGGCCAAGTCGCTGCAGATCGGCTGGCTCGACGACCAGGCCCTCGAGGAGCGCATCGCGGCCGCCATCCTGGACTGACGCGCCCCGACCCGCTCAGCCGTCTCGCCGCTGCGCTCGCCCTGCCGCGAGCGAGCGGCCCCGTGCACCCGGACGGCTGACGCCGACCGCGACAGTTGTCGGCCACGCTGGCATGCACGGCCTGCTCCGGGCCGCGGCGCGGGCCGCTCGTTGTCGTACCCCCTGGGCAGACTAGGTCCATGGAAAGCGAACATCTGTTCGACCACGGCGGTGCGGAGCCGTCGGGCGTGCCGTGCGACGTGTGGGAGGCGGTCGGCGCGCTGGTGGAGGGGGTGGTGGGCGAGGATCGCTCGGGGTGGTCGACGGCGGCGCACGGGGATCGGGTGGTGGGCCTGGCGGGGGTGGTGGAGCGGGCCCGGGCGGGGTTGGTGCTGGCGTTGGGGCCGTTCCGCGCGCTGCGGGGTGTCGCGTGAGGAGGCGGTGGGGTTGGTGCGCGCCGCGCGGCTGGCGTGGCGCCACGAGCTGGTGGCCGAGTCGCTGGCCGCGGGGCAGGTGCGGGTGGTGCGGGTGGTGCGCCTGGCCCGGGCGGTGCGCGGCCCGGGCCGGTGGGTGCTGTTCGG